>NZ_JBYSZR010000021.1:0-84191 GCF_058787375.1 Stenotrophomonas sp. FW305-3-2-15-E-LB1
CGCGGGACCGTTGGCGCCATGGATGGCGCCATCGAGCCCCCATGGAGGGGTTTACGGCGTGTCCCGCGAACCCACCCCGCCCGGCCCAACCCACGATGCCAGTCGACTGACAGTCGACTCTACCGGCCCCAGCCACGAGGGGCTGCGCCGTTGGCGGGACACTACGGCCACCAGCCATGCCCGAACCGGGCGTAACGATCCGCCGCCCGCTCGAACGGGTTGCGCGCACTCACGCCCCCGCACAGCAGGTAAACCGGCAGGTACAGCGGCCCCAGCACCAGGTACTGGTACACGTGCGCCCGCTCGTGGTCATCCAGCCGGATCAGCGGCTCCACGCCCCACCCCGCCTGGTGCGCATAGGTGCGGCACGACATGCCCAGGTCATGGCCGGTATGCAGGATCACATTGCCCAGCGTGATCGCCCCACCCGGCCCCCAGGGCCAGTGGTCGAAGATGAGCGCACAGTCGCGCCCGCTCCAGCGCAACTTCGCCCCGCCCAGCAGGCCGGCCAGCCCAGCGATCACGCCGATCAGCGTATTGGGCACGGTCCAGGCCGCGCCCAGCACCTGCAGCGCGCGCAGCCAGAGGGGCCAGGGCCGGGAGGCGGCGTTCAATCGGCCTCGTTCGGGATCAGCAGCCACAGGATCAGATAGATCAGGATGCCGGGGAAAGCCGCCGAGCCGATCGAGATCAACACGAACACGATCCGCACCAGGGTCGGGTTCCAGCCGAAGCGATGGGCGATACCGCCCATCACGCCGGCGATCATCCGATCGTTCAACGAACGCGACAGCGTGCGTGGCGTGGTGTTCATGGCGGTTCTCCTCGGGAATCAGAAGGCACAGTCGAGCGTGGCTCGACTCTACACCCGGGCCATGTCTACGGCGTGCGTTGGCGCAGCGCCTGCAGGCGGGTGCCGAACCAGGCCGCGGCGGTCTGTTCAGCCTGCCCGGGGCACTGGATGCGGTAAGGCTTGCCGCTCATGCTGCTCTGGCTGGCCGCGCGCTCGATGAACTGCTCGGCGCTGTCCACCTTGTCCTTCTTCAGCAGGTAGTCGTACTTGCGCTGCAGGTGCGCGCGCGCCTCGGCCGCGTCATGCCAGCTGCCGTTGCGCTGGAACCGGCACTGCGAACCGTCCAGGCTGCCGATCAGCTGGGCGATCTCGCGCTGCGCCTGCGGGCTGGGGGCGGCGTGGGCAAGCGGCGTTGCCAGCAGTGCGGCGAGAATCAACGGAATACGGTAGGTCATCATCGTTTCGAGGCAGTCGAGCATGGCTACAGGTGCAGTCGAGCATGGCTCGACTCTACAGGTGCAGTCGAGCAAGCTCGACTCTACGGGTCGCGGGCCTTCAGCCAGCCATCGATCGTTGCCGGCACTTCACGTTGCGCGCGGCCGGACACGTAGATCCCGATGTGGCCACCGCGGAAACTGGATTCAGTGTAATCAGCCGTGCCCAAGCGCCCACGCATGGCCCGCGAGGCATCCGGCGGCACCAGATGATCCTGCTCGGCATAGATGTTCAGCACCGGCAGGGTCACCTGCGACAGATCCACCGCTTCCTCGCCGATCCGCACCGTGCCATTCACCAGCCCGTTGCCCTGGTAGAACTGCTTGATGAAGTCGCGGAATGCCTCGCCCGCCAGGTCCGGCGAATCGAAGATCCACTTCTCCATGCGCAGGAAATCCTCCAGCGCGGCCTTGTCATCGAGGATGTCCAGCAGGCCCACGTACTTCTGCACGTTCAGGCGGAACGGCTTGAGCATCAGGTAACTGGCGTTCATCAGGTCGGCCGGGATGTTGCCCAGCGTGTCCACCAGCAGGTCCACGTCCACCTGCCGCGCCCAGTGCGAGAGCATGTTGTCGGCGGTATGGAAATCGACCGGGGTGACCATCGTGATCAGGTTGCCCAGCTTGTGCCGGCGCAGCGCGGCATAGCACAGGGCGAACACGCCGCCCTGGCAGATGCCCAGCATGTCCACCGGCCCACCGCTGCGCGCACGCAGCGCATCCACCGCGCCATCGATGTAGCGCAGCAGGTAGTCCTCCAGGGTCTGGAAGCGCTCGGAGCGGTCCGGGTAGCCCCAGTCCAGCACGTACACGTCCTGGCCCAGCGCCAGCAGCTTCTGCACCAGCGAACGGTCAGCCTGCAGGTCGACCATGTACGGCCGGTTGACCAGCGCGTAGACGATCAGCAGCGGCGGCTTGCGGCTTGGCGCCTGCTCACCCACGAAGCGGTACAGCACCACCTTGCCGTCGCGCCAGATTTCCTCGCGGGCGGTGGCGCCATAATCCACGTCCTCCACCTGCGGCAGCAGCTTCAGCCCTTCCATCAGCTTGCGCTGCATGGCCAGGGTTTCCTGCATCAGGTCATCGGCGTTGAAGCCCAGCGGTCCTTTCATCGGTCGTTATTTCCGCGCATTGGTGCGGCGTAGGGCGGGCTTCGCCGGTGCTTTCTTTGTTGCGGCCTTCCTGGCAGCCGGCTTGGCCACGGCGGATTTCTTCGCCGGTACCGCCTTTTTCGCCGCCTTGCGCGCGGCCGGCTTCACCTTGGCCGGGGCGGGCTGCGCCACCGGGTCGACCTCGGCGGCACCGGCCAGCACCGCCACCTGCGCCTGCAGGCGGCGCAGGCTGCGCTCCAGCTCGGCGATGCGGCGGTGGGCGGCGTCCATCTCGCTGCGCGTGGGCAGGCCGATGCGTTCGCTCACCTGCTCGACCTCACGCTGCAGGCCTGCACGCAGGCGCATCTGCGCATTGCCCAGCGAGGCGTAGACCTGCTGGAACGCCTCGGACAGGGCAACCTTGGCGTAGGCCTCTTCGGCCACCTCGATCCACAGGTCGAACATCGCCCGTGCGCTGGTCAGCTGGCTGCCCGGCTGTTCGTGCTCGGCCAGGCGCTTCTCGAACAGGTCGAAGGCCTCTTCCAGCGCCTGCTTGATCTGGTCCACGTAGGCACGCGAATGCTGCTGGTATTCCTCCTGCGCGCGCAGCAGGGTCTGCCAGCGCGCCTGATGCTCGCGGCCGGGGCCGAACGCCGGGCTCTGCAGCCACGGGCCCGCCTGCACCTGCCATTGCTGCAGCCAGGCAGCGAACTCGGGCAGCGAGGCACCGGCCTGGGTGCTGCCGCGTGCGCCCTGCAGCATCCACTGCAGCATGCCATCGCCCTGCCCCTGCACGGCTTCGCGCCAGGCCTGGGCCACGTCGGCGCTGCTGGCGTCGCGGCCGGCAAAGCGCGCGGCCACTTCTTGCATGGTCCCGTACCAGCTGCCGGCCTGCTCGCGGAAGCGGCGCAGCGCATCTTCCGGGGCGCCCTGCCCCTGCTCGGGCAACAGCTGTCCCCACCAGTCGAACAGGCGCTGCCAGCTGCCCGGGTCATCCCCGGCCGGTGCGCCCGGCGTGGCGGCATGGCGCAGGGCATCGCCCCAGGCGCCGAAGTACTGGCGGGACAGGTTCTCGAAATCACTGCTGCCGGCGTCGTGGGCCGAGCTGGTCATCGCGGGCCTCCGCTGGGCTGGGTCATGGCTTGGGGATGTGCAGGGTCTTGCTGATCATCAGCGACCCGGACAGGGCGAACAGCAGCACCATCGGGTGCAGCTGCCACGGGCCGAGCTGCCATTGCCCGAACCAGAGGTTGTGGCCGATGGCGTCGGTGCCGGCGGCAATGGCCAGCACGATCACCAGCGCCAGGCTGGTGGGAATGGGCGTGCCCTCGAAATACTTGACCTTGCCCTCGTCGCCGGACAGCGACTCGGCGGTCACGTTGTAACGGGCCAGGCGGCTGACGCCGCAACAGACGAAGTAGCTCAGCACGAGCCAGTCCCAGCCGCCCTGCATGCCGCAGGCATAGGCCAGCGCCGCCGGGGCCACGCCGAAGGAGATCACGTCCGACAGCGAATCGAGCTCGCGGCCCAGCGTGGAACTGGACTTGCGCCAGCGCGCGATGCGGCCGTCGAGGGCGTCGAAGATGAAGGCCAGCGGGATCAGCGCCATGCCGAACATCAGGTAGCCGCGCTCGCCGTCCTGCAGGAAGCGCATGGCGGCAAACACGGCCCCGGTGCCGCAGAAGGCGTTGGCCAGGGTGAACCAGTCCGCCAGTTGGAACTCACGCAGCATCGAGAAATGACGTTTCATGGGGTCTCACGGAGGATCAAGGCGGACAGGGTACCGCGAGCGCCGCTGCTGGCGACAGCGCGGACCGACGACGACCTTCACCCGCCCGTCACCGCCCATCACCAGCGGTGAATTTTTGGCCACCCATCTTGACAGCCTAGGGGGGTGGCGCCTGTCGGGGCTTATCCACAAAGTTGCCCACGCGTAATCCACACCCCCTGTGGACAACCTGGTCTCAGGGACTGCGACGCTGGCCATTTGCTGATCACCTCGACGAGGGGTTTCCCTACTTCCCAAGTTGCCGACCCGGCGCTATGGTCACCGGCGGACCCGCCGACGCCACGTCCGATTCCTTTTTCATGGACGTTGTCGATGCTGGACGCACGCACCCTGGCCGCGCAGTTGCGGCACCCCCACGGCGAAGCCGCGCTGGCCGTGGGCGAATCGATGAACCGCAGCAATGGCGAGCTCAATCGGGCCGCCATCACCCTGCTGGCGGTGGCGCCGGGCGAACAGGTGCTGGAGATCGGGCCTGGCAATGCCGCCTTTGCGCCGCTGCTGCTGCAGGGCGCTGACAGCCGCTACCTGGGCATTGAACTGTCCACGGCGATGGTCGATGCCGGCAACCATTACCTGGCCGGCACCGGCCTGGCCGATCGCGCCGTCCTGCGCCACGGCGATGCCCATGCACTGCCGGTGGCCGATGCGTCGGTGGACGCGGCGCTGGCGGTCAACACGCTGTACTTCTGGCCCAACCTGGCCCCGGTGCTGGATGAACTGGCACGCGTCGTGCGCCGCGGTGGCCGCCTATGCCTGGCCTTCGGCGATGCCGCCTTCATGCGCAGCCTGCCGTTCGCCGCCGATTTCCAGCTGCATGAGCTGGATGCCGTGGAGCTGGCCCTGCGGGTAGCCGGCTTCAATGTCTCGGCCTGGCGCAGCCACCGGGAAACGGCGGCGGGCAACGACGGGCAGGCGCGCGACAAGCACTTCCACCTGTTGCTGGCGCACCGGCGCTGAACCACCCCGCCGGGCCGCAACCGGTAGTGCCGGCCGCTGGCCGGCAACATCGGCAGCAGCGCTCAGGCAGCCGCCGGCAACCTTCGCCGCCAGCGGCCGAAACACGCCACCTGCATCACCAGCATCGCCAGCAATCCCAGCGGCCAGGCCAGCCACAGCCCCGGCAGACCCTGCGTTGCCTGCAGCCACATCGCCAGCGGAAGCTCGAGCAGCAGTACCGCCGCCATGCCCAGCAAGGCGGGCAACAGCACCGTTCCGCTGCCGCGCATCACCCCCACCAGCACCGCCATCGGCGCCATTGCCAGCACGCCCCACACCACCGTCCGCAGCTGCAGCGTGGCCAGTGCGTGCACCTCGGCTGCATCCAGGATCAGGCCGACCAGCCACGGCGCCAGCAGCACCACAAGCAGTACGACCGCAGTCAGCAGCACCAGCGCCAGCAACACACCGACGCGGGCGATGGACGGCAGCCGTGCCGTGCGCCCGGCCCCCGATGCATGGGCCGCCAGAATGGTGGCGGTGATGCCCAGCGACATCGCCGGCAGCTGCACCCAGCTCATCAACTGGTTGACCGCGCCATAGGCCGCCGTGGCCTGGTAACCGTGCTGGTTGATCCATCCCAGCAGCGCGATTTCCGCCACCGCCAGGCTGAACATCTGCAGCGACGCCGGCACGCCGATCCGCAGGATGCGACGGACGAGCTGCCCATCGAAACGGATCGCCCCCAGCAGCGCGCGGCCCGGCGCCAGTGGATGCCGCAGGCGTCGCCAGCGCCACAGCAACCAGCCCAGCGCCACGGCGGAGGCGAACACCGCCGACACCGCTGCACTGGCAGCGCCCAGTCGCGGCAGTCCGCCCCAGCCCAGGATCAGCAGCGGCGTGCACAGCAGTCCCAGCACGGTTGCCAGCAGCAGCGCATGCAGCGGTGTCTTTGCATCGCCCACCGCACGGCTGACCGCCGTGGCCAGCCACAGCAGGAAGAACACCGGCGCGCCCAGCAGCAGCACGCGCGCATACACAGTGGCCTCGCCGAGGATGGCCACCGGTGTGCCCAGGGCCGCCAGCAGCTGCGGCGCGAACGTGCTGCCCACGCAGAGCACCAGCACCGACAGCAGCAGGACCAGGGCGATGGCGCTGCCAGCCACGGCACGTGCCTGCTGCGGCTGACCCGCCCCCCAGGCGTTGCCGATCAGCACCATCGCACCCGTTGCCAGGCCCATCACCAGGGCCAGCAGCAGGAAGAAGACCGGAAAGAAGGCAGCGGCAGCCGCCACTGCCCGCGTTCCCAGCAGGTGCCCCAGGTAGATGTTGTCCAGCGTACCGGCCGCCAGCTGCAGCGCATTGGTCAGCAGCATGGGCACCAGCAGGGCCAGGTAGGTCCTCCACAGCGACGGGGTGGCTGCGGCGATCGGTGGTGCGGCGATGGTCATGGCATTCCTTGGGCAAGGCGCTGCCCTGCCCGGCGTTTCCGCCAGCAAAGCACGCACAGTCAGGGCGGGCTGCGGCCCGCGGTCAGATGAAGCGGCGGCTCAGCGCCGCGATGGAAGGTCAGCTGTTGGTGCGTTCGGCGCTGTCATCGAAGGCCAGCCACAGCGCGTGCCGGCACACGTCCTCCGGCCAGGCCTGCAGCGCTGCGAGGAATCGGTCACGGTCATGCGCGAACAGCACACGGATGACCTCCTCGAACCCCGGCAGGTCCCCTGCGATGGTCTGCAGGAAGTGGTAGGCACGCTCGCTGTCGCGGCGCCGGCGATCCTTGTCCGCACCCTCGCGGCTGGCCGCTTCGACCAGCCGCCGCAGCACCACCGACGCCCCACCCGGCTGCTCTGCCAGCCACGCCCAATGGCGTGACAACAGGGTCACCTCGCGCGCCACCACGCCCAGCTTGGGCCGACCGCGTCCGCGCGGTGCGGCGGGCAACGCTTCGGCAGGCGGCTCCGGCCCGGCAGCGGGCGCGACCGGAAACGCCTTGGCCACGCGCGCCAGCAACTGCGCGTCGCTGCCACGCGTGTCGAAATCATGGGTACGACCGGTGGCGTTGTCGAACACCAGCAGCGGCCCGGCAGCGTTGTCGGCGCGCAGCTGCTTGAGCGCCAGCGCGGCCATTGCTGGGGTGCCGGAAATGACCAGGCGATGGCCATCAAAACAGCTGAAAGGGGCAAGTTCCTGCGCAGGCATGGCGGTGGCATCCGGGACGATGCGCGAATATTGCCCGGGTAATATTGAAACGTCAATATCACCCGGGTATTAATATCCCGAAACACGCGCCGAACCCGCCCAGCCGCAGCCGGTAGTGCCGGCCGCTGGCCGGCAATATCGCAGCATCGGGCAGCCGGCCAGCGGCCGGCGCTACCCGAATGACCTCAGAGCCGGCTGAACGCCCAGCTCTGCATGCGCCCATCCCGGTACGGCATCACCCCATGGAACGGGCGCGGGTCGGCGTCGAACACCAGCGGCAGGAAGTTGCGGTCACCCTCCCACATCGGCAGCGTGTCCAGCTTGTCCACGTCCACCCACTCCAGGGTGCCCTCGTGGTTGCCACCGTGCGGGCTGCCTTCGAAGCTGTCGATGACGAAGACGAAGCCGAACCAGTCCTCGCCGTGCTTGCCGAAGCCCGGCCAGCTGATGGTGCCGCGCAGGCGCATGGCCGTGCAGTCGATGCCGGCTTCCTCGGCGATCTCGCGGCGCATGCCGGCCGCCACGTCCTCGGTCGGTTCAACCTTGCCGCCCAGGCCGTTGTACTTGCCCAGGTGGTGGTCACCGGGCCGCGTGTTGCGGTGGATCATCAGCACCTGGCGACGATCGGGCGAGAGCACATAGCCCAGGGTGGCGACGATCGGGGTATACGGCATGGGGCAGCATCCAGCGGCAGGTCAGCCCCGGATTATGGCCGATCAGCGCACCAGCGACAGGCGGCGCTCGGCCGGCAGCGCCGCGCTGCCCTCCGGGTCGCGGCGCAGGGTGGCCACGCCGTGGCCTCGCTCGGCCAGGTATTCCAGCCACTTGCCGAGGAAGGTGTTCATCCGCATGCGGTGGCTGATCAGCTCCGCCGGCGGCGGGTACAGGCCCATCGTGTCCTGCCAGCGGCGGCCCACGTAGCAGTGGGTGGTCTCGGCCTGGCGGGCATCGCGGTACAGGCGCACATAGGCCGAGGGGTCCGGCTCGCCGGTGACCGGGTCGGCCAGGTCGTAGGTCAGGCGCAGCTCCACCGTGTAGCGGTGGCATTCGATCACGTCCAGGCGCACGTCCAGGCCGTCGCCCACGGAGGAGACGTAGCTGCCGGCGGTCAGTTCGGCCGGGGCGAACAGGCGCACCAGATGCCGGTAGTTCTCGGCATACAGGCCCATCAGCCAGCTGAGCCGGCTCAGGCGGGGGATGCGTTCGGTGCGGGGCGAGGCTTGGGCCATGGGTCGATCCTACACGTTGGCCTTACAACGTGGGGGCTGCATGGGCCCGGCCAAAGGGGGGCATTCAACCGCCGCCGCGCTGCCGGCGGCGCTCCCCCTGTAGAGCCGAGCCTACGCTCGGCTGCTTTCCGGTCAGCCCTCGATGGCCCAGCCGAGCGTGGGCTCGGCTCTACAGCGGGGGTTCCGGTCAATACATCTCGCGCTGCAGCCCCAGCGTGCCCAGCACCTTGCTGGAAATCTCCTCGATCGAGGTATGGGTGGTGCTCAGCGTCGGGATCCGCTCCATCTGGAACATCACCTCGGCGGCGGCCACTTCGCGCTTGCAGGTGTCCAGGTTGGCGTAGCGCGAGTTCGGCCGGCGCTCCTGGCGGATCTGCTGCAGGCGGTCCGGGTCGATGGTCAGGCCGAATAGTTTCCGACGATAGTTTCTCAGCCGCGGCGGCAGGCGGTCGCTTTCCAGGTCCTCGTCGGTCAGCGGGTAATTGGCCGCGCGCACCCCGTAATGCAGGGCCAGGTAGATGCAGGTGGGCGTCTTGCCGGCGCGCGACACCGCCACCAGGATCACGTCGGCGTCGTCGTAGTTCACCGCGATGCCGTCATCGTGGGTCAGGGCGAAGTTCATCGCGTTGATGCGGCGGTGGTAGGTTTCGAAGTCCACCATGCCGTGGGCCTGGCCGACCCGGGCCAGGCGCGGGCTGGACAGTTCCCGCTCCAGCGGCTCGATGAACGGGGCGAACACGTCCAGCATCAGGGCCCCGCTTTCGCCCAGGATCAGGCTCAGGCTCTGGTCCACGCAGGAGTTCACCACGATGGGCCGGACCTGGTACCGCTCCCCCGCTGCCTGGATCCGGGCACAGGCTTCCCGGGCTTTTTCGGGGTCGTCGATGAACGACATTCGATCAGTGATGAAGCTGAACCCGGTGAACTGCGTGAGCAGGCTATGCCCAATGGTTTCAGCGGTGATACCGGTTCCATCGGAAACGTAGAACACCGGACGGATGGTCGACATAGGCGGTTTTCACCCCTTCGAAGCTGAAAATGGTTGCAGCACAAGCTTGTGCCGACGGTACTGCGACCGGCATCATATCGGCTTCTTCCTACGGACGCGGCCATTCAGCCCGCCTCGGGCGATGGCCAAACGGAGCATCGCGCTTGAACGAGAACATCCTGTGGTTGCACGAACTGCGTCTGGGCGATCTGGCCCGCGTAGGCGGCAAGAATTCGTCGCTGGGCGAAATGATCGGCAACCTGGCCGGTCTGGGGGTCTCCGTCCCCGGCGGTTACGCCACGACCGCTGAAGCCTTCAAGGACTTCATTGCCCACAACGACCTGTCCAAGCGCATCTTCGACAAGCTGGCCACGCTGGACGTCGAGGACGTCAATGCGCTGACCGTCGCTGGCAAGGAAATCCGCACCTGGGTGATCGACGCCCCGCTGCAGCCGCAGCTGGACCAGGACATCCGCAGCGCCTACGCCACGCTGAGCGCCGAGAACGGCGGCGGCGACGTGGCCGTTGCAGTGCGCTCCTCGGCCACCGCCGAAGACCTGCCCGATGCGTCCTTCGCCGGCCAGCAGGAAACCTTCCTCAACGTCACCGGTGCCGACGATGTCGTGCACAAGGTCAAGGAAGTGTTCGCCTCGCTGTACAACGACCGTGCCATCGCCTACCGCGTCCACCACGGCTTCAAGCACGAAGACGTGTTCCTGTCGGCCGGCGTGCAGCTGATGGTGCGTTCGGGCGTCGGCTCGTCCGGCGTGCTGTTCACCCTGGACACCGAGTCCGGCTTCCGTGACGTGGTGTTCGTCACCTCGTCGTTCGGCCTGGGCGAAATGGTCGTGCAGGGCGCGGTCAACCCGGACGAGTACTACGTCTACAAGCCCACCCTGCAGGCCGGCAAGCCGGCGATCCTGCGCCGCTCGCTCGGCAGCAAGGCAATCCGCATGGTGTATTCGGATGTCCCCGGCGAGCGCGTCAGGATCGAGGACACCCCGGCCGAACTGCGCAGCACCTTCTCCATCAGCGACGAGGACGTGCAGGAACTGTCCAAGCAGGCGCTGGTCATCGAAAAGCACTACGGCCGCCCGATGGACATCGAGTGGGCCAAGGACGGTGTCAGCGGCAAGCTGTTCATCGTGCAGGCGCGCCCGGAAACGGTGAAGTCGCGCAGCCACGCCACCCAGATCGAGCGCTTCGCGCTGACTGAAAAGGGCGGCAACGTGCTGGCCGAAGGTCGTGCCGTCGGCGCCAAGATCGGCTCGGGCACCGCCCGCGTGGTCAAGACGCTGGAAGACATGAACCGCGTGCAGCCGGGCGACGTGCTGATTGCCGACATGACCGACCCCGACTGGGAGCCGGTGATGAAGCGCGCCTCGGCCATCGTCACCAACCGTGGTGGCCGTACCTGCCACGCCGCGATCATCGCGCGCGAGCTGGGCGTGCCGGCCGTGGTCGGTTCGGGCAACGCCACCAAGGTCATCGAAGATGGCCAGCAGGTCACCGTCAGCTGCGCTGAAGGCGATACCGGCTTCATCTACGAAGGCAAGCTCGATTTCGAGCGCACCACCACCGATCTGGGCAACATGCCGCCGGCACCGCTGAAGATCATGATGAACGTGGCCAACCCGGAACGTGCCTTCGACTTCGGCCAGCTGCCGAACGCCGGCATCGGCCTGGCCCGCCTGGAAATGATCATCGCCAGCCACATCGGCATCCACCCGAACGCGCTGCTGGAATACGACCGCCAGGATGCGGCCACCAGGAAGAAGATCGACGAGAAGATCGCCGGCTATGGCGACCCGGTCAGCTTCTACGTGGACCGCCTGGCTGAAGGCATCGCCACCCTCACCGCTTCGGTTGCGCCGAACCCGGTGATCGTGCGCCTGTCGGACTTCAAGTCCAACGAGTACGCCAACCTGGTGGGCGGCAGCAACTACGAGCCGCACGAAGAGAACCCGATGATCGGCTTCCGCGGCGCCAGCCGTTACGTCGATCCGAGCTTCTCGGCCGCCTTCGCGCTGGAATGCAAGGCCGTGCTGCGCGTGCGCAACGAAATGGGCCTGGACAACCTGTGGGTCATGATTCCGTTCGTGCGCACCCTGGAAGAAGGCCGCAAGGTCGTCGAGGTGCTGGAACAGAATGGCCTGAAGCAGGGCGAGAACGGCCTGAAGATCATCATGATGTGCGAAGTGCCGTCCAACGCACTGCTCGCCGATGAGTTCCTGGAGATCTTCGATGGCTTCTCGATCGGCTCCAACGACCTGACCCAGCTCAGCCTGGGCCTGGACCGCGATTCGTCGATCGTCGCGCACCTGTTCGACGAACGTAACCCGGCGGTGAAGAAGCTGCTCTCGATGGCCATCAAGGCCGCCCGCGCCAAGGGCAAGTACGTCGGCATCTGCGGCCAGGGCCCGTCCGACCACCCGGATCTGGCCGAGTGGCTGATGCAGGAAGGCATCGAGTCGCTGTCGTTGAACCCGGATACCGTGGTCGACACCTGGCTGCGCCTGGCCAAGCACAAGGCCAACGGCTGATCCGTTGATGGGCTGACGTCGCTTTCATTGGCGTCCGCCCATACTGCAGCTGCATGCACGCCCCGCCTCTGCGGGGCGTGCCTGTTTCTGGCGTCCGCATACGCCATGACGACTGCTGCAAAGGAGCCCGCATGATTGCTGTCACCGCCCCCGCCACGACCTGGTTCCATTCGCTGGATTGGGAACGCCTGTTCGAAACCTACGGCGTGCCGCTGCTGGCCGCCATCGTGGTGCTACTGGTCGGCATGTGGCTGGCAAGAAGGGTGTCCAACACTCTGCCGCGTGCAACGGCAAGGGTCGGCATGGACCCGATGCTCGGCAATTTCATGCGCAACGTGGTGTATTCGGCCTCGCTGGTCATCGTGGTCGTGCTGGCCATCAATACGCTGGGCGTACCGATTTCCCCGCTGCTGGCCGTGCTCGGCACCGCCGGCCTGGCCGTCGGCCTGGCATTGAAGGATTCGCTGTCCAACATCGCCTCCGGGGTGATGCTGGTGACCCTGCGCCCGTTCCGCGTTGGCGATGTGGTGACCGTGGCCGGGCAGACCGGCACCGTGCGCGAAGTGCGCATCTTCCAGACCGTCATCACCGGCGCCGACAACCAGCACACCACCATCCCCAACACGCTGATCACCGCTGCGCCGATCATCAACCTCACCGCCGAGCCGACGCGCCGCGTCGAACTGGTGGTCGGCATCGGTTACGAGGACAACATCCAGCTGGCGCGTGAAACGGCCATCGCGCTGATGAAGGCCGACAGCCGCGTGCTGCCTTCGCCCGAGCCGGACGTCGTGGTGTACGAGCTGGGCGACCACGCCATCAAGCTGGGCATCCGCTGCTACGTGAAGTCGGCCGACCAGTTCGGCACCAAGGTCACCCTGCTGGAACAGATCAAGCTGGGCTATGACAAGGCTGGCATCAACCTGCCCTACCCGCAGCAGGACATGCACCTGTACCTGCATGGCAAGGATGGTGGCGTGGTCGAGGCCGAGGCGCTGGTGCGCGACAAACCCTGATCGGCAATGCCGGCCAGCGGCCGGCACTACCAGCAACCGTGCAGACCGGTAGTGCCGGCCGCTGGCCGGCAACCACACTTCGGTATCAGGCCTCGACGGCCTCTTCCAGCGCCGGGTAATCGGTATACCCCGCCTCGCCGCCGCCGAAGTACGTCGCGCGATCCGGCGGATTCAGCTCCGCCCCGTTGCGCAGGCGCTCCGGCAGGTCGGGGTTGGCGATGAACGGCCGGCCGAAACCGATCAGGTCCGCCCAGCCCTCGGCCAGCGCCTGCTCGGCACGTTCGGCGGTGTACTTGCCGGCGTAGATCAGCGTGCCCGGGTAGACCATGCGCAGGGCCTGCTTGAATGCCACCGGCATCACCGGCGCATCCTCCCAGTCGGCCTCGGCGATGTGCAGGTAGCCCACGCCCAGCCCGCCCAGCAGGTGCGCGGCGGCCAGGTAGGTCGCCTGCGGCGTGTCGTCCACCGCACCCTGCAGGGTCGTCAGCGGTGCCAGGCGCACGCCCACGCGCTGCGCACCGGCGACAGCGACCACGGCCTCCACCACTTCGCGCAGGAAGCGCAGGCGGTTCTGCAGCGCGCCGCCGTAGCCATCAGTGCGCTGGTTGGCTTGCGAATCGATGAACTGGTTGATCAGGTAGCCGTTGGCACCATGCAGCTCGACGCCGTCGAAGCCGGCGGCCAGCGCATTGCGGGTGGCCTGCGCGTAGTCGGCGATGATGCCCGGAATCTCGTCCTCAGCCAGCGCGCGCGGCATCGAGTGCTGGATCATCTCGCCCACGCCCGACCCGGGGCCGGCGCCGGTCGGGTCGACGAAGACCTTCACCCCTTCGGCCAGCAGTGCCGATGACGAAACCGGCGCCGCGCCGTCCGGCTGCAGGGCGACGTGGGAGACGCGGCCGACGTGCCACAGCTGGGCGAAGATGCGGCCACCGGCGGCGTGTACCGCATCGGTCACCTTCCGCCAGCCCTGCACCTGTGCCTCGCTGTGGATGCCCGGGGTCCAGGCATAGCCCTGGCCCTGCGGGCTGATCTGGGTGCCTTCACTGACAATCAGGCCGGCACCGGCGCGCTGGGCGTAGTACTGGGCCATCTGCGCGGTGGCGACATTGCCGGCGGCCGCGCGCGAGCGGGTCATCGGCGGCATCACGATGCGGTTCGGCAGGGCCAGCGTGCCCAGGGTGTGGGGAGTGAACAACATGGCGCATTCTCTTGCGGGGGACTGACCGCAAGGATGGGGACGGCCCGCGGCGCGCAACAGCCGCCCGCGGGCAAAACAGTTGTGCCGTGAAGGCAAGGGTTACAGCGTCGGCTCGATCCTGGCCGCGCCGTGGGCCACCCGGTCATAGCAGGTCCGCACCACCTCTTCGCCGTACTTCAGCTCCAGCCGGCGCACGATGAAGTGGCCGCGCGCCATGTCCTGGTAGTAGTCGGTGAACATCGTATTGAGGGTGGCGCCGGCCGCGGCGCCCACGATCGGCACCGCCTGCGCGGCGAACTTCTCGGTCACCACCACGCCGAAACGCGCAGCCACCTTCTCCACCAGCTTGGCCAGCAGCTTGCCGGCCTCCTTCGGTGCCACGCCCAGAGTCAGGTCGCGGCCGGTCACCACGCGCCCGGCCAGTTCGGCCGACAGGTGCCGCATCACGTCGGTGGTGAAACCGCGCGCCAGGTAGTAACCGGTCTCGCTGGCATCGTCGCGTGGCGAATTGCCGCCCAGTGCGAACACCTCCAGGCAGGCCTGGCGGGTGCTGAACTGCGACAGGTCGAAGCCCTCGCTGCGGGCCACGTCGGCCACCGCGCGCATCATGATGGTGGTCGACACCGGCAGCTCGATGAACAGCGCGGCGAAGCCGAAGGCACCGCCCACGGCACCCGATGTCGCCGCAGCCACCTTGTGCCAGCGGGTGGAGGCCGACTTGCCGGGCGTATTGCCCATGCTCCACAGCGCCGCCTGCGCGGATTTCGACAGCGCCGCCTCGACGGCGCCATGGATGCGCCCGGAGATCGCCTTGGGCAGCGCCTTCACCGCGAACTCCAGCGGCGTGCCGACCAGGTTGGCCATGCGTGCGGTGATCGTCGGCGCCTCCAGCAGGGTCACCGCCCGCTGCAGGTCGGCCCAGTCCCGGGCATCGTGGGCGATATCGCGCGGCAGCAGGATCGGCTCGTTCATGGGGCCGATAGTAGCGCCATGGAGTTGAACGGTTTGTCGCGGGCACGACAGAGGGGTCAGAGCCCTTTCCGCCGGAAAGGGATCCGACCCCGGCGCCTTGCTGGCCAGCGGCCGGCACTACCAGTTCGCGTGACCCCGGCAGCGCCGGGCCATGCCCGGCGTCGTTGTTCAGGCCGTCGGCAGGCCCGACAGCACGCCCATGAACTGGCGGTAATGGCGCAGTTCGGCGATCGAATCATGCACGTCGCTCAGCGCGGTGTGGTTGCTGTTCTTGGCCAGCCCGGCAGCCACGGTCGGCGCCCAGCGCTTGGCCAGCTCCTTCACCGTGGATACGTCCAGATTGCGGTAATGGAAGTACTTCTCCAGCCGCGGCATCTGGCGGTGCAGGAAACGGCGGTCCTGGCAGATCGAGTTGCCGCTCATCGGCGAAACACCCGACGGAATCCACTGCGCGAGGAAGTTCACGGTCTGCGCTTCGGCCTGGGCCAGGGTGGTGGTGCTGTCCAGCACGCGCTGCCACAGGCCCGAACGGCGATGCTGGTTGCGGTTCCACTCGTCCATCGCTTCCAGCGTTTCCAGCGGGTGGTGGATGGCGAATTCCGGGCCCTCGGCCAGCACGTTCAGCTGGGCATCGGTGACCACGGTGGCGATCTCGATGATCGAATCGTTGTCGGTATCCAACCCGGTCATTTCCAGGTCGATCCAGATCAGTCGTTCGTTGGCCGCGCCGTTCTCCACCATCGTGTCGCCTCGTTGCTGGGCAGGCATGGCGCCCGCCGGAAAAGGAAAGAGGCGGCCATCATACCCTTTCGCTGCTCAGCCCTCGCCGGCGTGGTCTTCCAGCAGCAGCGGCGGCTTGCCGCGCTTGGCGCGGAAGTAATTGGTCAAGCGCAGGCTGGCCTCCTTGGCCAGCACGCCACCGTGGATCTCCACCCGGTGGTTGTGGCGGGCATCGCCCAGCAGGTTGAACACGCTGCCGCAGGCACCGGTCTTCGGGTCGCTGGCACCGTAGACCAGCCGCGCCACGCGCGCGTGCACGATGGCCATCGCGCACATCGCACACGGTTCGAGGGTCACGTACAGGGTGCTGCCGATCAACCGGTGGTTGGCCAGCGCCCGCCCACCTTCGCGCATGGCCACGATCTCGGCGTGTGCACTGGGGTCATGGGAGGCGATGTTGAGGTTCCAGCCCTCGCCCAGAAGCGTGCCATCGGCCCCCACCAGCACCGCCCCCACCGGAATTTCGTCGAATTCGTGCTGCGCGCGCTCGGCCAGGGCCAGTGCGTGGCGCATCCATTGTTCATCGGCATCGTGCACAGGCACGCCCAGCGGGGTGTCGACCATGGTTCTCCTCCCGCTTGGGGGCTGTTCAATTGCGGGTGAGGCAGCAGCATACTACGCGTCCTTCACAAGCACCTTGGACAGTCACATGCCCACACTACGTCCCTCCCGCGCCGACGAAGGCGCTGCCCTGGTCGATCTCTGGCGCCGCTCGGTCGATGCCACCCACGATTTCCTCAGTGCCGATGACCGCCAGGCCATCGATGCCGAAGTGGCCGGATTCCTGCCGCAGGCGCCGCTGCTGGTCGCCGCCGATGCCCAGGATCGCCCGCTTGGCTTCATGCTCGTGGACGGCAGCCACATGGAAGCCTTGTTCATCGACCCTGCTGCGCGCGGTTCCGGCGTGGGCCGCCTGCTGCTGCAGCACGCGCTGGCCGAACACCCCCAGCTCACTACCGATGTCAACGCGCAGAACGCGCAGGCTGTCGGCTTCTACCGGCACCTGGGCTTCGTCGAAACCGGCCGCTCGCCGGTCGATGGCCACGGCCGGCCGTATCCGCTGATCCATCTGCGCTACGGCGGCTGAGCACGCCCACAATCCGTGCACTGGATGCTAGGTTTGCACTCCCTCGACACGGATGACGAACGATGCAACCAGCCGAAGTGATGTGGGGCCTGCTGATGGTGGTGATGGGCGCGGTCTGGCTGTTCGTGCCCTTCGCGATTTTTTCGTGCCGCTCGCTGCTGGCCCGGCTGCTGGCCGAACAACAGCGCACCAATGCGCTGTTGACCCATATCGGTGGCCGGCGCATTTCGCCGCCGGAACCCGAGCCGGTGCCATGGGTGCCGCTGCGCGACGACGAGATGCCCTGAACCATTGCGGCCCGGGGCATCGCGCCCTTGGGCTGGATACTCAGGCAGTCGCTTCGAATGCCGGGGAATAGCGCACCTCGCCCTGTGGCAACGGTGGCTGCAGGCACAGCGCCTGGAAGTACCCGGCAGGAACGCCCGGCAGCACCAGCGCCGGTTCGGCACGGAAACCAAAGCGGTGGTAATACGCTGGCTCACCCAGCAGCACGCAGCCCCGCGCATGCTGCCGGCGCAGTGCGTCGATGGCCGCGTCCATCAATGCAGACCCGATGCCCTGCCCCTGCCAGGCCGGCGCGACCGAGATGGGCCCCAGGCCGAACCAGCCAGCGCTGCCATCGGATATCGACACCGGCGATACGGCCACGTGGCCAAGCAGCCGACTCTCGTCCACCGCCACCAGCGACACCGTCAGTTCACCGCGCGCACGCAGTGCGTCAACGATGAACGCTTCGGTATGGCTGCTGTGCGCGGCATGGGCAAAGGCGGCGGCCGTCAGTGCATGGATGCTGGCGACGTCGGCCGGGGTTTCAGGGCGGATGAGGTAGTTCACGGTGCATCCCGTTCAGTGCGTCTGCCCGTCATTGTCGGGCAGCGGGCGTTGCGCGGCTACGATTGGGCGATAATCGATCTCCCACCTGCAGGAGGCGATGATGGACTGGGTCGAACGAGCACGCGCATTGGCGATCGAAGCCCATGCCGGGCAGCAGGACAAAGCAGGGCGCCCCTACATCGAACATGTGGCGCGCGTGGCGGGCGCCATCAAGGACGATCCGATCGCCCAGGCGACGGCCTGGCTGCATGATGTGGTGGAAGACTGCGCCGAGCACGCATCCCGCGTCGGCGACTTCCCTGCCCCGATCCAGCGGACGGTGCAGCTGATGAGCCGCAACAGTGCACCCGATGCCGACACGTACTACGCACGCATCGCCGCCGACCCGGTGGCGTTGAAGGTGAAACTGGCGGATATCGCCGACAACGCCGACGAGGCGCGCCTGACCGCGCTGGATGCGGCGACCGCCGAGCGGCTGCGCAGCAAGTACCGGCACGCGCTGGCCGCCCTCGGCGCCCGGCGCACGCCGTTGCACCCGCCGCGCTACAGCCCTGGCGCCGAGCGCGACGAGGCCGCGCCACGCCAACGCCTGGTGCAGCTGATGGAGGCCGGTGAGCGCCTGGACACGCTGGTGTGTGGCCTTGACCGCATCGCGTCCGGCTTCACGGAAGAAACTGAACAAGCCGCTGCGCTGCTGCTGTTCATGCACAGCCAACAGGTGCTGCAATCGCTGGCGGAGGTGCGCGGCATCGTTTCGCAGGAACTGGAAGCCCAGATGGAACTGGATGCGTACGACACTTGGACCGACAAGGGCACGCCGGACTGGACGCCGCCTTACGGCGAGAGCGCCGAGCGCATCCTGCAGCGTTTCCTGGACACCTGTGGGCCGCTGCCCCGCTGGCAACCGGTAACACCGGGCACGCCCCTGGGCTGAAACACGGCAGCAATCCACCCATCGAACACTGATTTACCCCCGCGCAGCTGTTGGTGTTGCGGTGCAGCAGTACAATGGGCGGCTTCCTCCGCCCTGCCCGCCCCCCGCATGAGCCCCAATTCTCCCCTGGCCGCGCGGCTGACGCCGCGTCAGCGTACCTGGATCATCCTCGCCCTGTCGCTGGGTGGCTTTGCCATCGGCACCAGCGAATTCGCCAGCATGGGCCTGATGCTGGAAATCAGCCGCGGCCTGTCGATCAGCGAAACCCAGGTCGGCCACCTGATCAGCGCTTACGCCATCGGCGTGGTGGTCGGTGCGCCGATCCTCGCGTTCATCGGTGCCTCGTTCCCGCGCCGCAAACTGCTGCTGGCCCTGATGGGCTTCTACGCGGTGGGCAACCTGGCCAGCGCCCTGGCCCCCAACTACAGCACCATGCTGATCGCGCGCTTCGTCGCCGGCCTGCCGCATGGCGCCTACTTCGGCGTGGCGATGCTGGTGGCCGCAGCCATCAGCCCGGCCGGCCAGCGTGGCCAGGCGATGTCGCGGGTGCTGCTGGGCCTGTCCATCGCGATCCTGATCGGCAACCCGCTGACCACCTGGCTGGGCCAGCAGTTGAGCTGGCGCACCGCCTTCGCCCTGGTCAGCGTGCTGGCCATCGCCACCGTGGTGATGATCGCCCGCTTCCTGCTGCCCGACCCGGACGAGGTGCGTACCTCGCCGATGCGTGAGCTGCGCGCGTTCAACACCACCCAGGTCTGGCTGGCGCTGGCCATCGGCGCGGTCGGCTTTGCGGGCATGTTCTGCGTGTTCACCTATCTCGCACCGACCCTGGTGCAGGTGACCGGCGTGGCCGAGTCGTGGATGCCGCTGGCGGTGGGTGTGTTCGGCATCGGCGCGATCATCGGCAACATCGCCGGCGGCTGGCTGGTGGACAAGTTCCACTTCAAGGCCGCGGCCGTGGTGCTGGTGTGGTCCATCGTGATGCTGCTGCTGTACCCGCTGGCCGCACAATCGGTGTGGACCATCGGCCCGATGATCATCACCGTGGGCACCATGGGCGCGCTGGCAGCCGTGCTGCAGACCCGCCTGATGGATGTGGCCGGCGAGGCGCAGACGCTGGCCGCCGCCTCCAACCACGCCGCCTTCAATACCGCCAATGCACTCGGCCCGTGGCTGGGCGGCATGGCCATCAGCGCCGGCTTCAGCCCGGCCACCACCGGCTATGTCGGTGCTGCCACCGCCATCGGTGGCCTGCTGCTGTGGGGCGTGTCGATGCTGGTGGAACGCCGCCGCAAGGCGGCCTGAGCCCCCGGACCGCAGCCCTTGCCGCTGGCAGGGGCTGCGCCTGCCGAGGGCTGCGTTGACTTCGCCGCCGCATCGGGCTGACGGTGCCGTCACAGGGGAAAGTGTGACGATGAATGCACCTTCTTCCTGGCAGCCCCTTTCCCATGTCGGACACCGGTCACTTCGCCATTCGCGCCTTCGAGGCCGTCTTCAACATGGCCGGTGGCGTCGAACGCATCACCGCGCTGACGGTGACCTGCAAGCACTGCGATGCCACGACATCGTCCACCGAAGGCAACCTGCTGCATCTTCCCGGTGGCACCCTGTTCCGCTGCGATGACTGCGGCTGCCACCAGGCGGTAAGCAACGCGCGCGTGGCCGACTGGCAGCTGCCGCGGGTACTGGGTGTATGAACATGGACACGACCCTGACGGCCGGGCAACTGCAGATCCTGCGCGCGATCGCCGATGCGCAACCGGTGAAGGGCGACGACGCCACCTGGGCGGTCACCGCCGGGCTTGCGGTGCAGGCCGAAGACGGTGACATCGACCTGACCCCGCGCGGCCGCGAGATACTGCAGGCGCACGCGTCGCACTGACGCGGCGGGGCGGGCATGCGGCGCTTCGTGCAGGCCTTCGTCGACGCGGAAAGCTTTCCCGCGGATCTGCCCGGCGAAGTATCTGCCGCGTTGGCCGGTGCAGATGCGCGCTACAACATCGGCAAGGACGGCCACGCATGGGTCTGGGCCGTCGGGGCATCCGATGCAGCCGCGGGCACTGTTGTTGCGGACATGCAGTGGGGCCTGGTGCCGCGCTGGTCGAAGCAGCCTTCCACCCCCTACACCACGGTCACCGCGCGGCTGGAGCGCGCGCCACGCAGCCGCATCTTCGCCGATGCCTGGAACAAGCGCCGCTGCATCGTGCCGATGACCGGCTATTTCAAATGGGACCGGCAGCGACGGCCGCCCTGGCCGATGTTCGTCCAGCGCCAGGATGGCGTAGCGCTGCTGGCGGCGGGGCTGTGGGAGCACTGGCAGGATGACGCGGGCCAGCAGCGCGATACGTTTTCGATCCTGACCGATGGCAACCCAGCCATCCCCGCCCCGTTGTCGCCCGATGGCCCGGTGTTCCTCGAGCCCGCCGCGGCTGCGGCCTGGCTCGGCGGCACCCTGGCCACACCGGCACAACTGCGGCGGCGTGCCCATACCGCTGCACTGGAAGCCACGTACGTCGGCCTCGGTATCCGCGACCCGCGTCGCGATGACTACACGCTGCTCGAACCCGTCGACCCGGACGGGCTGCAGGCCGATGACGCGCCGGCCGACTGGGATGGGGATGCGCTGGACGACGACGCGTGAGCGGTGGGGGGAGCTGTCTGGCTGCAAAGGCATCCCGCCCCTTCGCTGAACCGCAAAAAACACATGGCGTGGATGTGGCTTCCTGCACAGTGCAGCCCATGCATCACCGCCCTGCCCCCGCCCGCCATGATGCCGTTGCCCTGCAGGCCGGAATGCTGGGCAGCGTGCTGGGCGTGGGCCTGTTCAAGGCACTGGCGCTGTCCGGCGTGGTGTCCGGCTCGTTGATGGGCATGGGGCTGTGGCTGCTGGCATGCGTGCTGCTCGGCGCTTGGGCGCTGGCCGCTGGATTGGCCTGCCTGGCCCTCAGCCGGCGGGTATTCGTGCTGATGCTCGCCCTGTCGGCCGTGTTCGTGCTCTGCATCGCCTGACCTGCAGGCACCTCCGAAAAAATCTGTCTGCGGCGCTAAAGCTTCAGCCTGCGCCGCCGCTACCGTTGTACTGCTTGCCGGGACTCTCTCCTGTGCAGACACGCCCGGCAGTCGGGCCTACAACGACTACCGGATTTCACAAAATGAACACGCTGCGCCGCTTCAAGGTTGGCACCCGCCTCACTGCGGGGTTTTCCATCCTGCTCCTCCTGATCGCCACCATTCTTGCGATCGCCCTGCACAGCAATTACCAGCAGCGGCAACAGTTCGACAACGCCGTGAACGTCCGCGTCACCCGCATGGGCGAGCTGTACGACATGCTCATCATCAACAAGGAACTGCTGCTCCTGCGCCGAGACATGCTGATCAAGCGCGGCCAGGGTCTGGGCGAAGACATCGCCAGGGCGCATGCGATGTCGGAGCGCTACGACCAGATCTGGACCCACTTTACCGAGCGCCCGGCCACCAGCCCACTGGCCGAAACGATGCGCGCCAAGGTTGCCCAGAAGCAGCAGGCCACGGTTGCACTCAACCGCGACCTCGATGCGGCGATGCTGGCCGGCGATTTCGATGCGGCCAGCACGCAGCTGCTGACCCGTGCCGGCCCCGCTGCCGCCGATTGGAACGCCGCGCTGGCCGAGTTCGCCGAACTGCAGCAGACCCTGGTCGACGAGGCCGCCAAGGAGATGCAGGCACTGGCCGCACGCACGACCGCGCTGCTCAGCCTGTTCGGCATGCTCAGCCTGGGCCTGGGCATCATCGCCGCATGGCTGATCTCGCGCAGCCTGACCCGCCCACTGGCGCAGGTGCAGGCGTCGATCAATGCGGTCACCCGCGGCGACCTCAGCATCCGCCACCAGGACGACAACCCCGACGAAGTGGGCCAGATGCTGCGCGCCACCGACGGCATGGTCGGCCTGCTGCAGCGCTTCTCGCAGCAGACCCAGCTGATGATCGGCAAGCATGCCGCCGAGGACATCAGCCACCGCATGCCGGTGGATTTCCCCGGCGTCTACGGCGAACTGGCGCAGGGCATGAACACCATGGTGTTCGAGCACCTGGACGCGATCGTCGACGCCATCGAGGTACTGAACCAGTATGCCCAGGGCGACCTCAGCCGCGACGCACGGCGCCTGCCGGGCAGCCGCGCGATGCTGCACGAGTCGATGGATGCCGCCAAGGCCAGCCTGCACGCCATCAACCAGGACATCCAGCGCCTGGCATCGGCCGCCGCAGCCGGTGACTTCAGCGCGCGTGGTGATGCCACCGCCTATCGCCACGATTTCCGCCGCATGATCGAAGATCTCAACCGCCTGATGGCCACGGCTGACGGCAGCCTTGGTGCGCTATCCAAGGTGCTGGGTGCGATGGCCGAGGGCGACCTGACCCGCCGCATCGACGGCGACTTCCAGGGCGTGTTTGCCACCATGCAGCGCGACACCAACCGCACGGCGGAAAACCTCGCCGGCATCATCCGCCGCATCCAGCAGGCCTCCGGTTCGATCGCCAGCGCGTCCGATGAGATTGCCGCAGGCAACGCCGACCTGTCGCGGCGTACCGAAAGCCAGGCCGCCAACCTGGAAGAAACCGCTGCGTCGATGGAAGAGCTGACCTCCACCGTCCGCCAGAACGCCGAGCATGCACAGCAGGCCGATGCAGCCTCGCGCAGTGCCGGCGAGGCCCTGCAGCAGACCGCGCACGCGGTGCAGGACGTGGTGCGCGTGATGGGCCAGATCAACGCCTCTTCGCTGCGCATCGGCGAAATGGTCAGCCTGATCGACGGCATCGCGTTCCAGACCAACATCCTGGCCCTCAATGCAGCGGTCGAGGCGGCCCGCGCGGGCGAACAGGGCCGCGGCTTCGCTGTGGTCGCCAGCGAAGTGCGCACCCTGGCCCAGCGCGCGGCGGCATCGGCCAAGGACATCAAGGCACTGATCGATGAATCCACCGGCAGCGTGGAAGCGGGCATCACCATCGCCCGCCAGACCGAGGCCGCCATCGGGCAGCTGACCGCTGCCGCGGGCCAGACCGGGCACCTGGTGCAGCAGATCGCCCAGGCCAGCGTCGAGCAGGCCGCTGGCATCGAACAGGTCAACCAGACCATCGCGCAGATGGACGAGGCCACCCAGCAGAATGCCGCGCTGGTCGAGGAAGCCAGTGCAGCCGCGCGCGCAATGGCCGGGCAGGCAGCGGAACTGGACCAGGCCGCCGCCGTGTTCCGCGTCTCGGGCCACGCAGCCACCGCACTCCAGCGCGCGGCCTGATCGGCAGGGACCGATGCGGGCACTCACACTGCCCGCATCGGCCCCGCACTACCATCGCGGCGCAGGCCTGAAGCATTCAGCAGGCAGCGGCCTGCACCCCTTCCCCCGATCCCTGCTGCGCGACATTGTGGTTGCGCTGCCGCGGTCGTTCCGCCTGTGCAGCCCCCTGTACGTTCTGATGTGGTCCTGATGCCCTCCCCCGAACAAGAACGCCTTTCCACCCTGGCCGGCCTCAATGCGCTCGGCGACGTCTCCGGCGCCGCCCTCGACAGCCTCACCGAGCTCGCCACACACGCCTTCAACGTGCCCGTTGCGTTCGTTTCGCTGCTGGAGGTCGATCGCCAGCGGCTGGTCTCGCGCAAGGGCCTGGACGTCCCCCAGACGCATATCCGCGATTCGATCTGCGCCTCTGCCATCGGCATCGCCGAGACACTGGTCATCGATGACCTGCGCGCGCACCCGCGCCACGCCAGCAATCCGCTGGTGACCGGCGATGCGCAGCTTCGCTTCTATGCAGGCACGCCGCTGGTTGCCCGCAACGGCGTGGCCATCGGTGCGTTCTGCATCATGGACGACGCGCCCCGGCAGTTTTCCGAAGCGCAGCGTCGCCAGCTGCAGACCCTGGCCAATGCGGCGATGAACGAACTCGAGCTGCGCGCCCTGACCGGCCGCCGCGATCCGGTCAGCGGCCTGCCCGACCGCCATCAGTTCACGCTGGACTTCGACGCCCACGCCGCGCGTGAGCCGGACACCTTCGTGCATGCGGTGCTGATCGACGTCTTCGATGCCACCACCGCTACCGAGGCCGGCCAGGTACTGGGCATGGCACCACTGGAAACACTGATCCGCCGCATCGGCGTGCGCCTGCGGGTGGCGCTGGACGGCATGGCCGAGGTTTACCACGTCGGTGTGGCGCGGTTTGCCTTCGTGGTCGAGCTGTCATCGTCGAAGGCCGTGGAAGACCTGGTGGCCGAGCTGCAGGATCGGCTGACCCGGCCCATGATGGCCGCGCAGGTGCCGATGTCGCCTTCCTTCCATGCCGGCATCTGTGGCGTCACCCTGGGCCAGCACACGGCAGACGAAACCATCCGCCGCATGCTGGTGGGGCTGAACGCCGCCATCAACAGCCGCGCGCCGTTCCGCTGGTATTCCGAAACGCGCGATGCGCGCACGCGGCGTGGCTATCGGTTGGCCACCGATGCACGCGAAGCGCTGCAGGAAAAGCAGTTCCACCTGGTCTACCAGCCGCGCTTCCGCGCCTCGGACCTGGAACCGGTGGCCGCCGAGGTATTGATCCGCTGGAACCACCCGCAACTGGGTGCTGTCAGCCCGGCCGAGTTCATCCCGGTGTTCGAACGCACGGCGGTCATGCAGGGCATCACCCGCTGGGTGATCGACCAGGCGCTGGACCAGTGCGTTGCCTGGCGCGCGGCGGGCATCCGGCTGACCCTTTCGATCAACTACTCGGCACGCGACATGGGCGAGGAAGATGCGGCGCTGCGACTGATCCGCGCGATCGAACAGAAAGGGCTGTCCTGCGCGGACATCGAAGTGGAGATCACCGAGAGCCAATGGCTGCGCGTGGACTCCCCCGCCGGCCAGCAGCTGCGGCAGATGGCGGCGGCGGGGCTGCGCATCGCCGTGGATGACTTTGGTAGCGGCTACAGCAACTTCGGCTACCTCACCGAGCTGCCGATCAGCACGCTCAAGCTGGACAAGACCGTGATCGACCGCCTGTGCCTGGACCCGCGTGCCGCGCTGAAGGTGGAAGCGATCATCGGCCTGGCCCAGCGCCTGGGCTATGCTGCGGTGGCCGAAGGCGTGGAAAGCGCCGAGCAGGTCGCGCGACTGCAGGCACTGGGCTGCGATGAAATCCAGGGCTTTGCCCTGGCCCGACCGATGACGGCTGAAGCGTTCAGCGAACGATTCCGCGCCGCGTCCGCCCAGGCGTAGCGTCGAGCGTGCTCGGCTGCCTCTGCGCGCGGTTACGCTGCGCGTGCGGCCAGCAGTTCAGCCACGCCAACACCCTCCAGCGAGCCGCAGCGCTCCAGCACGCCACCGGTGTACTGCGGTCGCAGCAGCGGCAACGCTTCCTCCAGCGCCACGACATCGGCAAACGCGAAGCACAGCGCGGTATCGGCCGGCACCTGCTGCAGTTCCTGATGGAAGCGGATGGGGCACTCGAAGGCGCTGCCCAGCACCACCACCTTCACCTGGCCGGCGCGCTCGAACAGCGCATCCAGCATCTGCTCGCCGGCCATGTCGAACACCGGCCGGCCCAGTTCGATGCCGGTCACGCAGCAGCCCACGAAAGTCTCCTTGCTGCCAAACCGGGTGCGCAGCACACGCGCATCGGCCGGGTGGGAAGCGGAGAAGGTCTGGAGGAGCGTACTGCTGATCACGGCATGCCTTGCGGTTCGGGAAGGGCGTGCAGTGTGTGCATGCGGCCGCGAAGGCGTGATGAAACTCCAGTAGCGCTCGCTATACTGGCCGCATACCGCAGTCTGTCTGGAACCCCCATGCCTACCCGAATCGATTTCCGGCCATCGCTGGACCTGGCATGCGCGTTGACCGGCATGCGCGTGGCACTGGTGGCTGAAGTAACCGACACCTCGGCACGCTCCATCCAGAGCATCGACAGCGCCGGCCTGGGCATTTCCAGCGGCATGCTCCTCGATGTGAACAAGACCTTCTGCAAGGAAGTCCGCGCGTCGCGCTCCCCGGTGTGGTTTGCCGATGCGTTGAGCCACCCGGACTACCAGTGCAGCCCCATCCCTGGCATGTACGGCTTCCGCAGTTTCCTCTCGGTGCCGCTGGTGCTGGTCGACGGCTCCATATTCGGCACGCTGTGCACGCTGGACCCGGAACCCCGGCCGGTGGATGAGGAACGCGTGCAGTCGCTGAACTCTTTGGCGGCACTGGTGGCGGCGCAGATCGATGCCATCCTCAGCCACGATGCCGACAGCCGCACCATCGATGGCCTGAAGGCGCAGGGCGATTCGGTCGGCCGCCAACTGGCCGAGTTCGAGCAGTCCAATGCCGAACTGCAGCGGGTGGCCAAGCAGCGCGAAGAATTCATCGGTGTGCTGGCGCACGATCTACGCAACCCAGTGCAGGCCATCCGCGCCGGTGTCGACCTGCTGTCGCTGGGCGCGTTGTCCGATTCGCAGCAGAAGGTGCTTGGCCATATCAACGAGAGTGCCGACCGCATCGCCGAACTGATCGATGTCACCCTGGATTTCACACGCGGACGCCTGGGCAGCGGCATCGCATTGAAGCTGGAGCCGTGGTCGGACCTCTCCGGCATCCTGGCCATGGCCTGCCGCGAAGCGATGCGCCCCTATCCGCAGCGCACCTGCGAAGTGGACCTGCAGCTGCCGCTGACCTTCGTCTGCGACGCCGCACGGTTGTGCCAGCTGCTGGCCAACCTGGTCATCAACGCCGCCGTGCACGGTACGGCGGACCAGCCGATACGGGTGCATGGCCGCAGCACCGACGGCGGCATCGAAATCAGCGTGGCCAACCAAGGCGTCATTCCGGCGGCGCAACTGGCGCAGATGTTCGAGCCGTTCGCGCGGCCGCAGGAGCGGCGGCTGGATGCCGGGCTCGGGCTGGGGTTGTACATCGCCTCGCAGATCGCCAAGGCCCACGATGGCACGCTGTCGGTGACCAGCTCCGATGGCGCCGGCACGGTCCTTACGCTGCGGATCTGAACCAGCGCGATGCCGCCTCACGCACATCGCCTGCCGCCTCACCGGTGTCGGCCGCCCAGGCGACGATGCCATCGGGCCGTACCAGCAGCGCCGCCAGTCCCATGCCCTCTGTGGGCTGGCGCATGATGCACTGGACCTGCGGCTGCCACGCATCCAGCACGCCGCACAGCGGCGACGCCGCGTCGAACACCCAGAACACAGCGCGTCCCGCGCGCAGCAGTTCGCCCATGCGCAGCCCATCGGCCGACACGAAATCCGGCGCGCTGCGCCCGACCAAAGGATGCGCGCCCCCGAGCTGCAGCTGCTGCGCAACGCCCCACACGCGCTCGGCCATGTAGGTCGCGCCTCCGGTGGTATCGAGCAGATCGGCCATCACCGCAGCCAGCGCACGCGAGCCCGCACCCGGCCGCATCAGCGCCACCTGCGCGCGCGACCAGTCCAGCACCTGTGCCCCGATCGGGTGGCGCTCGGCGTGGTAGCTGTCCAGCAGCGCCTCGCCCGCCTCGCCACGCAGCACCGCGGCCAGTTTCCAGCCCAGGTTCATCGCATCGCCCAGCCCGAGGTTCAACCCCTGCCCACCCAGCGGCGAATGCACGTGCGCGGCGTCACCGGCCAGCAGCACGCGCCCGTGGCGATAGCGCTCGGCCTGGCGCGCGGCATCGGTCCAGGTCGTCGCCAGGTGCAGTTCGCGCACCCGCACATCGCGGCCTGAAACGCGGCGCAGCAGGGCCTCAGCGGTATCACGGTCAAGCGGCTGGCGGTGCCCGGCGCCACCATCGAAATCGGCCAGTGCCAGCGTGCCGGGCGGGTTGAAGTTGCACATGCCATGGTCGGTGTACTGGCGGCCAGGCGTCAGCACCGAGGGATCCTCCAGCGTGACGCTGAGGGAGTGGCCGGTGAACTCAGGCGCCGTGCCGACGAAGGCAACACCGGCGCGCTTGCGCACCGTGCTGCGGCCGCCATCGCAGCCCACCAGCCAGCGGCCAGAGAAGCGTTGCCCGCCTGCATCAACCCGCACATGGTCAGCCTGCGGCTGGAGGTCTTCCACGGCCGTACCGCGCATGATCCGGACGCCCAGCGACTGCGCGCGCCCGGCCAGCACCGCTTCCAGCGCCGCCAGCTCCACCGGCATCTGGGTGGCCACCGGACCAGGCAACCGGTACGGCCAGCGCCCGCTGTCGACGCGGTCCAGCGCGAACGGAATACCGGCGAAGTGCCCGCCCAGTGGCCGCGCCTGCGCCAACCAGTGCGCGGTGCCCGGCGGCGGCGCCCCCTTGGCGGGCATGCGCACCTGGGTGGCGGCCACCGCCTTCAGCAGGCCACGGCGGTCCAGCGCCTCCAGGGTGGGCGCGTTGAGGCCGCGCAGGCCGAACGGCAGCCGCTTCAGCGGCGTGTCGGCCACTGCCGCCTGCTCCAGCACCAGCACCTGCGCCCCACCCTGGGCCAGCTCGGCCGCCAGGAACAGGCCGACCGGGCCGGCCCCGGCGATGACCACGTCGTACAGCATGCAAAACCCCCATGAGCACCGGGTCGGCGCTCTGAAGCCGCGAATGTTACACTGGGTGTACGTTTTCGATGTGAACCCGTCATGAGCCAGTCCCCAGGCCGCCGCGAGCAACGCAAGGCCGAAACCCGGCAAGCCATTTCCGATGTGGCCACGCGCCTGATCATCGAGCGCGGCTTCGAGGCCGTGTCGATGGCCGAGATCGCTGAGGCCGCCGGGGTATCGCGCAAGACGGTGTTCAACTACTTCGCCAGCAAGGAACACCTGGTCTTCGACCGCGATGAAGAGGCGCGGCAGCTGCTGCGTGAGGGCATGCATGCGCATGCCGGCCTGACCCCACTGGCCGCCTTCAACACCCTGCTGCGCGAGCTGATGCACAGTGGCCATCCCCTGCTGCGCATCCACCCCGGCGCCGCCGCGTTCTGGGCCACCGTGGCCGACAGCCCCGTGCTGGCCAACCACGGGCGGCGCCTGCAGGCGCAACTGACCGATGATCTGGCCCTGCTGATGGCCACTGCCGCAGGCCGTGCGCCCGATGATGCCGAGGCCCGCCTGGGCGCGGGCATGCTGATGGGCCTGGTGGTGGCCGCCTATCAGCGCGGGTTGCAGGCCCTGGCAGGCAATGAGGAACCGCGCGAGGCCATGCTGCAGCTGATCGTGCGCGGCACGACCGGGGTTCTGGTGGCACTGGCCGGCACGCCGTACACCGCCCCGGCGCTGCCGCCGGGGTAAATCCCACACGGCACCGGGCCACGCCATGTTCACGCAATGTTCCTGTAATACGGTGCGGCACCGCCGTTTCCCATCTGCCCCGCCGTACCGCCGATGCATATCCTGCTGATCGAAGACGAAACCGAACTGGCGGCCACGCTGAAAGGTGCGCTGCAGCGCGAGCGCCACGTGGTGGATCTGGCCGGCACTGTGGCGATGGCCCGCGAGGCGGCGCTCTGCGGGCTGCACGACCTGGTGCTCCTGGACCGCACCCTGCCCGACGGCGATGGCCTGGCCCTGATCGCCCTGCTGCGCCAGCACAACCCCGGCGTACCCATCATCGTGCTCAGTGCGCTGGGCCAGCTGCCCGACCGCGTGGCCGGGCTGGATGAAGGTGCCGACGATTACCTGGCCAAGCCCTTCGCGCTGGAGGAACTGTTCGCCCGCATCCGCGCCGTCGGCCGCCGCCCCAGCGGCCTCAACGCCGAGACTGTCACCGTCGGCCGCCTGAGATTCGACCCGGTGTCCGGCGAAACCCGCGTGGGCGGCGAGCGGCTGGACCTGCCGCGACGCGAGATCCGCGTGCTGGCCGCGCTGGCGCGGCGCATCGGCCGCACCGTGCTGCGCGAATCCATCGAGATGGCGGTGTACGGCTTCGATGATGGCGTGCACTCCAACACCCTCGATTCGCACGTCTCGCGCCTGCGCCGCAAGCTGGCCGAGGCCGATGCCGGCGTGGAGATCCACGCCATCCGCGGCGTCGGCTACCTGATGCGGGAAATCAAGTAATGGCGCGGCGTCCTTCGCTGAAGTGGCCGCTGATCATCAAGCCGCTGATCTTCCACCTGCTGGCCCTGCTGCTGGCGTTCTTCGTGCTGCTGATGGTGCTGGTGCGCGTGGACAGCGGTGGCTACTACACCATCCAGACCTTCGCGCCGGTGGCCGCCGACGCCGTGCATCGCGATGCCAGCGGCAGGCTGTTCGTGAAGAACACACCGGAGCTGGCCGAAGAACTGAAGATCGCCCCGGGCGCCTGGTTCATCGCCCAGGATGACAGCGGCCACCACGTGACCTTCGGCAACGTGCCGCCTGCCTACGCCTCACTGGTGGGGCTGCTGGACGGCATTCCCTATGGAGACCTGCGCGGGCGCGAACGCGGCGACGGCCTGGCGGTGGTGGTGCGCCAGCACACCGGCCCGGCGGGCAAGCTGACGATCATGGCCCATGGCGAAGTGGATACCCTCACCTGGCAGATGGCGCTGGCCGCGCACATCATCACCGTGCCGATCTTCCTGCTGCTGGCGCTGGTGACCATCGTGCTGACGCCCATCATCGTGCGCCGCGCACTCGCCGGCGTGGAGCGCATCGCCGCCGAGGCCGGGAAGATTTCCGCCAACCACCGCGGCATCCGCCTCACCGCCACGGCGGTACCGGTGGAGATCGCACCGCTGGTGAACGCGGTGAACGACGCGCTGGACCGGCTGGACGAGGGCCACGAGCGCCAGCGCCGCTTCATTGCGGCTGCTGCCCACGAACTGCGCACGCCCATCGCGATCCTGCGGGTGAAGCTGGACGCCGCCGACGATGCCACCTCACGCAGCCTGGCCCTGGAAGTAGCGCGCCTGGCCACGCTGGCCGAGCAGCTGCTGGACCTGCACCGCATGGACGAAGACGGGCCCAAGGAAACGCTGAACCTGGCGCGCGTGGCCAAGCGCGTGGTGGCCGACCTGGCGCCACTGCTGATCCAGTCCGAGCGCACGGTCGCGGTGTCGGTGGAGCAGCATTACCCGGTGCTGGGCGAAGCCGGCGCGATCGAGCGCGTGATCTCCAACCTGGTCTTGAACGCAGCCGAGCACGGTGGCCGCAACGTGATCGTGCGCGTACAGGGCGGCTGCCTGGAAGTGGAAGATGATGGTCCCGGCATTCCGGTGGCCGAACGCGAACGCGTTTTCGAGCCGTTCCAGCGCCTGCGCCCCCGGCAGAGCGGCGCGGGGCTGGGCCTGAACCTGGTGCGGCAGGTGGTGGAACGCCACGGCGGGCAGGTCACGATTCTCGACGCGCCCGGTGGCGGCGCGTTGATCCGCGTGGAGTTTCCGCCGCACCCCGGTGCGAACCCGCCGGCGGCGTGACTGCCACCTGTCTGCGGGCGCGTGCGGCACGCGCCGGCAAGCTTGGGGCAATGTTGGCTGCGCAGTATCGGGCGCAGGGCGCCTGTGCGCGTCCCTGTTCCGTACTGAAAGGATGCCCATGCCGCAGGCCGCCGCTGCACCGCCGAAAAACACGCCCCGATCCGAACCGGGCGCCGCGGCCACTTCGCTGACCGTCGCCGCCTGGAACCGGTACCCGCAACCGCGCCGCCTGCGCGGGCTGGCACACTGGCCGCGCTGGCTGCGTGACCTGCCGGAGCCGGCGCGGCCGATCGCACTGGCGCGACTGTTCGGCGCACTGTTCATGGCCCTGCCCGGCGCCGCCCTCGTGGTGTTCGTGGCACTGCAAGCAGGCGCAGCGCTGGCGGCGGCCACAGTGCTGCTGGTGGCGACGCACGCCACGCTGCATGCCATGGCCGCATGGTCACAGGCCAGCACCGGAGTGTCTTCACCGTGGCCGCAGCGGCTGGAAGCCCCAGCCCCAGCGCTGCTGTCGTGGACCAGCCTGCTGCCGTTCGCAACGGTCGCGGCCCCAGGCGCCAACGCCATGCTCGGGGCCAGCGCGGCCCTGCTGCTGCTCAACGCATGGCTCACTGCACACGGCCGCCATCGCCCCTTGCAGCGGCCACTGCATGTGGCAACGGCCACGCTGCTGGCCGCCACCCTGGCCGGGCAGGCGGTGCTGTTGTCCCTGCCCGCGCGCGCTGCACTGCTGGCGGGCGCGGCCTGCATCGGCGTATCGGTGGCCGTGCAGCTGCGTGCAGGCACGCACCGCATCACAGGGCATCTGTTGCTGGTGCTGGGCAGCCTGTGCGCGGCCGTGGCCGTGGCGCTGCAGGTCGGCAGCCACTGAGCAGGCCCGGCGCCGCAAGGTTGGCGCAATCCTGGACATCGAGACTCGGCCCTGCCTGCACGCACAGGCACGCCCGTCATTCCTGCAAGGATTTCCGATGTTCACCGCACAACGGGCAACGCGCCCATGAGCGCCGCACCCCGCACCCGTCGCCGCCTGTGGATCGCCGCCGCCGCTGGCGCGTGCCTGCTGGCCCTGGCCGTGCTCTGGCTGATGCCGGCCGCACCGCCGGAACTGGAGGTGTCGCCCGTTCAACGCGGCGATATCGAACAGGTGGTCGAAGCCACCGGCACCCTGAAGCCCTCGCGCCTGGTAAGCGTGGGTGCACAGGTTTCCGGGCGCATCGAAACCCTGCACGTGAAGCTGGGCGACAGAGTGAAGGCCGGCGACCTGATTGCCGAGATCGACTCGCGTACACAGCGCAACGCGCTGCAAAGCGCCCAGGCCGCACAACGCAGCGCCCGCGCCAACCGCGATGCCCTGGCTGCCGACCTGCGCCAGTACCAGCTGACTCTGCAGCGCCAGCAGGCGCTGGTCGCCCGCCAACTGGTGGCGCGTGCCGACTACGATGCGGCCAGAACCAAGGTCGACGCCACCCGCGAACAGGTCGCCGCCCTCGATGGCGAAGTGGTGCAACGGCAGACCGATGTGGACGTGGCCCAGACCAACCTGGGCTACACGCGCATCACTGCCCCCACCGACGGCACCGTGCTGGCCGTGGTCGCCCGTCAGGGGCAGACGGTCAACGCCGTGCAGAGCGCACCGACCATCGTGATGCTGGGCAACCAGGACGTGATGACCGTCTACGCTGAAATCTCCGAGGCCGACGTGGTGCACACCGCCCTGGGCCAGGAGGCGTACTTCACCATCCTCGGCGACAGCGGCCGGCGCTACAGCAGTACGCTGCGCGACATCGCACCGGCGCCGGAATCGATCACCCACGAAGACACCTCCGGCTTCGCCGCGCCCGGCGCGTCGGCCGGTGCCAGCCGCACCGCCATGTACTACAACGGCCAGTTCGACGTGGACAACGCCGATGGCCGCCTGCGCAGCTACATGACCGCACAGGTGCGCATCGTGCTCGGCCGTGCCAAGGGGGTGCTGACCATCCCATCGGCCGCCCTGGGCGCACGGGCAGCCGATGGCAGCTACAGCGTGCAGGTCCGTGGCGCCGATGGCCGGCCAGCCGCGCGGCGCATCACCACCGGGCTGGATGACCAGATCAACGTAGAGGTGCGCAGTGGCCTGCAGCAAGGCGAACAAGTGGTGCTGGCACAGACCGCCGATGCCCCGGCAGCCACCGGCGCTGCACAGCCATGACCGACGCCGCGATGGACGGGGCGCTGCTGCGCGTGCGCGGCATCCGCCGCGAGTTCGCCGCAGGCGAGCAGACCCTGGTGGTGCTCGATGGCATCGACCTGGACATCCGCGCTGGCGAACTGGTGGCCATCGTCGGCCAGTCCGGCTCGGGCAAATCCACGCTGATGAACATCCTCGGCTGCCTGGACCGGCCCTCGGCCGGCACCTACTGCATTGCCGGCCGCCAGACCGCGCAGATGACGCCGGATGAACTGGCCGAACTGCGCCGCGAGCACTTCGGCTTCATCTTCCAGCGCTACCACCTGCTGACCGACCTCACCGCGCTGGGCAACGTCGAAGTGCCGGCCATCTATGCCGGCCAGCCAGCGGCCGAGCGCCACCGCCGCGCGCAGGCGCTGCTGCAGCGGCTGGGGCTGGGCGAGCGCATGCAGCACCTGCCCGGCGAGCTGTCCGGCGGCCAGCAGCAGCGCGTGTCCATCGCCCGTGCCCTGATGAATGGTGGCGCGGTGATCTTCGCCGACGAGCCCACCGGCGCACTGGATACGCAGTCCGGCAAGGAGGTGATGAAGATCCTCGGTGAACTGCATGCCGAAGGCCACACCGTGGTGCTGGTGACCCATGACATGGCCGTGGCCGAGCACGCCCAGCGCATCATCGAGATCCGCGATGGGCGCATCGTGGATGACCGTCCCACCGCAGCTGCCTTGGCCGCGAGTACCAACGCGTCCACCGCGCTGCAGGCCCGCAGCGAGGGCAGCGGCTGGCAGGCCCTGCGCGACCGCTTCACCGAAGCCTTCCGCATGGCCCTGCGCGCAATGAACGCACATCGCATGCGCACCTTCCTCACCATGCTCGGCATCATCATCGGCATCGCCTCGGTGGTGTCGGTGGTGGCGCTGGGCACCGGTGCACGACAGGCCATCCTGTCCAACATCGCCTCGCTGGGCACCAACACCATCGAGATCTACCCCGGCTCGGGCTTCGGCGATGTACACGCCGCGCAGGTGGAAACGCTGACCCCGGGCGACAGCGTGGCCCTGGCCGGCCAGCCCTTCGTGGACAGCGCGACGCCCGGCGTGGCCAGCAACGGCACCGCACAGCGCGGCAATCGTGCAGCAAACGTGCAGATCCAGGGCGTCAGCGAGCAGTACTTCCGCGTGCACGGGTTGAAGCTGGGCGCCGGCCGCTTCTTCGGCCAGCCTGCGGTGGCCGGCCACCAGCAGGTGGCGGTGATCGACGCCAACACGCGCGCACGCTTCTTCGCCGCCCAGGAGGATCCCATCGGCCAGAGCCTGCTGCTGGGCAACGTGCCGGTGCGGGTGGTGGGCGTGGTCAAGAAGGAAGCCGGCGCCGTGGGTGACGCTTCACTGCTGCAGGTCTGGGTGCCCTATACCACCGCCATGGCCCGCATGCTGGGGCAGAGCCACGTGTCCAACATCACCGTCCGCGTTGCCGATGCGGTGAGCATGCAGGCAGCGGAGGCCTCGATCAGCCGGCTGCTGGCGCGCCGCCATGGCCGCACGGACTTCTACATGAGCAACAACGCGCAGATCCGCCAGTCCATCGAACAGACCACGCGCATCCTGACGTTGATGATCAGTGCCATCGCCGCCATCGCGCTGGTGGTGGGCGGCATCGGGGTGATGAACATCATGCTGGTCTCGGTGACCGAACGGACCCGCGAGATCGGCGTGCGCATGGCCGTGGGTGCCCGGCGCAGCGACATCCTGCAGCAGTTCCTCATCGAATCGGTGCTGGTGTGCCTGCTCGGTGGCGTGCTGGGCATCGGCGTGGCGCTGGCCCTGGGTGCGGTGCTGGCCTTGGCCGATATCGGCTTCAGCCTGGTGTTCTCCTCCGCCTCGATCCTGGCCGCGTTCGCCTGCAGCAGCCTGATCGGCATCGGCTTCGGCTTCCTGCCGGCACGCCGTGCCGCACAGCTCGACCCGGTGGAAGCACTGGTCCGCTGAACGGCATGCAGAACGCTGCAGTGACGGCAGGTTCGCGCAATGTCCGCGCGCTGTACTGACCCTACCGACACAGCCGCACAGGAGCGGAACGATGGTTGAGAAGACAGGACGCAGCGCATGGCTGCTGGCGGCCGCCGTGCAGTTTCTGGTGCTGCTACCCTATGCCGGCCCGGCGCAGGCGCAGCACCGCGATGGCTACCGCGCCGGATGGGACCGCGGCTACGAAGACCGCCAGCGCGATGAACGCGAGCGCCGCGAGCGCGAACGGGAACGGGAACGCGACCGCCGTGACGATGCCAAGGCCAAGGGCGTGGTGGTGGGTGTGGTGGGCGCGGCCGTGGTGGCCGGCGTCATCGCGGCGGCCGCCAAGCGCGAACGCGAGAACCGTGAGCGCGCCGACTACTGCATGAACCGCTACGGCAACTACGACCGCCGCAACGACACCTACCGCGGCTCGGACGGCTACAGCTATCCCTGCCGCTGAACTGCCCCGCAGCCTTCAAGGAAACCACCGCATGAACAAGACCGCTCTACTGATTGCCCTCTGCGCCGCGCCGCTGCTTGGCCACGCCGCCAGCAACGACCCGAAGCAGGCTTACATTGATTCGAGTTTCGCCGCCATGGACAGCAACGGCGACGGCCGCATCGACAAGGCCGAGTACGCGAAATACCAGCAGGCGCGCTTCAGCAAGCAGGCCGATTCCATCGACGCCGCGTTCAAGGAAATGGATACCAACAAGGACGGAAAGATCAGCAAGCAGGAAGCGGCCGTCGTGCCGGAGATCGCCAAGTACTTCGCCGGCCTGGACACCGATGGCGACGGCTATCTCTCGCTGAAGGAGATGCAGCAGGCGATGGTGGCCGCACAGACGGCGGACGCACCAGCGAAGTAGCGCCGTGGTGGGTGCGCCCTCACATCGCTCTGGTAGGTGCCCACCGTGGTGGGCACGATTCCGTCACCGCGCGCGCAAGCCGAAGCGCCCACCAAGGTGGGCATCTACCGGCCCCACAGCGCTGATGAATCAACGCACCTTGTACAACACCGCCGCACCCGGCCGCGGTTCAAACGCCGGCACCGTCTGCTGGGTCAGCGCGGTGCCCTTGGCATCCCACACCAGCGTCTCCACCGGGTACTCATCCTTGCGGGTCATCTGGTCGATCTTCGCCACCACCACCGTCGCCGCCGCCGGCACGTCCGGGTTCCAGCCAAACACCCCCACGCGGCCATAGAACACGGCCGGAGCAGTGGCATCAAGGCGGCGGTCCGGGCACATCACCAGGCCGCGGTCGAGCATTACCCGCAGCGCACCCACCGGCACCTTCTTCACGGTCGGCGTAGTGCGTTCAGTGCTGTGGCCGGGGCAGACATTGGCGGCGCGGGTGACCATGTCTTCGGCCACCTGGCGGTCAGACTGGGCGAAGGCCAGCGCCGGGGCCAGGCAAAGGCAGAACAGGACAAGCGGGGACTTCCGGGTCATTGCAGAGTTCCTGGAGTGGATACCCAGCGAACTTAGCAATGGCTCGACGCGAAGTTGCAAAGACGGCGTGAGGCCCCGGTTACGCGCGCGCTGCACCGTGCGGCGGCACCGCAGCATGGAAGCAGGCCTAGCGATTCAGGATGTGCTCAAGGGCCGACTGCTAACACAGCAGCCAGGAACTGCCGGTGGCGCCCTCGCCCACCGCAGCAACGGAATGCCCCGCCCATGCCATGGCGCGGACACCTCATTGCCCCATTGGATTGAGCCGACCACCGATGCTTCCCCCGTTCGAGCCGCTCAGGCGTTACTTCGATTTCTCCGGCCGCTGTGACCGCACGGAGTTCTGGTCGTACCTGCTTTTCGTACTCGCGGTGTTCGGCGCATGCCATGCCCTGATCGAGCTGCCCCATGGGGAAAACGCCTACAGACTGGCTGCCGCCGGCTGGTTGCTGGGCATGGCGGCAGCCGTGTTGCTGTTCATCCCGACCCTGGCCGCGATCGTGCGCCGGCTGCACGATATCGACGAGTCAGGCTGGTACGCGGTGATCGTTTTCGTACCGTTGGGCGCGTTCGTCCTGTTCCCGGTGATGCTGCTGCCGGGAACCGGCGATGACAACCGATTCGGCCCGGAACGCACCGCACAGACCCGTTCGATGCCCGGGCTGAGCCTCAAGGCACCAGGCAGCGCTCCACCTGCAGCGACAACACCTGGCAGGCGTTGAACAGGCCCTCCACCACGGCGGCCGAAGGGTAGCCATCCGGGGCCTCGCTCTCCCGCGCCACATGCGCCGCGTGCAGCACGGCAGTCAGTGCGGTAATGCCCGAGGCGCTGCGGGTGGCCAGGGCCATATCGAAGGCGCGCCCGGGGCTGAGGCGGGTTTCGGTCCAGGGTTCCCCATCGGCACGCAGGTTCGCGCCATGGCCCTTCAAGTGGGCAAGGAATGTGGAAGGTACGGCGCGCTCGGCAGAGTCGCAGAGGGCATCCTCGAGCTTTTCTGCAAGGGTATTGGGAAGATCGCGCAGGGCAGCGCCGAGCAGCGCGTGCAGGCGGGGATAATCGGGAAGACGGTCAGGCATGACGGCAACCTCACGGTGTGGCCACCTGCAGATGCAAGGTGGCGGACGGTGCGGGTTGGCGTGCCGGATACGTACCGCTAAAGCCGGCGGATCGAAAGATCCCCACGCACCGTCCGCCATGGACTGGCAGGCGGTGCATTGTCGTGGCTGCAGCGTTGGCTGCAAGCGCGACCGGTAGCGGTACGTAAGTTCGGGACGCCAATCCCGGCCAGGGCGAGTGCCTTGGCGAGGCGATGATTGGCGCACTCGTTCGTGGATGAAAAGTAGGGAAATGCCGCATTCGCGTGCAGTCATGGCACTTGCGTCATGTTGTGGCGAGTTATCCATCAAACGTGCCCGATGGGGCGGGAACGTTCGCGTGCAGATGGCATGCCGCTGTGCATGCGAGCAAGCCGAACGCGACACGCCTAGCTCAGGCCTCCCCCAAAAACCGCTCAGGCCTGAACGAATCAGGTGTCGTAATCGACCCTTGAACACTCTGCGGATCCGGCATCAGAGAGCAGGCCTGCGCCTCCAGAGAATCCGCAATCGCCCGTTGCAGTGCGATTCCGGCGGGCATGTCGCAAAAGACACTCGAATCCATTCCGAATTGCATCGGATTCTCCCGGCCGATCAGCAATGGAAGCGATTCATGGCACGGAACTGGATTGTGATGGGAGACCCAACCTCCAGCGGAGGGCGTGTAATCACCGCGTCGAACCGAACCGATATCGAGGGCATGGGCGTTGCACGCGTGGGCGACAAGGCGACCTGCCCACAGATGCACAAAGGGGTGTTCTCTATTGTCGAAGGCGACAGCACGATCATCATCGATGGCCAGCCTGTTGCGTTGGACGGATGCGCGCTCGCGTGTGGCTGCAGGGTGATGTCCAGCCAGCAGCTCCGGGTGTATGTATCCAATACGGCCACCACAGGCGGAACTGCCAGCCGCAACTCAGCCAGTACGCAGCCTGCTGCAACACCGCTGCACAGCGGCCGCCACCTTCAGTTCGACCAGGCCATCCGTTTCACCGGCTCACAGGGCATGCCGTTGCGTGAGCTTCCCTACACGCTCCACCTGTCGGACGGCCAGACCTTCTCCGGCATCACCAGCGCGCTGGGCGAGACCTCACGTGTATCAACCCGGGAAAGCGTGGCAGTGGTGCGCGCGGAGTTGCGCCCACCCAGTACCACGAGCGGCTGTTGCGAACGCACTGTGTTGGCCGGGATCGATGATGTAGAGATTTTTGAAGTTGACGGTGTGATCACCACCTCTGACACCTTGGGAACGTCGATCGTACCGGTGCAGGTGCCAAGCCATGAACGCCGCTTGACACAAGGCGAGATCGAGATGGCACAGCTGGTATTCGGCGATGCGATTGACTACAGCCTGGTGAGGATCCACAACCATGGGTATTGGATGCTGATTGGGATGCAACCAGATAACACTGTGGTTGCGCCCAATGGCGAGATCTATTTTCCAGACCTGATTTACAGCGATGACTTCTTGCGTGAGGACCTTGACCTCCAACATCTCTTCATACATGAAATGACACATGTCTGGCAGTATCAGCTTGGCTACAACGTGAAGCTGACAAGGGGACCGCGACCCAACATGAGCTACGACTATGTGCTTGATGATGTGCGCCTGCTTCACGATTACAACATGGAAGCACAAGGCGACATCCTCGCAGACTATTTCCTCGCTGCATTCCGTAATTCACAACGGCTGCAGAACGATACGGCTCATCATACCGTGCACTACGACCTTGTCCGGCTGGAGCGCACTCTCTCGCGATTCCTTGCATCAAGAGGCGACAAGAGCAACCTTCCGAGGACGACACGATGATCAAGCCGTCATGGTTTCTCTGCGCATTGCTCACACCGCTCCTCGCCAGCTGCTCGCCACCATCCGGCCGCTACCAAGAGGCCACGGTCAGCACATCCGACGGCAGACTGTGCTTTGGCGTCCCTGACACGCGTGAGACGCGATCCGCTCCACCTGAAATTGTCACCATCGGAGTAAGCGTGGTTGGGCAAAGCCGATACCCAATGTGGAGACGCATTTTCATGGAAGAGAAAAGGCCCAAGCGCACTCTCCCTCCAGACCAGTGCATACCCTACGCTTCCGGTCCGACGCCGGCTCCACCATTACAGGTAGGAACCTACTACCAGGTGCTCCTTTCCGGGAGTACGCCGAGCGGCCCAGAAAAAGGTGGTGCGGGAAGGAAGCGCGTGTTCATCGCCTGCTTCCACCTTCGTCAAGCCACCGACGGGTCTGAACTGAAACCCGTAGTTCTGAACTGCTACAAAGCACGAAGATCTGCGGTGCCAGCCGCATGAGCCCGCGACCAATTGTTCGCGGTGCGGTACGGGGCTACCTGAGCCGGTGCGGCGTAGTACCCGCCTGGCGAAAAGCGCACCTTCCGAGGGCCACCCGATGATCAGACAGCCATGGGCCCTCTGCGCGATGCTGCTATCCCTTGTGGCCAGCTGCTCAGCGCCGCCGGGTCGCTACCAGAAGGCCACGATCGGCACGTCTGACGGTAGGCTGTGCTTTGGTGTTCCTGACACGCGCGAGAATCGATCCGAGCCGCCTGAGATCGACTCCATTGGAGTTAGCGCTGCTGGGCAAGGACTCTACCCAGTGTGGGAACGGGTCTTCATGGACGAGCACATTCCCGAACCTGCGCTCCCACCTGACCAGTGCATACCCTATGGGTCCGGACCCATCGCTGCACCGCCGCTGCAGATGGGCGCGTACTACCAGGTGGTGCTCTCTGGATATACGCCATACAACCTGGACGATGGAACTGCGGGAAAGCTGCGTGTATTCAGAGCCTGCTTTCACCTACGTCAATCCGCCGATGGCATCGAATTGAAGCCTATCCTCGTGACCTGTGGGGAGGTGCCCCCATCTTCGCTGCCCCCCCTCATGAGCGGAAGTGCGGAGGTCCAGTGAGCGGCCATCTGAGGCGGCGTGGGGGAGTACCCGCCTGGCGACAAGCGCTCCCTCCAAGGACGACACGATGATCAGACACTCATGGGGCCTCTGCGCGTTGCTGCTACCACTGGTTGCCAGCTGCTCACCACCGCCCGGGCGCTACCAGAAGGCCACGGTCAGCACGTCTGACGGCAGGCTGTGCTTTGGTGTTCCTGACACGCGCGAGAATCGATCCGAGCCGCCTGAGATTGCTTCCATCGGAGTGAGCGCTGCTGGGCAGGGTCTTTACCCGATGTGGGAACGGGTCTTCATGGACGAGCATGTTCCCGAACCTGCGCTCCCACCTGACCAGTGCATGCCCTATGGGTCCGGACCCCATCCTGCCCCGCCGCTTCAGGTGGGCGCGTACTACCAGGTGGTCCTCTCCGGATATACGCCAGACAACCCAGACAATGGGGCTCTGGGAAAGAAACGCGTGTTCAAAGCCTGCTTTCACCTACATCAATCCGTCGATGATCGCGAATTGAAGCCTATCGTGGTGACCTGCGGGGACGTGCCCCCATCCTCGCTACCTCCCTGATGAGAGGAGCGCAGCCATATAGACCGTTGCAGCAGGAACCTCACCAGGCTCCCAACCTTCAACTGTCCCCGCGCGTGCTCTGGTACCCGCGATAGGTTTCGCCCCACTCGCGCATGGCCAGCAGCACCGGCACCAGCGAACGCCCGAATTCGGAAAGTTCGTACTCCACCTTCGGCGGCACTTCCGGGTACACATGGCGGATCAGTACGCCGTCCGCCTCCAGTTCCCGCAACTGGCTGGTCAGCATCGATTGCGTGGCGTTGGGCACCAGCCGCGTCAGTTCCATGAAGCGACGCTTGCGCTTCATCAGGTGAAACAGGATGACCGGTTTCCACACCCCGCCCATCACCGACAGCGTGACTTCAACCGCGCACCCGCTCTTGCCATCCCAACGCTTGCTACGCATACATACTCCGGAAAACCATAGTACCTACGAAAAATCGTCGTTCTTGTTGCGATAACGGTGCGAGCCTAGCATGGCCTCATCCACTGAACGTGAGGCCCCACCATGAAGTTCAAGGCTCTGCTTTCCAGCAAGACCAACGACCGTGTTTCCACCGAACTGGTCGATTTTGACGAGGCCGACCTGATGGACGGCGATGTCCTGGTGCAGGTTGATTATTCGACCCTCAATTACAAGGATGCGCTGGCGCTGACCAACGAGCGCCCGGTCATCCAGAAGTTTCCGCTCATTCCCGGCATCGACCTTTCCGGCGTGGTGCTGGAATCCAGCAATGCCGGTTTCAAGGCCGGTGATCGCGTGGTGCTCAATGGCTGGGACCTGAGCATGGGCCACCACGGCGGCCTGGCCCAGCGCGCCCGCGTGCGGGGTGAGTGGCTGAACAGGATTCCCGGCAACCTGACCACCCGCGATGCCATGGCCATCGGCACCGCCGGCTATACCGCCATGCTGTGCGTGCTGGCACTGGAAGACGCGGGCGTGACCCCGGAAAAGGGCGATGTGCTGGTCACCGGCGCCAATGGCGGCGTGGGCTCGATTGCCGTGGCCATTCTTTCCAAGCTGGGCTACCGCGTGGTGGCCGCCACCGGCCGCCCCGAACATGCCGAATACCTGCACAGCCTGGGCGCGGCGGAGATCATCGACCGCGCGGAGCTTTCCGAGCCGCGCAAGAAGCCGATCAGCGCAGAGCGCTGGGCCGGCGTGGTGGACGTGGCCGGCGGCCCGACCCTGGTCAACGCGCTTGCCGAAACCAAGTACCGCGGCGCCGTAGCGGCCTGCGGCCTGGCACAGAGCGATGCGCTGCATGGCTCAGTGCTGCCCTTCATCCTGCGCAACGTCACCCTGGCCGGCGTGGATTCGGTGAACGCACCGCAGGACGTGCGCCAGCGTGCATGGGATCGCCTGGCCACCGACCTGGACCCGCAGAAGCTTGAAAGCACGGTGCAGCAGATCGGCCTTGCCGAGGTGCTGGATGTGTACGAGCAGATCATCCCGGGCAAGGTGCGCGGGCGGATCGTGGTCGACGTGAACGCCTGACGCCTGTTACGCCAGCGGTGGTGCAACGCCATCGCTGGCAGCTGGCCCGCCAGTCCAGAAGCCCTGCGCGCGACACCAAGCCCCCTTATCATGGGGCTGTAAGGGCGCTTTACGCCCAGTGACGTACGCAAGGCAGTATCTGGATGTCTATGGAATGGCGCCCCTCGGGCTGGGGCCAGCGTGTGACCCGCTCGCCGGACTGGCGGCTGCGGCTGGATGGCGAACATGTCGAGCTTCTGATTGCGGGCCGGCAGTACCGGCAGCACGTGGACGGCGACCAGCGTGTGCAGGTGCTTCCAGGCCTTTTCTGGGCCAGGGTTGCGCTGCAGAGCGATGACGGCGAAACGCTGTCCGTGGATGGCCTGCCGAACCGCCAGGCTTCGCAGCTCTCGGCGGCTGTCCAGCAGGTGCTCTTTGCGCGCACCACGCGCGGGCGCAAGGCGCTCTTTGAGGACATCCTGGAGCAGATCCAGTCATGGCTGGCCGATGCCGACGCCCTGACCGACCGGGGCACTGCAGGCCGCCGCTGGATCACCCACGAGCAGCAGCAGGCGCTGCTGGCCGAGCGCCCCGCCCTGCCCCTGTCGCCGGCCGAGCTGGAGCGACTGTTCCTCGATGAGGACGTGCACGACGATCTGCAGGCGCACAGCCACCGCGTCGCGCTGGATGCCCTGCACGACTGGCAGCTGGACTGGCCCGCCGTGTGGGCAGACGCCAATGCGACCATGACAACGCGGGAACTGGTGCTGGCCAAGGACTTCCTGGACCGGGTGGAAAGCAGGCCGCTGACCGAGGAACAGGCCCGCGCGGTCATCTGCTTCGACAACTGCGTGCAGGTCGTCGCCTCGGCCGGCTCCGGCAAGACCTCCACCATGGTTGCCAAGGCGGCTTATGCCATCCACCGCGGGTTCGTTGAGCCCGAGCGGATCGTGATGCTCGCCTTCAACAAGGACGCCGCCAAGGAACTGGAGGAACGCGCGCAGCGGTCCTTCGAACGGCTCGGCATGGGCAACACCGTGGTCGAGGCGCGGACCTTCCACGCGCTGGGCCTGGCGATCATCGGCAAGGCCACCGGCCGCAAGCCCGACATTCCCGAGTGGGCCATCGATGCCACGCTGGGCTTCAACAAGCTGGCCGAGCTGGTGGACGAGCTGAAGGATCGCTCGATCCACTTCCGCACCCAGTGGGACATGTTCCGATTGGTGTTCGGGCGCGATCTTCCGCCGTTCGGTGCCGAGATGATGGCCGATGGCTACGACCGCGATGGCACGCCCTACATCCGCACCCTGCAGGGCGAGCGGGTAAAGAGCCTGGAAGAGTGCGTCATTGCCGATTGGCTGTTCTACAACGGCGTGGCGTACGACTACGAGCGCCGTTACGAATTTGATACCGCCACCGATACCCATCGCCAGTACCGACCGGACTTCTATTACCCGGACGCCGCGCTGTATCACGAGCACTTTGCGCTGGATGCCAATGGCCAGCCGCCGAAGCACTTCGCCAATTACGCTGAAGGCATGCAGTGGAAACGCCAGCAGCACGTATCGCGCGGCACCGCGCTGGTCGAAACGACGTCGTTTGGCCTGCGCAGCGGGCACGCACTGGAACATCTGGCCGGGAAACTCGGCGATTCTGATGTCCAACTCGACCCGAACCCGGACCGTGAGCTGCCCAACGAGGGCGCCAAGCCCATGCCGGACGCGGACCTGATCGGCCTGATGCGGACCTTCATTGCCCACGCCAAGAGCAACTGCCTGACGCTGGACGATCTGGCCGCGCGCCTGCAGCAGATGCCCGAGGACCAGTTCAAGGAACGCCATCGGCGGTTCCTGGAAATCGCCGCGCCGGTTTTCCAGGCTTGGGACAACGCGCTGGCCGACGAGCGCGGCATCGACTTCGAGGACATGCTCAACATGGCCGCTGGCATCCTGGAGCAAGGGCATTACCAATCGCCCTACGAGCTGGTGATGGCCGACGAATTCCAGGACGCCTCGCGCGCCCGCGCCCGCCTCTGCCGCGCGCTGGTCAGCCAGCCGGGCCGCCACCTGTTTGCGGTGGGCGATGACTGGCAGTCGATCAACCGCTTCGCCGGTGCGGATGTTTCGGTGATGACCGGGTTCCGCGAATGGATGGGCCATGCCCAGGTGCTGAAGCTGGAGCAGACCTTCCGCTGCCCGCAGGAACTGTGCGATATCTCCAGCCGCTTCATCAGCCGCAATCCTGCACAGATTGCCAAGGCGGTGCGTTCTGCTGCGCCGGCGATGGGGCCGGTACTGCAGGCCTTCCAGATGACCCGGCGTGAGGAAGTGCAGGACGGTGTTCGCCAGTACCTGGCCAAGCTGCACCAGCAGTTGTTGTCCGGGGCAGTGCCGCAGGGGCGCGATGGGCGCGTTCGCGTGTTTGTGCTGGGCCGCTATCGAGCGGATCGGAATGCGCTGCCTGCAGACTGGAAGACGTTATTTGGCAGCACGATGGAGGTTGAGTTCCTCACGGCCCATCGATCAAAGGGGCGCGAGGCGGACTACGTGATCCTGCCTGGCATGGTGAACCGTGGGTTCCCCAGCCTGCGCGCGGATGACCCGGTGCTGTCGCTGGCGATGCCGGATGGGGATACGTACCCGCTGAGCGAGGAACGGCGGTTGTTCTATGTGGCGCTGACGCGTGCGCGGCGCAGCGTGGCGATGTTCACCCTGCAGGGCAAGCACTCGCCCTTCCTGGATGAGCTGGTTGAGGAAGGCGTTGTGGAGGTGACCGGGGTTTCAGGTGCGGCGATCAACGAGGAGCGCTGCCCGGTGTGCAAGGTGGGTGTGTTTGTGGAGCGGAATGGCCCGCATGGGGCGTTCCGATCGTGTTCTAGTTATCCGTTGTGCCATAACAAGCCGAATGGCGGGCGATATAGCAGGAATTCTATTCAGGCTTACGGAGGGTTGCGATAAGCCAGCTGACAACCGGAAAGATCTTCCAAAACCCTTCCTATCGATCAGCGAAGGGCGGCGATCACGGCGTCGGCGGCGCAACTCTAGCAGAGCAGGCCATTCAAGCGCGGGGCGGTCAGCAAACAGGCGACCATCAACGTGTCGGCATTGGTCCTCTGCTGGCCATCCTAGCTCTGCCACCGCGTTTACTCGGTCTTAATCCACCATTGCATGGGATACTCCTCTTTGCACTACCCCATTAACTGAAGGAGCAGTCATGGATTTGAGGAACATTTCGCAAGTCGGCCACACTGACCGACAGGAAGACGTGAACAGGATGCTACGCGAGGGCTGGGTCCTTCTAGCCACCCAGGGCGGCGTCGACGACGAAGGGCATCCAGTGTTCTGGCACGCGCTGGGCCTGCCAGACGACCCCGTTGCTCTTGCGATAGAGTTGCTGCGTGGCAAGGAGAACTCGACGGACTGAGTCATCGGGCACGCCGAGCGACCGGAAGCAGCCAGCAATGAACGACAGCGAGCGGAGGGCCAGCACGGCCTCCTCAGCTTGGCAAGCACCAAGGCAGGGCCAGATCAGCTGGCTGTATAGACGCCAGTCTGCAGTTAGATTTGGCGGAGCGGTTAGACCAAGCCCAACTACCGACGGAGACAGAAATGGATTTCAGTTCAATTGCCACTGCGATTGCCTCGCTCAAGAGCGCCCAAGAGTTGGCAACCGCCACCCTGTCCGTTCGAGACTTCAACCAGTCGGCCGCGGCTATCGCGCAGATCAACGAGAAGCTGCTCGCAGCCCAGCAGGGTCTGCTCGCTCATAACACAATGCTCCTGCAATTGCAGAGTGAGTATTTCCAGGCCACAGAGGAACTGCGAAAACTCAAAGAAGGCGTCGCGGAGAAAGACAGTTATAGCCTTGTTGATCTCGGTGGTGGCGTTTTTGTACTAGAGGCTAATGTAACAGCCGATGGAGGCGGGGCCGGCGTTTCAGGCCGTGCCCAGCCTAAGCACTACGTCTGCCAGCCCTGCTTTGCTAGCGGCTCCAAGGTGGTTCTGCAGCATAACGGGGACTACTGGCGTTGCAACGGGTGCGATGCAGTCTACGACGCCAACCCCCGCAGCACCCAGTCCGTTCTGGCCGCCCTTGATCGCAGTGAGAGCTACTTTCCCTGAGCCTTCCTTGTCATGCGACAGCCCGGCTTCCGAGTTCTGGTCTCCGGCTTGGGATCGGCCTGAGCTATCAAGGCGCAGTACTTCGTGCGTCACTTGCCCGAATGTTGCCCAGTGAATCGCGCTCGCGAGCTTTGTACCTGCTGATGGAACGTGCCAAGAATTCCAGCTTGGTCGTCAGTACGTAATTGGGTCTGGTGGAGATCAAACTCGATGCCATGAGGCTGATGGACGAAACCGTAAAATAAAATTGGTCAACTCTGCTGCCGTCCCCAAACAGGCGCCGACTCTGCACCATTGGGGATTGTTACCACTGCCAATTTTCCTCTGACCTGCCACGGAAGCGGCTGCACTTCTTCCGGTAGCACCAGGTGATTGCGGGCCGCGCATAAGTGCACGGGCCCAAAAAAGCGGCCGAAAAACACACGCGAGACTACGGTCGCCGAATTGCACGCGGATCTGCCACCAATCGAGATTGTCGAAGTGCTCACCAGCCTCGACCAGTCGTCGATCTCCCGCCGAATGATGCAAGTCGCTTTCCCGCATTCGTACAAATTTGGATCACGCAGGGGATGGTTAAAAGAGAACATCGACCGCTTGACCGCCGAAGTGACCGATTCGCAGAATACTGGCAAAAATCGGGGCGGACAGCGTAGATAAATTAGCGAAAACAGCAACTTATACGTCGCTTTGGCGGAGAGAGTGGGATTCGAACCCACGGAAGGTTTAACCCTTCGCCGGTTTTCAAGACCGGTGCCTTAAACCGCTCGGCCATCTCTCCGTATCGGCCCAGCCTGCTGGCCGGGGACGCATTCTCGCACGGCTGGGCGATTTGCCCAAGACCCCCCTGCACCCCGCCATCTGCAACTATTCCCATAGCCTTCCCACGCCCCGGCTGGCTAGAGTGACCAATTCCCTCTGGTCCCAACCCATATGGACAACGCCAGCCTCCTGGACATACGCCCAGGCATGCCTTCAAGCGCCCTCGCCGAGCTTCTGGGCACCCGATGGAAGGAGCCGGATGAACAAGGTCATCTGACTTGCCTGAGCAAAGACGTCTCCGTTCGACTGGACAGAGATCGAGCCGTTGGATACGTCATTTTCGCCTGTTCAATGCCCAAGACAGCGCTGGTCGAGGGCCTGCGTACAGGCATGGCCATCGGCGACGCTCTCGCCAACGACCCTCGTCTCGCCGTACTGCCGGAAGAGCCCGAGGACGCATGCGAGGGATGGGCGACCTACGGCTTCATCACGAATGACGGACTGCAGGTGGCAGCGAACGTGAACACGCGGGACAACACGGTCAAGAGCATTCGTCTGGAGAACCCGAACGCCACCTACTGTGAGCCTGCATCGCCCATCTTCGATCCGACGTTGACCAAGGCCTTTGATATCGCGCTTGGCCCTCAGCGCGTGCTCCCCAAAGCAGGACGGGGCACCGAATGGGACGGAGGCTGGACGCTGGGCCTTCCTCCAGGCATCACCGCTGAACAATGGCCTTTGAGTTCCATCAACGGGCATCCGCTGCGGCACGCCTTTACCTTGCATCTGCCGTCGGAGTACCGAACCAAGGGGTATGAGCTGGTTGCTCTTTCCCTGTTCGTCGACGATCAGCAGGAGGAGCTCTCTTCTGTGGAAGAGATCGCAGACTACTTCTCCAGCTCCCTTTCCATGACCCCGCCAGAGGACAGCGACCTGCTTCCCTTCTGGCAGCATCGCCGGGCCAGGCATGCGCACAGCCACAGCATGGAAGACATCCTTGGCACGCAGTTCTGCGCGATCTGGCTTACGCAGCAGGAGTTTGATGGCGAGCTGACCTTGCCGCCCAAGCCGAATTCAGCCCTGCTGGATGACCCGCCAACCTGGATCGAGAAGGACTACGCGAGCTACTTCTACGACCGCTGGCTTTACACCCGGAACGGAGACGCCGTCATCCCTGGCGCGGGGATTGGAAGTGCCTCCGGCGAAACCGTGGCGTTGCCGATCAGCGCAGGCATCCGTGTTGACGATCCGAACGTAGGCAGATCACCGCGGGAATGGGAGAGCGAATGCGCCATCAGTGGCTACATCGAGGCATTCAGCGAGCGTGGAGAGGAACTGAACCTCAGTCGCTGGGATTCCATCGCCCACCTCGGCGGAACGATGCAGCCCCAGCAGGGCTACCCTGAGTTCGGCCCTTACTACCTCGAATTCGAGGAGGGTTTTGGCGGCTTCAATTTCGGTGGCGGCAACGCGCAGCTGGATCTGCAGCAGATGAAGATCGACTGGGCGTGCGGGTGACCCTTTCGCGTTAAAGCAAAAAGCCCCGGAACATCGCCGGGGCGTTTCGTCATGTCAGCGGTGAGGCAACCCTCAGCCCGCATCCACCGCCAGCGCCCCCAGCGCACTGGCCTTGATCTTCTCCTTGGCCTTCTCACACGCGCCACCGCAATCCAGGCGCGAAGCCTCCAGCTGCGGCGGCAGGTGTTCGGCCAGGAAGTCGATGAACACGCGCACCGCCGGCAGCAGGCCGCGGCGCGAGGCGAACACGGCGTGGCACACGCCCTGCGGCAGCGACCAGTCCGGCAGCACCACTTCCAGCTCGCCATTGCGCACGGCTTCGGCGCAGACGGTTTCCGGCAGCATGGTGATGCCGAAACCGTCCTTGACCATGCTCTGCAGCAGCGGGAAATCGAAGCCGGCCACGCGCGGCTGCAGATCCACCCGGCGCACTTCGCCTTCCGGGCCATGCAGTTCCCAGCGCTGGCGCGCCTCGTCTTCGCTGATGCTGAGGGTGACGTGCTGGGTCAGTTCTTCCGGATCCTTCGGGCGACCGGCGCGGTCCAGGTACTTCGGGCTGGCCACCAGCAGTTCCTGCACCTGGCCGAAGCTGCGCATCACCAGGCTGCCGTCGTCATCCAAGCGCGAACGCACGCGCAGGGCCACGTCGTAGCCTTCATTGATGATGTCCACGCGGCGGTTGCTGATGTTCAGCTGCAGGCGGACCTTCGGGTACTGCTCGAGGAACTTGGGCAGCAGCTTGGGCAGCTGCATCTGCGCCAGCGAGACGGGCACGCTGGCACGCACGACGCCACGCGGCTCGGCGCTGAGGCGATCGACCACCTCGCGCGCGGCCTGGGCCTCGGCCAGCATGGTCTGTGCGTGGCGGTGCACGCTGGTGCCGACGTCGGTGACGGCGAAGCGGCGCGTGGAGCGCTGCAGCAGGCGTACGCCCAGGTCGGTCTCAAGCTGGCTGATACGGCGGCTCAGGCGCGATTTGGGGATGCCCAGGGCGCGCTCGGCGGCGGCGAAACCACCGTGGTCGACGACCATGGCGAAGTAGTACAGGTCATTCAGGTCATGCATACCCGAGTTCCATATCTAGAACAATTCGTGGCATTGAACCACCTTTATCCCGCCCATGCAACAACCTATCGTTCTCTCCGTCGGCGGCAAACACCGCCCCTCCTTCCAGAACATAGGTGACTGCCATGAAGCTTCTGCATCTCGACGCCAGCGTGCTTGGCGACAACTCCGTCTCCCGCCAGCTGACCGCCGCGGTGGTCGCTCAGTTCAAGAACCAGATCGACGGCCTGCAGGTCGATTATCGCGATCTTGACGCCAATCCGGTACCTCATCTGCGCAGCAGCTCGCTGGCCGGTGTGGATGCCGCCGAGGCGACCGATGCTGAACAGGTGATGCAGCAGTTCCTGGCAGCGGACATCCTGGTCATCGGCGCGCCGATGTACAACTTCAGCATTCCGTCCACGCTGAAGGCCTGGATCGACCGCGTTGCCGTGGCCGGCCGCACCTTCAAGTACACCGAGAACGGCCCGGTGGGCCTGGCCGGCGGCAAGCGCGTGATCGTGGTCAGCGCCCGTGGCGGCATCTACACCGATTCGCCGGCTGACTTCCAGGAGCCCTTCCTGCGCCAGGTGTTCGCCTTCATGGGCATCGACAACGTCGAGTTCGTGCGTGCCGAGGGCATCGCCTACTCGCCGAAGCACCGCGAAGACGCCATTGCCGGCGCGCTGTCGGCCCTGCCGTCGCACGCTGCTGAAGAAGTGGCTGCGTAAGTACTGCGTTCCAGCGATCGGCGCCCTCCCCCCTCCTCGTCGGGGGCGCTGATTGCGGGCCGGGAGTCCCTCCCCCATCCTGGCCCACCCCGACGGCTCCGCTTTGCGGGGCCGTTTTTTGTTGCGCGCTGCCGGTAGGCTGGGGGCATGGACTACATCGTGACGGCTGCGCATCGCAGCGAATTTCCGCACCCGATCACCCTGCGCCGTGGGCAGGCGCTGGTGGTGGGTGAACGTTATGAAGGGCCCGAGGGCTGGGAAGACTGGTTTCTGTGCCAGGCCGAGGGGCAGGAACCGGGGTTCGTGCCTGCGCCGGTAATCGGGCGCGATGCGCAGGGTGACGCGTTTGCCACGGAGGACTACTGCGCGCGTGAGCTGGATGTCGAGCCGGGGCAGCGGCTGCGCGGGGTGCACACGCTCAATGGTTGGGCGTGGTGCGTGCCGGAGACGGGCGAGCCCGGGTGGGTGCCGTTGGAGAAGGTGCAGGTTGTGGGGTGATCGCGAGGTTCATCCACGCCATGCGTGGATGCGGGACCGCGCAATGCGCGGTTCCCCACCGAAAGCCGCCGGGCATGGCCCGGCGCTACCGGGTTCAGCCGATGGTTTCGACGCCACCCATGTACGGGCGCAGGACGTCCGGCACGGTGATGGTGCCGTCGGCGTTCTGGTAGTTCTCCATCACCGCGATCATCGCGCGGCCGACCGCCACGCCCGAGCCGTTCAGGGTGTGCACCAGTTCCGGCTTGCCGGTGGCCGGGTTGCGCCAGCGGGCCTGCATGCGGCGCGCCTGGAAATCACCGGTGTTGGAGCACGAGCTGATCTCGCGGTAGGTGTTCTGCGAGGGCAGCCAGACTTCCAGGTCGTAGGTCTTGATGGCCGAGAAGCCCATGTCGCCGGTGCACAGCAGCACCTTGCGGTACGGCAGGCCCAGCTTTTCCAGCACGACTTCGGCGCAGCGGGTCATGCGGGTGTGCTCGGCATCGCTCTCTTCCGGGCGGCAGACCGAGACCAGCTCAACCTTCTCGAACTGGTGCTGGCGGATCATGCCGCGCACGTCGCGGCCACCGCTGCCGGCTTCGGCGCGGAAGCACATCGAATGGGCGGTCACGCGCAGCGGCAGGCGCTCGGCGTCGACGATCTCGTCGCGCACCAGGTTGGTCAGCGGCACTTCCGAGGTCGGGATCAGGTAGCGCGTGGAATCGCCCACGGCGGTCTTGAACAGGTCGTCCTCGAACTTCGGCAGCTGGCCGGTGCCACGCAGCGAATCGGCGTTGACCAGCAGCGGCACGTTGGTTTCTTCATAACCGTGCTCACCGGCATGCAGGTCCAGCATGAACTGGGCCAGGGCACGGTGCAGGCGCGCGATCTGGCCGCGCAGCACGGTGAAGCGCGAGCCCGACAGCTTGGCGGCGGTTTCCGCGTCCAGGCCGGCGTTGCGGGCGCCCAGCTCGACGTGGTCCAGCACCGGGAAATCGAAGGTGCGCGGGGTGCCCCAGCGCGCCTGTTCGACATTGTCGTTCTCATCGGCGCCCGCCGGCACGTCATCGGCCGGCAGGTTCGGAATGCCTGCGGCGATGGTGTCGATCTTTTCGCGCAGCTCGTCCAGCGCCACTTCCGAGGCCTTCAGCTCATCGGCGAACGCGGCCACTTCGGCCATGATGGCCGAAACGTCCTCGCCCTTGGCCTTGGCCTGGCCGATGGCCTTGGAACGGCTGTTGCGCAGGCTCTGCAGCTCCTGGGTCCGCACCTGGATGCGCTTGCGATCGGCCTCCAGGGACTCCAGGGCAGACACGTCGAGCTCGAAGCCGCGGCTGGTGCGCAGGCGTTCGGCGAGGTCGGCGGGCTGGTGGCGGAGCAGGGCTGGATCAAGCATGGCAGGTGTCGTGGTGGGTATCAGGGACGGGATTATCGCCTGTTATACGGATTTCTGCCGCCCGGTTCATTCCCGCCGTGGCAGAATCGGGGCATTCCCTGCTGGTCCGGTCCATGTCTGCACCCCGCTCATCGCCTGCCAAGTCGTTCACCGTGCATATCCCGCGCAACGCCCTGAAGATCGCCGGCATCGCCTTCGGCGTGGGCGTGCTGCTGTTCGTGGTGGTCTGGTTGACCGGCCGCGACAAGGAATTCTTCCGCGCCGATGATCCGGCCACGCAGACCCCGCAGGAAACCGCGCAGGTCGAGCCGCTGCCCGAGCCCCTGGCCGCGGCGGCCGGTTCCAGCGACATGCCCGATGCCAAGCCGGCGCCGGTGCAGGAGGAAGCGCCGAAGCTGGTGGAAACCGCCCCGCCGCCGCCGGCCAGCATTGAACCGGCCCCGGCCGCACCGGGCGGCACCGCCCCGGCCACGGGCAACAGCCAGCCGATGCCCGTGGCAGGCCAGTCGCCGCCACCGGCCTACCCGTCCGGCGCCCTGCGTCGCGGCGAGTCCGGCAGCGTGGTGGTGCGGGTGGACGTCGATGCCACCGGCTACGCCAACAACATCACGGTGATCCAGCGCAGCGGTTCGCGTGACCTGGACCGCGCGGCCACCGACGCGGTGCGCCGCTGGCGCTTCACCCCCGCGCTGAGCAATGGCCAGCCGGTGCCGGGCTCCATTGAAGTGCCGTTTGACTTCAAGCCGCAGTAACTGAACGCATCCCGGCAGGCAACCTGAACCCTGCCGGTTGCGTTGACGCAATGCTGACACACCGCTACACCGGCTCGGGCAAGACTCTGGGCGTCGTTACTGACGCGAGGAGTCTGCAATGAGTGCTACTGCCCATGAACACCTTCATTCCCCGCATCTGCAGCAGGACGTGAGCGAGCGCCCGCAGCGCACGTCGCCGTGGCTGTGGATGGCCCTCATCGTGGCGATGTTTGCTGCTGCGCTGATGTGGCTGCGCTTCTCGGGCCAGGAAGACGTGGCGCCGGCCCCGGTGGGCGAGCGCATGCTGCCGGCCAGCGAGACCCCTGTGGCAACGGCCCCGGCAGCCCGCAACGCGGCCCCGGCCAGCGAGCAGCGCAAGGCAGCCCCGGCCGTACGCAACCGTGAGGCGCGTCCGCTGACCAGCAATGGCAAGCCGAGCTACCCGCCCACTGCGCTGCGCAATGGCGTGCAGGGCAGCGTGATTGCCAGCCTGGATGTGGATACCCGCGGCAACGTGACCAACGCGAGCATCGTGTCGCGTAGTGGCGAGCGCAGCCGCGACCTGGATCGTGCGGTGCTGAACACCGTGCAGGGCTGGAAGTTCCAGCCGGCCATGCAGGACGGCCGTGCGGTGGCGAGTGTGGTGCGCGTGCCGGTGGATTTCCGTACCGAGCAGCGTTGATCGCGAGCGAGGGGTTCGTGATCGGGAGACGGAGGCTTCGGCCTCCGTCTTTTTTTGCCGGCCAGCGGCCGGCACTACCGGGATGTGTGCGCGGCTTCGTTTTCGCCGGGCATGGCCCGGCGCTACCGGGGTCGACGCCGAATGGTAGCGCCGGGCCATGCCCGGCGAGCGCAGCGGCGTCGCGGCGACCTCAGGCCAGGTTGAAACCGGCGCTGCGGGCCAGGCCGTCGAAATCCGGGAAGGACGTGGCGACGTTGGCGATGTCGTTGATGCGCACTTCGCCGCCGCTGATCTGGCCGGCGATGGCAAACGCCATCGCGATGCGGTGGTCACCGTGGCTTTCGATGGTGCCGCTGCCCAGGGTGATGCCACCGTGCAGCGTGGCGCCGTCCTCGGTTTCATCCACCTGCATGCCCAGCGCGCGCAGGCCGGTGGCCATGGCCGCCAGGCGGTCCGATTCCTTCACCCGCAGCTCGGCAGCGCCGGTCACCACGGTCTGGCCTTCGGCGGCGGCGGCAGCCACGAACAGGGCCGGGAATTCGTCGATCATGTCCGGCACAAGTGCTTCGGGAATGCGCGCGCCCTTCAGCGGGGCGTAGCGCACCACCAGGTCGGCCACCGGTTCACCGCCCTGCTCGGCCGGATTCTCTTCGGTGATGTCCGCGCCCATCAGGCGCAGCGCGTGCAGCAGGCCGGTGCGGCGCGGGTTGAGGCCGACCTGCTTCAGGCGCAGCTCGGACCCCGGGATGATGCTGGCGGCCACCAGGAAGAAGGCCGCGGAGGAGAAATCGGCCGGAACAACAATGTCGGTGGCGCGCAGGCGCTGGCCGCCACGCAGGCGGGCCTTGCCCGGCGAGAACGCGATGTCCACGCCGAAGGCCGACAGCATGCGCTCGGTGTAATCGCGGGTCGGGTGCGGTTCGAGCACGCTGGTTTCGCCCTGCGCGTACAGGCCGGCCAGCAGCACGGCCGACTTCACCTGCGCGCTGGCCACCGGCGAGGCGAAATCAATACCCTGAAGCGACTGGCCACCGTGCACGTGCAGCGGCGGCGTGCCATCGCTTTCGGTGTCGATCTTCGCGCCCATCTGCGCGAGCGGGCCGGTGACGCGGCGCATCGGCCGGCCGGACAGCGATTCATCACCCACCAGGGTGCAGTCGAACGCCTGGCCTGCCAGCAGGCCGGCCAGCAGGCGCATGCCGGTGCCGGCGTTACCGCAGTCCAGCGGCGCGCTGGGGGCCTGCAGGCCGTCGATGCCGACGCCGTGGACGATGCGCTGCGACGCACTGGGGGTCTCGATGCGCACGCCGAGCTGGCTGAAGATGCGCGCGGTGGCACGGGTGTCTTCGCCTTCCAGGAAGCCCTCGATATGCGAGGTGCCATCGGCCAGCGCGGCAAACATCACCGAGCGGTGCGAGACCGACTTGTCGCCGGGAATGGTCAGGCTGCCCTGCAGCGGCTGGCCCTTGCGGGCAATCCAGTGTTGCGCGTTGCTCATCGTTCGATCATTCCGTAAACGCCGGCACGCCGGCGGTGCATCAAAGGGCGCGGCACGCGGCCACAACGGCAATCAGGGCACGGCCACCGGGTAGGAACCCAGCACCTTGATCTGCGCCGAGTGCGCTTCCAGCTCGGCCAGCGCGGCCTGCATCGGCGCGTCGTCGATGTGGCCGGCCAGATCGATGAAGAAGCCGTATTCCCACTTGCCGTGGTGCGAGGGGCGCGACTCGATGCGGTTCATGCTGATGCCATGGCGGGCGAACGGGCTGAGCACATCGAACAGCGCACCGGGCTTGTCATGGATGAACACCAGCACCGAGGTGCGGTCGTGGCCGGAGGTCGGGAAGATGTTGCGGCCCACCACCAGGAAACGGGTGGTGTTGTCGGCATCGTTCTGGATGGGCTTGGTGACGACCTTCTTCAGGCCGTACACATGGCCGGCGCTTTCGCCACCAATGGCCGCAGCGTCGTCGGCATTGCGCGCGCGGCGCGCGCCTTCGGCGTTGCTGGCCACCGGGATCTTCTCGGCCTTGGGCAGGTTGGCGCGCATCCACGCCGAGGTTTGCATGAAGGACTGCGGGTGGCCGTAGACGCGCTCGATATCCTCCAGGCGGCCATTGCGCGACATCAGGTACTGCTGCACGCGCAGTTCCACTTCACCGCAGATCTTCAGGTTGGAGGTGAGGAACATGTCCAGGGTGATCTGGATGGTGCCCTGCCCCGAATTTTCCACCGGCACCACGCCGAAATCGGCGTTGCCCGCTTCCACTTCCTGGAACACTTCTTCGATGCTGGCCATCGGCAGGCCCAGCGCCGAGCGGCCGAAGTGCTTGAGCACGGCCTGCTGGCTGAAGGTGCCTTCCGGGCCGAGGTAACCGATCTTCAGCGGTTCCTGCTGGGCCAGGCAGGCCGACATGATTTCACGGTAGACGTGCACCAGCACTTCATCGCTGAGCGGGCCTTCGTTGCGGTCCACCACCATGCGCAGCACCTGGGCTTCGCGCTCGGGGCGGTAGTAATCGACGGCGGCGGCAAGCTTGCCCTTGGCCTTGCCGACCTGGTGGGCGAACTGCGCACGCTCGGCGATCAGGCTCTGGATGTCACGGTCGATCTGGTCGATCTTGGAGCGCACGTCGGCCAGTGCCAGCGGCGCCTGGGTCGGTGCCGGGTTCGACGCGGCCTTGCCCTTGGGCGCGGCGGCGGCCTTGGCCGGTTCGGCCTTGGCGGACTCGCCCTTCTTCGGCGACTTCTTGCTGGGTTTGCTTGCCATCGGAATTCCTTGTTGCGGGGCACGCACCCGACGGTGCGCGCCGTTCATTGCTCAGCCGTTGCGCTGCTGGAAATCGGCCATGAAGGCGACCAGCGCCTCGGCCCCGGCCAGCGGCATGGCGTTGTACAGCGAGGCACGGATGCCACCGACCACCTTGTGGCCCTTCAGTGCCAGCAGGCCGGCGGCCTTCGCCTCGGCCACGAAGCGGGCATCGAGATCGGCGCTAGGCAGGAAGAACGGGATGTTCATCCGCGAGCGCGCCGAGTGCGCCACTTCATTGCGGTAGAAACCGCCGGAGGCATCGATGGCGCCGTACACCAGCGCGGCCTTGGCGGCATTGCGCTTGGCGAACTCGACCACGCCGCCCTCGGCCAGCATCCACTTGAACACCAGGCCGGCCAGGTACCAGTTCCAGGTGGGCGGGGTGTTGAGCATCGAATCGCGGGCGACGTGCGAGCGGTAGTCGAAGATGTCCGCGCGGGCCTGGCCGCTGCGCTCGAGCAGGTCGCGGCGGATGATCATCACCGCGATGCCGACCGGGCCCAGGTTCTTCTGCGCGCCGGCGTAGATGACGCCATAGCGGCGCACATCCAGCGGCTCGCTGGCGATGGACGAGCTGAAATCGGCCACCAGCGGCACGTCACCGGTGTCGGGCACATCACGGAACTCGACGCCGTGGATGGTCTCGTTGGCGGTGATGTGGACGTACGCGGCATCGCTGGAAAGCTGCCAGCTGCTGCGCTCGGGCAGCGCGCGATAGCCATTGGCTTCGCTGCTGGCGGCGATGTTGACGCCGACATAGGGGCTGGCCTGCTTGACCGCCGTCTTGCCCCAGTGGCCGCTGACCACGTAGTCGGCACGCTGGCCGGCCTGGCCGAAGTTGAGCGGGATGAGCGCCTGCTGGGTGGTGGCGCCGCCGGGCAGGAACAGCACGGCGTAGTCATCGGGGATATCGAGCAGGCGGCGCAGGTCGGCCTCGGCCTCGGCGGCCACGGACATGAATTCCGGGCCGCGATGGCTCATTTCCACGATCGAGGCGCCGGCACCGTGCCAGTCCAGCATTTCCGCCTGCGCCTGGCGCAGGACCGATTCCGGCAAGGTTGCAGGGCCGGCACTGAAGTTGAACGCGCGCGTCATGTCACACCTGTGGGGCAAGACGCCTAGTATGCCGCAGTGCACCAGCCTTGCGGCCTGGTGCGGCAAGGGAAATTTGGTTTCATTGGAATCCATTTTCCACGCGCGGCACCGGTAGCGCCGGGCCATGCCCGGCGGACGCAGATCAGCGCGCGCCGAACCAGAGCAGCAGGCTCAGCACACCGGCCAGCAGCAGCGCGCTGGCCAGCAGCCACGGCCAACGCCGTACCCGGCGCGGGGCCACGGGGGCATCAGCCACCTGCTCGGCGTCCTGGCTGGCGTCGTCCTCGGCCGGCAGCGGGCGCCGGCGCGGATCGTGTGGCACTTCCAGCACGAAGCGGTGCTGGCCGTCGAACACGATCTGGTCGCCTGGCTGCAGCCAGCAGTGGCGCACGGCCACGCCGTTGACCCGGGCGCCGTCGGCACTGCCGAGGTCGCGCAGCAGCACGCGGTCGCCGTGCACTTCCACCCGCGCGTGCTGTTCGGCAAATGCAGGATCGTCAATGCCGATATCGGCGTCGCCACCACTGCCCACCAGGCGCGGGCGCGACAGGGTGTAGCTGCGGCCATGGTGCAGGCCGCCGACACCCCGCAGCAGGCGCTGCTCATCGGCGTTGCCCTCGCTGGCCGGCGACGGTGCCTGCAGCAGGCTCTCGACCTCACCCTGCAGGAGCATTTCCACGCCATCCACATACACCGCATCGCCTGCACGCAGCAGGGCCATGCGCCGCACCGGGCGGCCGTTCACGTGGATGCTGCGGATGCCGTTGCCAACCTGCAGCCAGAGGCCGCGGTCGTCCATGCAGAACTGGGCCAGCAGGAGCGCGCCATGGCCGGGATCGCCCAGCCGCACGCTGCCGTTTGCCTGGCGCACGATGCGCTGCACCCCGGGCCGCAGGGGCTGGTCGGGCTGTTGTTGTTGACTGAAGTGAACTAGCAGGTTCTGCACGCGGCGCAGACTAGCAGGTTGCTCGCCAACGCAGAAGAACCGGCGACGGGCGCTTGGCGTGGCGCCCGCCGATGCGCACAATGGCCGCCCTCTTTGATATCCCCGCCCAGCGCCAGGAGCCTGCATGTCCACCATCGATGTCCGCCACGCCCACGCCCTGCCCGATGCACAGGCCCGCGAGGCGATCGAACAGGTTGCCGCCAAGCTGGGCGAGCGCTTCGGCCTGAAGTCCAGCTGGGCCGCCGACGTGCTGAACTTCAGCGGCAGCGGCGTGGACGGCGCCATCGAGCTGCAGCCGGGCGCGGTGCGCGTGACCGCCAAGCTGGGCTTCCTGCTGTCGGCCATGAAGGGCATGGTGGAAAGCGAGATCCAGCGCGTGCTGAAGGAAAAGCTGGGCTGAACCCTGGCCGCGGCCATCACGGCCCAGCAACGTTCGTGCGCGCTACCCTCGGGGGTAGGTCCAACTCCCCCGGGAAGCCCGATGAACCAGTACGAGAATGACGACCGCCGCGACGACGATGCTTCGTTCGGCGAACAGGCCGAGCGCTTTTCGCGCCGATTCAGCGATTCGGCACAACAGGTCTGGCTGGCCGGCCTCGGTGCCCTGGGCCGCGCACAGGCCGAAGGCAGCCGCTTCTTCGATGGCCTGGTGAAGGAAGGCGAAGCCTGGGAAGCCCGCCGCCGCGAACGCAGCGGTGAGCAGGGGCCGGGCTGGCGCGACAACGTGGAGACCTCGCTGGACGAGGCCCGCGAAAAGGCGTCCGGCACCTGGAACAAGGTCGAGAAGGCGTTCGATGACCAGGTACAGGGCGTCCTCAAGCGCCTGCACGTACCCACCGCCGATGAACTGGCCGCGCTCGAAGCGCGCCTGGACGTGCTGCATGCACGCTTGGCCAAGCTGGAGAACCGCGCGGCCTCGGGCAGCGATGCACCCGCACCGGGCAGCCACCAATCGCCGGGAGGCGTGCCCTGACCACCGATTGTTGCAATGCAATAAAAATTATCTGACAATCGCGAGGAACCCGCCAATCGCTTCGCCTGCCGTTTGTTCCCTCCCCTCACGGCTTCAGGATTGGCGGGTTTTTTCGTGCCTGCGCCACGCGGATCTGCGGACTGCATCACAATCCGTGTCAGAAACGTCCTGACGCAATCGGACGGCGCGGCCTTTACACTGTGGTCTTCCGTTTTCGCCCCTTCCGCTCTCTTCCTGCATGCTCCCTTGGATCCTGGCCCTGTTGTCGGCCCTGCTTACCTGCACCCTGGCAATCGTCTATCTGTGGTGGATCAAGCGGCGGCGAACGGAAATGCAACTGGGGCTGCAAGCCCTGGCGGGCATGCATTGGCGTGAGTTTTCGACGCTGATCAAGCGGATGCTGCGCGAGCAGCGCGGCCTGCGCGAAGTGGCCGACCCGACCGAGGAAGTCCGCGAACCGAGCAGTGATTTCCTGCTGAGCGATGGTCCCAACACCTGGCTGGTGTCCTGCAAGCATGGCCTGGCCTACCGCATCGGTACGGCCGCCGTGAACGAGCTGGGCGCGGTCGCGCGCCTGGGCGGCGCCAAGGGCGGCCTGCTGATTACCGAAGGCCGCGTCGAGCGCGATGGCCTGGCCGCTGCGGAAAAGCAGTCGGTGGAAGTGCTGGACGGCCCGCGCCTGTGGCCGCTGCTGCAGGCCTACCTGCCGGGCGAGATTGAAACGCGCGTACGCGCCACGGCCCGGCATGAAGCCCTGCGCCGCATCGCCATTGCCGCGCTGGGCGCGGTTACCCTGGGCCTGCTGGTCGGGCTGGGCCTGCAGGGGCTGCATGTGGAACCCACTGCGACGGCGGCGGAAAGCACGCCAGTACCGGCCCCTGCACCGTCACCCGCACCCGCCGCAGCCGAGGCGCAACCGGCCGCAACGCCGATGGCGAGCGCGGAGGATGTGGCTGCGCCGGTCGCATCGGCTGCACCCACCGCAGCCGCACCCGCTGCAGCGGCCGATGGCGACCGCAACGACCTCAATCCGGATACGGCCACCCTGGACCGTTACCAGGCCGAAATGGCCCGCGCGTTGTCCCGCCAGCCGGGCATTGCCAGCGGCGTCTGGCTGACCCGTCAAACCCTGGCCATCAACCGCACCGGCGAGCTGGAAGCGGTGTGGCCGCGGGTGTGCCAGGAAGTGCTGCGCTACCCCGCCCTGCGCAACGTGCGCGTGCAGATCAACGCCCGCCCCGGCGTTGACGAGCCGGTGCGCTGGCGGCAGTGCGCCACGTATTGATGGGGCAACATCCACGCATGGCGTGGATGGATAAACGATTCCGCGGCTTCAACCCAACGCGGCAAGGTGGGCGATGTAGCTTGAACGCGATTCGCCGGCCGCCTTGGCCTGCGCATCCAACCTTGCAAGGATCCGCCGCGGCAGGCTGATGTTGACCCGCTCGACGGTATCGTCCAACAGGGCTGGATCAATGTTGATGTAAGCAAGAATCCAGTGCGTGCCGGTGGCAGCTTCGGCCACGAGCTTCTGCGGCGCAGACGGCGTCGGGATGGAGTTCCCCGCATCCAATGCGGCGTCAATCCAGGCAAGCGCGGCCTCCTCCGCCGAACTGAGCGCTTCATCAAGCGTGTCGGCAGCAGAGAAACAGCCCGGCAGATCGGGCACGACCACGCCCCAGGCTGTACGTTCGTCACCGGCTTCGATCAAGACTGGATATCGCATGGGACCCGCCTGACACCGCGTCAAAGGCACGCTAAACGCCCGTGCGCCGTTGCGGAAGAGGCGGACGCGACAGTCCACGTGCCCCGACGGAGCAGCCGAGCATGGCTCGGCGCTACAGGGAACGCGCGACTTACCGCGCGCCCGGCGCGAAACGCGCCACCAGGTCCCAGGCATCGCCCAGGAACATCTGCCGCACGCGGGTGATGGGCTGGTCGCCGCGCCAGGTCAGGCGCTCGATCACCAGGCAGGCGGTACCCGGCTTCACCTCAAGCAGCTTGGCCGCGGCCGCGTCCGCGCCCCACGCGCTGATGCGGTGCTGGGCTCGGGTCCAGGACACGTTCTGCAGCAGCCAGCTGCCCGGCGCGGTGGTGCTGAAATCCACCTCCAGCACCTCGGGCACGCCCACCGGGCTGATCAGGCGGTGTTCCAGCGCCAGCGGCCGGCCGTCGGCCAGGTGCAGGCAGCGCATCGCCAGCAACGGCTCAGCGCCGGCCAGCTCCCTCTCGCCGGCATTGCCGGGCTCGGCCAGGCGCAGGTCGCGCTGCAGCAGCTGGTAGGCGTACTGGTGGCCGCGCGAGCCGACTTCCATGGCGATATCGGGAATCTCCAGCGCCACCTGTTCCAGGTGCGGGGGCTGCCGCGCCACGAAGGAACCGGCACGGCGGCGGCGCTCGATCATGCCGCTCTCGGCCAGCGCGGTCAGTACCTTGTTCACCGTCATCCGCGAGCAGCCGTACTGCTCCATCAGCTCGTGCTCGTACGGGATGCGGAAACCCGGCGCCCATTCGCCGCTGAGGATGCGGCTTTCCAGATCGCTGCGGATACGCTGGTTGAGCGTGGCGGACTTGCTGGCCTTCACGGGTGTGGGGGTCTCAATGAGCGGGAGGCGGTCAGCCCAGCACGCCACGCAGGGCAGCGGCGAAGGCGGTGGTGATGGCCTCGCGCTGCAGGTGGCGGCCGTCGGCCACGACCTGGCGGCCATGGCGCCAGACCGAACGCAGCGCGCCATTACGTGCAGCGAAGACCCAGCTGTCAAGCCATGCGTCACCGTGTCGCACCTGCAGCGCCGGGTGCGCGGGGTCCAGTTCAAGCAGATCGGCGCTGGCCCCGACCTGCAGCCCGGCAGCCACGCCCAGCGCCTGCGCGCCGCCGTGCAGGGCACCGTCGAACAGGAAACGGCCGCTGCTGCGCGAGGCATCCGGGGCCAGCACGTTGCGCCCACGCAGGGCCAGGCGCTGGCCGTACTCGAGCAGGCGCAGCTCCTCGGCGGCGTCGATCAGCACGTTGGAATCGGAGCCGACGCCGAAGCGCCCGCCTTCGCGGGCGAACGCCTGCATCGGGAACAGGCCATCGCCCAGGTTGGCCTCGGTGATCGGGCACAGGCCGGCCACCGCCTTGCTGGCCACCATCTGCGCGCGCTCGGCATCGGTGATGTGGGTGGCGTGCACCAGGCACCAGCGCGCATCCACCGCCGCGTGTTCGTACAGCCACTGCACCGGCCGCTGGCCGCTCCAGGCCAGGCAGGCCTCGACCTCGCGCACCTGCTCGGCAATGTGGATGTGTACCGGGCCGGTGGTCAGCGGCAGCAACGCATCCAGTTCCTCGCCGGTGACCGCGCGCAGGCTGTGCGGGGCAATGCCCAGCACCGCGTCGGGCAACGTGGACAAGGCGGTCTTTGCCCCCTCAAGCAGCCGCGCGAACCCGTCCACGTCGTGGATCAGCCGGCGCTGCGCGGGATTGGGCGGCGCGCCGCCAAAATCGGCGTGGGCGTAGAACACCGGCAGCAGGGTCAGGCCGATGCCGGTCTGGTCGGCGGCGGCGGCGATGCGCGCGCTCATCTCGGCCCGCAACGCGTAGGGCTGGCCGTCAGCCTGGTGGTGCAGGTAATGGAACTCGCCGACCCGGGTGAAGCCGCTTTCCAGCATTTCCATGTAGGCCTGGGCGGCGATGGCCTGCACCGCCTCGGGGCGCAGGTGGGCCAGGAAGCGGTACATCAGCTCGCGCCAGCTCCAGAAACTGTCGCCGTCACCCCCGCCGATCTCGGTCAGGCCGGCCATGCCGCGCTGGAAGGCGTGGCTGTGCAGGTTGGGCAGGCCCGGCAGCAGCAGGCCGACGCGGGTATCACCGTCCTGCGCGCCCTGCCCCGCGTCAATGCGGGCGATGCGGCCGCCCTGCACCTGCAGGCGCACATCGCGCGCCCAGCCTTCGCCCAGCAGGGCGTGGGCGGCATGGAAACTCTGCGGGGAACGCGAATCGGACATGGCTGGACAACCCGAAATGGACGCCTATATTGTATAGACATATAAGCACAGCCGCGTTGTGGATGCCATGCAAATCGATACTCTCTGGTCCAACGTCCACCTGATGACCCTCGATGGCCCCGGCCTGGGGATCATCCGCAACGGCGTGCTGGCCTGCACCGAAGGGCGCATCGTCCACGTCGGCACTGCCGGCAGCGACGCGCACCTGCGGCCGACCACCCGCATCGATGGCGAAGGCCGCTGGATCTCGCCGGGCCTGGTCGACTGCCACACCCACCTGGTCTACGCCGGCAACCGCGCCAACGAGTTCGAACAACGCCTGCAGGGGGTCAGCTACGCCGACATCGCCCGTGCCGGCGGCGGCATCGTCTCCACCGTGCGCGCCACCCGCGCCGCCTCGCCGCAACAGCTGGCCGACGAAAGCCGTCCGCGCCTGCTGGCCATGCGTGCCGAAGGCGTGACCACGGTGGAGATCAAATCCGGCTATGGCCTGACCCTGGACGATGAGCGCAAGCAGCTGCAGGTGGCACGCGCCCTGGGCGAGGAATGCCGGGTGACCGTGGTGCCGACCTTCCTCGGCGCGCATGCGGTACCCCCGGGGCGCGAGGCCCAGGATTACACCGACGAAGTGTGCAACGTGATGATTCCGGCCATCGCCGCCGATGGCCTGGCCGAAGCGGTGGACGTGTTCTGCGAGAACATCGCGTTCTCGCCCGCGCAGGCACGCCAGGTCTTCGAAGCCGCACGTGCCAACGGGTTGGCGGTGAAGATCCACGCCGAGCAGATGAGCAACCAGCATGGCGCCGAACTGGCCGCCAGCTTCGGCGCGCTGTCGGCCGACCATATCGAGCACCTGGACGATGCTGGCATCGCCGCGATGGCCGCCGCTGGCACCGTGGCCGTGCTGCTGCCCGGCGCCTTCTATTTCACCCGCGATACCACCCTGCCCCCGATCGCCGCGCTGCGTGTGGCCGGCGTGCCGCTGGCCCTGGCCACCGACAGCAACCCCGGCACCTCGCCGCTGACCAGCCCGCTGCTGGCGATGAACATGGGCGCCACCCTGTTCCGCCTGACCGTGGACGAATGCATCGCCGGCTTCACCCGTGAAGCGGCGCGCGCGCTGGGCCATGGCGAGCGCATCGGCCGCCTGGCGGTGGGCATGGACTGCGACCTGGCTATCTGGGACATCGACGCGCCGGCCGACCTGGTCTATCGCATGGGATTCAATCCGCTGCACGCGCGCGTGGTGCGCGGGCAGCCCGACCTGCCTGCTTCCTGGAGCAACACATGAGCAACACCCTGGTTCTTCGCCCCGGCCATGTCACCCTCGCCCAGTGGCGGCAGGTCTACCGCGGTGCGCCGCTTGCACTGGACCCGGCTGCGCTGCCGGTGGTGCGCGCCAGTGCGGCGGCGGTGGCCGCCATCGTCGCCAAGGGCGCGCCCGTGTACGGCATCAACACCGGCTTCGGCAAGCTGGCCAGCGTGCGCATCGAGCGCGAAGACCTGGCCACCCTGCAGCGGAACATCGTGCTTTCGCATGCTGCCGGCGTGGGTGAGCCGATGCCGGCCAGCGTGGTGCGGCTGATGATGGCGCTGAAGCTGGTGAGCCTGGCCCAGGGCGCTTCGGGCGTGCGCGAGGAAACCCTGCTGCTGCTCGAAGCGATGCTGGTGAAGGGCGTGCTGCCGGTCGTGCCGGCACAGGGCTCGGTCGGTGCCTCCGGCGATCTGGCGCCGCTCTCGCACCTGGCCAGCGTGATGCTGGGCGTGGGCGAGGCCTTCATCGGCGACGAGCGCCTGCCGGCGCTGGATGCACTGGCGCGTGCCGGCCTGCAGCCGGTGGAACTGGGTGCGAAGGAAGGCCTGGCGCTGCTCAACGGCACGCAGTTCTCCACTGCGTATGCGCTGGCAGGCCTGTTCGAGATCGAGACCGTGTTCCAGGCCGCGCTGGTCACCGGCGCGCTGTCGGTGGAAGCGGCGAAGGGTTCGGACACGCCGTTCGACCCGCGCATCCACGCCATCCGTGGCCAGCGCGGGCAGATCGCCACCGCCGCCACGCTGCGCTCGCTGATGCAGGGTTCGGATATCCGCGAATCGCACCGCGACAACGACGTGCGCGTGCAGGACCCGTACTGCCTGCGCTGCCAGCCGCAGGTGATGGGCGCGGCGCTGGATATCCTGCGCCAGGCCGCGACCACGCTGGAAATCGAAGCCAATGGCGTGTCCGACAATCCGCTGGTGTTCACCGATACCGGCGAAGCGCTGTCCGGCGGCAACTTCCACGCCGAGCCGGTGGCCTTCGCTGCCGACATGCTGGCGATGGCGGTGTGCGAGATCGGCTCGATCAGCGAGCGCCGCCTGGCCATGCTGGTGGACCCGGCGCTGTCCGGCCTGCCGGCGTTCCTGACCCCGCGGCCCGGCCTCAATTCGGGCTTCATGATTCCGCAGGTGACCGCCGCCGCGCTGGTCTCCGAAAACAAGCAGCGCGCCTACCCGGCCAGCGTTGACTCGATCCCGACCTCGGCCAACCAGGAGGACCACGTCTCGATGGCCGCGCACGGCGCACGCCGTTTGATGCAGATGGCCGAGAACGCGGCCAACGTGATCGGCATCGAGCTGCTGGCCGCCGCGCAGGGCTGTGATTTCCACGCGCCGCTGCGCTCCAGCGCTGCGCTGGAGACCGTGCGCGCCACCCTGCGCGCGCAGGTGCCGACGCTGGAAGAAGACCGCTACTTCCACCCGGACATGGTGACCGCCACGAACCTGGTGCGCAGCGGCGCGCTGGCACAGGGCCTGGGTGAACTGCTGCCGACCGTGGAGCCGCAGGCATGAATGCCCAGCCCGAATGGCTGACGGTGCACGAGGGCGATGCCCCGTTGATCGTCAGCTTCCCGCATACCGGCAGCGAGCTGCCGCACGAGCTGATGGGCGACTACCACTCGCCGTGGCTGGCACGGCGCGATGCCGACTGGTGGGTGCACGATCTCTACGACTTCGTCCGCGGCATGGGCGCCACCACCGTGCGTTCGGCGATCTCGCGTTCGGTGATCGACCTCAACCGCGACCCCAGTGGCGTGTCGTTGTACCCGGGCCAGAACACCACCGGCCTGTGCCCGCTGACCACCTTCGACAACCAGCCGCTGTACCACGCCGGGCGCGAGCCGGATGACGCGGAGATCGCACGGCGACGCGACACGTATTTCCTGCCCTACCACGATGCGCTGGCTGCGCAGATCGCGCGCCTGCGCGCGCGTCACGGCACGGTGGTGGTGTATGACGCGCATTCGATCCGCTCGCATATCCCGCACCTGTTCGAGGGCGAGCTGCCGCAGTTCAACCTCGGCACGGCCGGCCCGTCCGGTGCGCCGGACACCTCCTGCGACAACGCACTGAGCGATGTGGTGGAAAACCTGCTGAAGATCAGCGGCATGAGCCAGGTGCGCAACGGCCGCTTCAAGGGCGGCTGGATCACCCGCCACTACAGCGACATCGCCGGCGGCGTGCACAGCCTGCAGATGGAGCTGGCCTGCCGTGGCTACATGCACGAGCCCCTGCCCGACCAGGTGGACGAGCACAGCTGGCCCACCCCGCTGGACCCCGACCACGCCGCACCGCTGCGCCACACCCTGGCGCAGGTGCTCAACGCCTGCCTTGAATTCGCTACCAACCGGAGCGCCGCATGACCCGCAACGACCCGAGCCGCACCATCATCGCGCCCACCGGCACCACGCTGAACGCCAAGAGCTGGCTGACTGAAGCGCCGCTGCGCATGCTGATGAACAACCTGCACCCGGACGTGGCCGAGCGCCCGCAGGAACTGGTGGTGTACGGCGGCATCGGCCGCGCCGCGCGTGACTGGGAAAGCTTCGACGCCATCGTCGAAACGCTCAAGCGCCTGGACGACGACCAGACCCTGCTGGTGCAGTCGGGCAAGCCGGTCGGCGTGTTCCGCACCCACGCCGATGCACCGCGCGTGCTGATCGCCAATTCCAACCTGGTGCCGCGCTGGGCCAACTGGGACCACTTCAACGAGCTGGATAAGAAGGGCCTGGCCATGTACGGCCAGATGACCGCTGGCAGCTGGATCTACATCGGCGCGCAGGGCATCGTGCAGGGCACCTATGAAACCTTCGTGGAAATGGGCCGCCAGCACTTCGGTGGCGACCTGACCGGCAAGTGGCTGTTCACCGGTGGCCTGGGTGGCATGGGCGGCGCACAGCCGCTGGCCGCGGTGATGGCCGGCGCCTCCTGCCTGGCCGTCGAATGCCGCAAGAGCAGCATCGACATGCGCCTGCGCACCGGCTACCTGGACACCTGGACCGACAACCTGGACGAAGCGCTGCGCCTGATCGATGAAGCCTGCAAGGCCGGCACGCCGACGTCGGTGGGCCTGCTCGGCAACGTCGCCGACGTGCTGGCTGAACTGCTGGAGCGCGGCATCCAGCCCGACCTGCTGACCGACCAGACCTCCGCGCACGACCCGGTGAACGGCTACCTGCCACAGGGCTGGACCGTCGAGCAGTGGGACGAGAAGCGTGTCTCTGCGCCGAAGGAAGTGGAAACGGCCGCGCGCGCCTCGATGGCCAACCACATCCGCGCCATGCTCGGCTTCCATGCACTGGGTGTGCCCACCGTGGATTACGGCAACAACCTGCGGCAGATGGCGCTGGAAGAAGGCGTGGCCAATGCCTTCGATTTCCCGGGTTTCGTGCCGGCCTACATCCGCCCGCTGTTCTGCCGTGGCATCGGCCCGTTCCGCTGGGCCGCACTGAGCGGCGACCCGGAAGACATCGCCAAGACCGATGCCAAGGTGAAGGAACTGATTCCCGACAACCCGCACCTGCACCGCTGGCTCGACATGGCCGCCGAGAAGATCAAGTTCCAGGGCCTGCCGGCGCGCATCTGCTGGGTGGGCCTGGGTGATCGTGATCGACTCGGCCTCGCCTTCAACGAGATGGTCGCCAACGGCGAACTGAAGGCGCCGGTGGTGATCGGCCGCGACCACCTGGACAGCGGCAGCGTGGCCTCGCCGAACCGCGAAACCGAAGCGATGGCCGACGGCTCCGACGCTGTGTCCGACTGGCCGCTGCTGAATGCCCTGCTCAATACCGCCAGCGGCGCGACCTGGGTGTCGCTGCACCATGGCGGCGGCGTCGGCATGGGCTTCTCGCAGCACGCCGGCATGGTGATCGTCTGCGACGGCACCGGGGCAGCGGCGAAGCGGATTGGCCGCGTGCTGTGGAACGACCCGGCCACCGGCGTGATGCGCCATGCGGATGCGGGGTATGAGATCGCGGTGGAATGCGCGAAGGAGAAGGGGCTGGATCTGCCGGGGATTCTGGGCTAGAGCTACACGACTTCGAATCTCAATAATGCGGGCAAATGAACTCAGCCGATGCTGCTATTCACAATGCTTCGCGGGCAGACAATTCGCTACGATCCATTGGTAACAGGTCGTGCACGTGTTCATCAATGAACCAAATCGGTGACAATACCGCGATATACGGCGCAAGCTAAACCAACCCAACCTTTCCGCCAGCCTCAAAGACAACGGACGAACGTAGGGAATCACGACATGCATCGCTCGGGTTTGATCGCACACAACATTAGGAAGGAAGTTCGAAGGATCGACTTCTTTCTCGAACCGCACCTGAAAGACCCCGAGCATCTGTCCCAATCAATTGAAGATGCAGTCCGGCTCTTGGCAGCACCATCGAAGCTCTCGTCCAAGATTGCTTATGCCCACTCCGGCGGAAAGTCCGTTGCCCGAGCGACTGACCACGCCTCAACCATAGCCCTCAGGATGCTTAATCGAGGACTGCATGACAAACATCGAGTGCCGGGCAATCGAGACGATATCGTACTCGCACTAAAGGCCGTGATTTCGGAACAAGTTCCTTTCTTGATTATAAAACTGGATGTCAAGAGCTTCTATGAATCTTTTACAGCCGACTATGTTTTGAACCACTTGGTCGATAGTAGAGCAATATCCTCCAGCACCAGAATCGCGATCAAATCAATCATTGACAACCATGTCGTCCTTGGCAACTCGGGGTTGCCCCGTGGACTCGTGATAAGCCCAACCTTGGCCGATTCCATGATGCGTGAATTTGACGCGCAACTGCACTCGAATCCGAAGGTCTTTTTCTACAGGCGCTTTGTAGACGACATCGTCGTCATCATGAACTCCGGGGCGAACAGTTCATCATCGATTTCGGACTTCGAGACCCTCCTTCCGAACGGACTGAAGTTCAAGGAAACAAAAAAGACCGTCCTTGCATTTGAAAAATGCAAGCCAAAAGAAAATGCAACAGGAAAGGCAACCAAGTTTCTATCATTTAACTATCTTGGATACGCATTTCACTGTGCCAACGCTGATCACAACTACCGCGCCGACCAGACACGTGACGTTTGGCTCGATATCGCAGAAAGCAAGATCACTAGAACAAAGACTCGACTGATGAAGTCATACCTAGATTTCATCAGGACATCTGATTTCGACTTGTTGGAACGCCGAGTTCGACACCTTACGAGCAACATTAGCCTCCAAGACAGAAGCAAAGGAATCACTAGACTTTCGGGAATACATTTCAATTACCCTCTAATCGACTTGGAGAGGAGCAAAGCCCTCCCCGAGCTCGACAGATTCCTTAGAAACACGCTCCATTCGACCAAAGGTCGCATCTTCTCGAAGTTGTCGAGCAAGCTGTCCACATCTCAGAGAACTCAACTGTTGCGCCACAGCTTCTATTCGGGAGCAAGGTTTAAACGCTTTTACCAATTCAATCCAAAAGAGTTGGCGCGAATCCAGAGGTGCTGGAAACATGAGTAAAAAGACCAAAGTCAAGGTGCGGAAGTCCGATAAGTTTAGATCACTTGTAACGGAAACCTCTCCCGCCGAGACGCCAATTGTCTTCTCGAACGACGGCCTCTACCTGCGCGCAATCAAGAACAGCTCTACCTCTACCGGCTTATCAGAAAGCGTCTTCGATAAGCTAATAAAGCAGGAGGGACAGGACCTTTGGCACATCCCATATTCCTACAAAATCAAGAAGAACGCGCTATCACACCGACAGCTATCGGTCCCTCACCCTGGGTCACAGTGGAGGATGATGGATTTTTATAGTAGATACTCTTCGCTCATTACAAACTACACCAGCCGAAGTACATCGAGTCTCAGGGCACCAAAATCAATAGCCGGATCCTACTTCACAAGATCCAATGAAGAAGGTGTGTCTCGTTATAAGAGATCACAGGTATCAATCGACACCTTGGACAAGCATCTTTCGCACAGCCCTTCCTACTTCTCGTATTTCGGCCATGGCAGGCTTTACAAATTCTTTGATTCCAAGGAGTTCATTGAATTAGAGCGCCGACATTCACACCTATGGATGCTGGATGTCGCAAAGTGCTTTGACAGCATCTACACGCACACAATCTTGTGGGCAGTAAAAAGTAAAGAGTTCTCCAAAGAAAATATCAGGCTTCAGTCCTTCGGAAATGCATTTGACGCGCTCATGCAGAGCGCAAACTTCGGCGAGACCAGCGGGATATTGATCGGACCAGAAGCAAGTCGAATATTTGCAGAGATAATACTTCAACAGGTCGACGTTAGAGTAAAAGCAAAACTCAAAACTCAAAATTTGGTGGACCGGGTTGATTTTGAAATTCGGCGGTATGTCGACGACTACTTCATATTTGCGAACGACCCCAGCATTTCACGACGCATATTTGCAGAAATCGAGTCCGAACTCACATTACTCAAACTGAGCGTGAACGACAGCAAGGTCCGCAAATACGAGCGCCCTTTCATGACCGAGAAGTCGAAATCAATACTCGACTCGAAGTCCTTGCTTTCAGCATTTGTCAGCAAGTTCACCAAAAAGACCAAGGCAAACTCAAATGGTCTCCGCTCAACCACAATCTACAAGCATGACCGCCTTTTCCTCAGCTTCTGCAATGACGTCAAGTCTTGCTGCTCGACGAACCAATGCGGGTATGACGAGGTCTCCGGATACCTCATTTCAGGTTTAAAGAATCGTGCAATCTACCTCATGGACTCATACCCAGAGGAATTCAACACAAATAAAGGTGACGAAAAAGAACTCACGCACGACACATATGAAGCTCTCGCGCTAATCATAAAATGCGTTTTTTTCCTATATAGCGTCGCCCCTTCCGTTACCGCGTCGTATAAAATCTCCATGCTGATTGTTGTGATCAGCCGATTCTCTAAACAGCACCTTCCTCAGTATGCGCAAGCGCTTTCGACCGCTCTACTTGGTGAAGCGACGGTCGCGATAGATCGATCAGTGATTGAGCCACGCACAGACGGATTTATTGATCTAGAGACCCAGAACATTCTCCTTGCCGTTAGCGAATTCAGCGACGAACTCAGCATCAGCCCAAAAGCACTAGAGAAGGCTTTTATTAACTCCAGCCGCCCCGCCTCTTATTTCAATCTAGTGACCGCCATTTACTACATCAAATCGGGACCAACCTTTTCAACCCTTAGAAAATGGGTGTGCGACGGCGTCGACGACATACTCAGCCGATCAACTAGCTTCAGCAAGGACTCCGAGAAGGCACTCACTGCATTGGATTTCATTGGATGTCCACACATAGATATCCAGCGCCGCCTAAGCTGGGCCAAGTCCCTGCTGACTGCCCTGGATCTTCCATCAACTGACCCAGCGGCTTTGGCCGAACTAGTCAAAGACTTCGAATCTCTACCATGGTTTGTTGACTGGAGGGAGATCGACCTCCTCAACCTCCTTGAGAGGAAGGAGTTGCGCGTCGTTTACTGATTGTGCAAGGATTCATTGACGGCGGGGTGGCCAATAGGCTTTGTCGGATTTCTCTACTGCGGCGCATGGTTTCTGTGCTCCGGAGGGCGGCATTCGTGTCGCACACACTATTGAGATGAGGCCACCCCACCGTCTTGCAGATCTCCCATGATGATCTGACTCGTGGTCTGAAATTCCTTTCCCTGTTCACTTCAGCGATTTCTCTCGTCCGATCGACCGGTGCCGGTGCTCGCCACCTCCCAACGACCCGGCTGAAGCTGCGTACGGCAACCATCTATCAGCGATGCCCACCTGACGCCCCTGTCCCGGCGCCCCCAACGTACAGGGTGACGACGCGGGCGCAACCTGTTAACTTGCGCGACTTAATTTCGGTTGACAGAGCATGGCCTGCCATCCGCCGCCCCGGTCCGCCTTGATGTCAGACGCATGCCCACCTCCCGTTCGCTGCACCGTCCCACCCTTTCCCTGCTGGCCCTGGCCGTTGTCGCCACGCTGACCCATCCCGCCTTGGCCGCCCCGGCGGATGCCCCGACCACTCTCGGTGCGGTCAAGGTCACCGCCGCCAGCGACGTCGAACGGGCCCGCGCCGCGCTCAAGCGCGTCCCGGGTGCCGGCAACGTGGTCGACCTGACCCGCGCCAACGACCGCCTGTCCAGCAGTGCCGATGTGCTGGCCTTCCAGCCGGGCATCAGTGCGCAGTCGCCGGGCAACGAGGGCACCAAGGTGTCGATCCGCGGTTCGGGCATCAACCGCGGGCCGGGCGCGCATGCCTCGGGCATCGCCGTCTCCCTCGATGGCCTGCCGCTGACCGGCCCGGGCGGCACGCCCTACGAACTGTTGGAACCGCTGTGGCTGTCACGCGTGGAAGTCCTGCGCGGCGCCAACGGTTTCGAGCGCGGCGCGCTGGCACTGGGCGGTGCCATCGACTACGTCAGCCGCAGCGGCCGTGATTCGGCCGGCGTGCAGCTGCATTACGAAGCCGGCAGCCGCGGCTACCAGAAGCGCGGGATAAGCTGGGGCGGCATCAGTGGTGATGTCGACTACTTCCTGGCCTACACCGACAGCGAATTCAACGGTTACCAGCGCCACGCGCGCGGTGATGGCAAGGGCGCGATGGCCAACATCGGCTGGCAGGTCACGCCCGATCTGCAGACGCGCTTCTTCGTGCGCTACCGCGAAACCAACCACGAAACGCCCGGGCGCCTGACCCGCGAGCAGATCCGCAACGACCCGCGCGCGGCCAACCCGGCCAACCTGGCCATCGATGCGCGCCGTCCGCAGCCGGGCAGCACCTGGATCGGCAACATGACCACGCTGCAGATCGACGAGGATTCTTCGCTGCAGGCCGGGCTGGTCTACCACACGTACCCGATGGACCTGGGCGAGAGCCTTTACCGCCAGCAGCTGGACTACGCCGACCTCAACGCCACGCTGGACTACCGCCATCGCCACACCCTGTTCGGCCGGGACAGCGAAACCACCGTCGGCCTGCGCGTGGCCCACGACCTGGATGCCAACGTTCGCGAGTCGCTGCGTTTTGCCAGCAATGGCTATGCCGCCGGCACGCGCACGCGCGACTTCCGCCATCTCGGTACCAACAGCACGCTGCACATCGGCAACAACGTGGCCGTGAATGATCGCCTGCGTGTGCAGACCGGCCTGGCGCTGATCAACACCCGCAGCGATGTGCAGGTAACCTGGCCCACCAGCGGCGGCCGCCTGCGCGACCACGACTGGGACTACGCGCCGCGCCTGGGTTTCACCTGGCAGCACAGTGCGCAGACGCAGTGGTTCGGCAACCTCAGCCGCTCGGTGGAAGCGCCGCACCCGTGGTCGATGATCTGGGGTTCGAACCAGTTCTTCGGCGAGGGCAACGGCCCATCCACCGGCCGCCAGAGCACGCCGGTGGCGATGCAGAACCAGACCGCCACCACGCTGGAACTGGGCGCGCGCGGCGAAGCGGCACTGGGCCGCTGGGAACTGACCGGCTACTACGCACACGTCAACCACGAACTGCTGAGCGTGGAGCTGCAGCCGGTGCCGAACCTGTTCGTGGCCGAGAACAACGCCAGCCCCACCGTGCACCGCGGCATCGAGGCCGGCCTGGACAGCACGCTGTGGCAGGGCGCACCGGGCCGACTGTCACTGCGCCAGGCCTACACCTTCAGTGATTTCCGCTACCGCCATGACACGCGCTTCGGCAGCAACCGCCTGCCCGGCCTGCCGCAGCACAGCTACCAGGCCGAACTGCGCTTCGACCATGCCTCCGGCCTGTACGCCGCACTCAACACCGAGTACGCCTCGCGCATTACCGTGGATTACGCCAACAGCTACTGGGCTGACAGCCATGTGATCTTTGGCAGCCGCATCGGCTACGACGCACCGGGCGGCCGCTGGCAGGCCTGGGCGGAAATGCGCAACATCGGCGACCGCCACTACGCCGCAACGGTGACGCCGGGCTATGACGATGCCGGCAAGGATGTCGCCCGCTCCACGCCGGGCGAAGGCCGGGGTGTTTACGCGGGAGTGCGTTGGCGCTTTGATTGAGCGGCAATCGCCGGCCCGCACGTGCAGGCGCACCCGGGAAACTACAGCGCCTGCACCACCTGCATCAGGCTGACCGCGCCCGGCGCCAGTTGCTGCGCCACCCAGCCCAGCCCGGCGAAGAACACCAGCAGGCCCAGCAGCGGCCAGAACGTGTGCGACAGGCACAACCGCCACCAGCCCTGCGCACCCATGCCCTGCATGCGCCGGTACAGGCCGCCGACAATCGCAGCGTCCACCAGCAGCTCGGCCATCAGCACCGGCGCCGACCACACCACCCAGGCACTGGCCAGCAACACGCTGGCCACCAGCGCGAGAATGCCGAGCACGGCCAGCAACGGCAGGCCGGCCTCGTGCTCGGTGGCGGCATCGAGCAGGGATGCGCCGTCGCTGTCCATGACCGAGGCGGCCGAGGCCTCGCCCCAGGATGCCGACGCGCCGCCACCGCCGGAGTGACCGCCGTTGCCGCCCCAGGAAGGACCGCTGCGCGGCGTACTTCCACCACCGCCAGCATTGCTGGCGACTTCGCCGGCCCCGTCCGCCACCGCATCCCAGCGCCAGCGGATCCAGATCCACATCAGCAGCAGGAACACGGCGTAGGCCAGCAGCACCGCCAGCGGGTAACGCAGCAGCATGCTGTCCAGACCGGCCAGCCGCAGCACATGCGAGGCCAGGAAGCCCGCGCCGCCGGTCAGCAGCACGATCAGCGCCATCTGCAGGCGCGGCCATCCCTGGTGCTGCAGCTGCCGCCGCGCACGTGCGACTTCGCTGCTGCGGGTCATCGGCAGCTTCAGCGCGCTGCCGCCGAAACGCCTGGTCCGCTTCATGCCGGCAGCGCCTTGGTCACCGCTTCGATGTGATGGCCATCGGGGTCGACCATGAACGCCGCGTAATAGGTATCGCCGTAATCGGGGCGCAGGCCGGGCGCACCGTTGTCACGCCCTCCGGTCGCCATGGCCGCTGCATGGAAGACGTCGACAGCCATGGCAGAGTCGGCGGCAAATGCCAGATGGAAGCCCGGGCCCGGCGGCGTGGCATCGTCGCGCAGCTTCAAGCACAGCGCGTCTTCATCGCCGGCCACGCCGTAGCCGATCGCAGTGTCATCCTCGAACACACGGCGGTAACCGAGTGCGGCGAGCACTGCGTCGTAGAAGCGACCGGCGGCATCCAGATCACGGACGCCGAGGGAAAGGTGGTGCAGCATGCGGACATCCTTGCCTGGCAAGCGTGGGTACGTTCGGGTCGATTCTAGCGTGCAGGTGGCGCGGCCGCCGTCAGCAGCTGCGCGGCTACCTGGTCGAACGGGGCGATGTCCTGCAGCGCGCGACTCATGGCCACCGCACCTTCCGCGCTGGCGATGACAAGACTGGCCAATCCGGCCGCCTGCTCCGGCGCGTGCCCATCGGCGAGGAAGGCCTGGGCGAGGTGCCCCTGCCAACGCACGAACACCTCGGCGGCGGCCGCGCGCGGCTGGCTCGCTACGGCGTCGACCGGCTCTTCCACTGCCGCGGCCAGCACCGGGCAGCCGGCACGGAACTGCGAGCGCAGCAGGCGCTCGCGCCACATCGCCAGGAACTGCTGCAGGCCCTGCACCGCGCCGTCGCGCAGCAGCTCCACCAGCAGGGCCTCCACTTTGTCGCCGGCCATGTGGGTCGCCCTGGCCAGCAGTTCCTGCTTGCCCCCCGGGAAGTGGTGGTAGGTGGAGCCCAGCGGCGCTTCGGCCAGCTTGGTCACCTCGCGGATGCTGGTGGCATTGAGCCCTACCCGCGCCAGCATCTGGGCGGCGGCATCGATCACACGCTGCGGGGCTTCGGACGCTCGCGGGCTCATGCCGCTCTCCTTGCTAGGACAGTCGTCATAGATTAGCGTATCGGTTGTTCTATAACAGTCGTCATAACCATGAATCTCTGGTTCCGCCTGCTCCACCTGCTGCTGTGCAGCCTGTTCCGGCCGAAGCTGCAGGCCCCGTTCGGGGTTTCGCGTTTGCCGTTCCGCGTGCTGCCCAACGATCTGGACAGCAACCTGCACATGACCAACGGGCGCTACTGGAACATCTTCGACCTCGGCCGGCTGGACCTGATCCTGCGCATGGGCCTGGGCAAGGTGGCGCTGCGCGAGAAGTGGGCGCCCATCGTCGGCGCCGGCACCATCCAGTTCCGCCGCGAGCTCAAGCCGTTCCAGCGCTTCACCCTGGAAACGCGGCTGGCCGGCTGGGTCGGCACGCGGATCATCATGGAACAGCGCGTGCTGGTCGGGCCGGAGCAGAAAGTCGTCACCCGTGCCCTGCTGGTCACCGGCATCTACGACCGCCGTGCACGCAGCTTCGTGGGCATGGAACGGATGATGGCAGCCATCGGCTGCGATACGCCGCCGTCGCCGCCATTGAGTGCGGCCGCCGAAGCGCTGCTCGCCGCCGATGCGGCACTGAAGCGCGACGACGACTGAGCGGACGCTTTAGAGCGCCTTCCGGAGCACGTCCTTCAAGCGCCGCTTGTGCGATTCCACCGCGTTCCAGTTCCAGTCGCACACCGGCGGAATATCCAGCGCGCCCCGCTCCCGGCCCAGTGCAGCGCGCTCGGTGAGGGCGTGCACCTTCGCGGCGCAGTTGGCATCGACGGCCATCGGCAGCAGGATCGAGATCAGCCCCCAGCCGGAGACCGTGAAGCGCGCAGATTCACCGCGCACGGTGTCGAACGGACGCACGCGCACGGCACCGCCCATGTCCGCGTACTGCACGCCTATCAACAGCATGCCGCCGGACACCCACTGCAGGGCCCGGCCATGTTCGCAGAGCGCCTCGGCCGACGCGTAGCGGCGCGGCTGGTCGCCGGCGCTTGAATAGAGCTCGGTGACCAGCACCGGGCTGCGCTTGAACACGGCGCGCGCCACGGTCTCGACCAGCCTGTTGGAAACAGCTGCCATGCCCAGCGAATGCGATCAGCGCGCGCCAGGCGGCGTGGCGGCCAGCGCGCGCTCGATGGCGCGCTCCGCCAGCGGTGCCATCACGGCATAGCCCTTCGCCGTGGGATGCACGCCATCGGCCGCCAACGCAGGATCCAGTCCACCGGCCGCATTGGCCATGGCCGTGTAGTAATCCAGGTACACCAGCCCCTGTGCATCGGCATACTGCTTGAGCGCCGCATTCAAGGCGCGCACCTTCGGCGCCGGTTCGATGCCGGGCATCCACGGGTACTCGCTCACCGGCAGCACCGAGGCCAGCACCACGGCGATGCCGTGTGCACGGGCCAGCTCCACCATCGCGTGCAGATTGTCCTCGATTATCGCCTGCGTGCTGGGCCCGGTGTTGCCCGCGATATCGTTGGTGCCGGCAAGAATGAGCACCACGTCCGGCTGCAGAGCGATGACGTCCTGGCGGAAGCGCAGCAGCATCTGCGGTGTGGTCTGCCCGCCGATGCCGCGGTTGAGGTAACCCTTGCCGGGGAAGAACGCCGCAGGATCTTTTTCACCCCAGCCCTGGGTGATCGAATCGCCATAGAACAACACGCGTGGCACGCCGGCCTGCTTGGCCGGTACGCGCGCATTGGCCTCGCGGTAGCGGGCCAGGTCGGGCCAGTCGGACAGGCGCTGCTGCAGGTAGCGCACCTCATCCGGGGTGACCTGGTCGACCGGTTTCACCAGCAGTGGATTGACTGCCTGCGGTGGCTGCGCCTGCACACAGGACGTGGTCATGGCGAGGGCCAGGGCGGCAGCGCAGCATCGGGCGTGAAGGATGTGGCTCATGAATTTTCCAGAAGGAACTGGCTGATCTCGCGCCGCAGATCGAGGTCGTCGGTCTGCCGTGCGGCTTCGTCGGCGCGCAACGCGAACTCGTAGCCGCGCTCCTTTTCACCCTGGTCGATGTGGCGCCGCGCCAGCTCCAGGCAGATCGACGCTTCGCCTTCGATCACGCCCAGCTGGCGCGCCTGTTTCAGCGCGCGTTCGTAGTAACCGATCGCTACGCCACTGTCGCTGGTGAAGTCGCCCAGGGTTTCCCACAGGAACGGATGGTCGCGGCCTTCCACCGCCATCGCATCGCAGTACTGCCGCAGTTCGTCATGCAGCCGCCACTGGCTGCGGGTATCACCGTGGGTGCTGGCATTGGCCATTTCGACCGCCACGCCCAGTACGTGCTCGTACACGTCCTGTGGAATTTCCATGGGAACCTCCTGCCGCTTGGATCTTGCACGGTCAGGCTAGCACGGCCGGGTGGTGCCCGGCCGTGTGGTGGTTCATCCACGCAGGGCGTGGATTCAACGGGGGCCGTGCGAAGGCGGTACGTCCTGCGCGCCCCACTGCTCGTTCTTCGTGGTGCCCAGCTCGAAGTCCAGCGTGCCGCCGCGCTGCACGAAACTGGCGGGCAGCCAGCTCGCGTTGCTGGCCTTGCCATCCACCTGCAGCGACTGCACGTACGGCGCATCCATCGCTGCGCCGCGCGCACGCACCACGATCTTCGCGCCCGGGCGGGTGATCACCGCTTCGGTGAACAACGGGCTGCCGACCACCAGGTCCGCGCGGCCCGGGTACACCGGGTACAGGCCCAGTGCCGACCACACGTACCACGATGACATCTGCCCGAGGTCATCGTTGCCGGGCATCCCCTCAGGCGTATTGGTCCAGATCTGGCGCATCGCCTGGCGCACGGTTTCCTGGGTCTTCCACGGCTGGCCCAGGAAGTTGTAGAGCCACGGCGCGGCGATGGACGGTTCGTTGTCCAGCTCGGCGTGCAGCGGGCCGGACTTGGTCACTGCCCACCCACCGTCGGGCTTGCGGAAGAACGCGTCGAGCCGCGCGATGCTGGCCTCGCGGCCACCGAGCGCCTCGAACAGACCGGCCGGATCGAAGGGCACCATCCACAGGTACTGGGCGCCGCTGCCTTCGACGAAGCCATCGTCGGCCGCCGGGTCGAACGCCGGCCAGCTGCCATCGGCGTTGCGCGGCTGGATGTAGCCCTGCTGCGCGGTGGCCTTCGGGTTGTAGAGGTTGCGCCACCAGCCGGAACGCTCGCGGAACTGCTTTGCGCCTTGCGCATCGCCGGCCGCCAGGGCCAGCTCGGACAGGCCGAAATCGGCGCTGACCATTTCCAGCGTGTCGGCCGCACTGCCCCAGCCCGGCGCACCTTCCGGCATGTACTTCAACGCCAACCACTGGTCCAGGCCCGGGCGCTGGCCCACGCACAGCACCGGGCAACCGCGCTTGTCCAGGTCGCGCGCGGTGGGCACGGTGGCGGCCTTGTTCAGCGAGGCGTAGGCGCGCTGCAGGTCGAAGCTGCGGCCGCCAAAGGCATGGATGGCCGCCACGGACGGCGGCGACGGATCGCCGTTCATCACCCCGGTGGCACCGGTGATATGCGTCCAGCGATCCCACACGCCGCCATTCTGGTCGGCCTGGTTCAACAGCGACTGCGCCACGTCAGAGCCCACCTGCGGCTGCAGCAGGGTCAGCAGCTGCAGCTGCGAGCGGTACACATCCCAGCCCGAGTAGTTGGCGTACTGCGCCTGCTGTCGTTTGGACAGGCCATGCACCTTGCCATCCATGCCGCGGTAGCGCCCGTCGCCATCGCTGTGCAGGTTGGGCGCCAGCATGGCGTGGTAGAGCGCAGTGTAGAACACGGTGCGCTCGTCGGCCGTGCCGCCCTGTACCCGCACCTGGCCCAGCAGTTCGTTCCACTTCGCACGGGTGGCCGCCTGCGTTGCAGCCACCGTCGTGCCCTGCGGGCTCTCACGGCGCAGATTGGCCCGCGCGCCGGCTTCATCCACGTACGAAATGCCGATGCGTGCGGTCACCTGCGGCGTGCGCTTGGCATCGAAACTGATCCATCCGCCCGCGCCCTTGCCGGCCGGCGGGTGGCCCTTGCTGCCATAGGTGGTGCCACCACCGCCCTCGCGCGCGCCGGCCTGCACCGTGTCGTCGCGCCAGGTGCCACCCACCTCGAACGGCTGGTCGAACTCGGCGACGAAATGCAGGGTGTAATAGCTTTCGCGGCGGTCCTCGGCGAGGTAGCCGCAGAAGTTGCCGCTGGTGACCGAACCGCGCACGGTGCGCGTGGCCGGGTCGATGATGATCGTCGAATCGCTGCTGCCCACTTCGCTGTCGGACGTGCGGAACAGCAGGTTGGCCGGCTTGTCGGCCGGGAACTGGAACTGGCCCACGGCCGTGCGCGCGGTGGCCGCCAGGCTGACGGCCACGCCGTTGTCCAGGGTGAGCGTGTAGGCGCCGGGGCTGGCGGTTTCCTTGGCGTGGTCCAGCAGGCTGGTATAGCGCACGCCGGCATCGGCGGATGAGGGCGACAGCTCCACTGGCAGGGTCACTGGCATCAGCGGGATATCGCCGCTGGCGCCGGTGCAGCCGGTGCCATTGACGTGGGTCAGGCTGAAACCACGCACACCGTTGCTGCGCCACTCGTAGCCGCCGGGTGCGGCGATCGGGAAACGCTTGCCCGGCAATGCGGTCATTTCCGGGCTGAAGGCCACCATGCCGAAGGGCACCGTCGGCCCGGGGTAGACGTTGCCGGCATTGGTGGTGCCGATGAACGGATTGACCTCGGCGGCCAGGTCCTGCGCAGGTGCCCTGGCGGCCAGCAGCGGCAGCGGGGACAGCGTCAGTACAGCGGAAACGACGACCAGCAACGAACGGGACATCGACAACTCCAGTGGAAGGAGGCACCCACGCGCCTTGAACCGCTGAGAGTAGTACGCGGCCGGACAGCCGGCGACGGGCCGGAGGTCATGGTTACCGGTACAGGGTCACGAACCGCAGCCTTCTGCTGGCGCGTCAATCAGAACAGCGTGCCCAGCTTGAACAGCGGCAGATAGGCCGCGAACAGGGCCACCGGCGTCGCCAGCATCAGCGCGATACAGCCGATCAGCGCCGACGTGCGTGCCCGCCCCGCCAGCCAGGTGGCAACCACCGCCAGCGGTGCAAGCCAGACCAGCCCGTAGCTGCCTGCAAAGACCTGGGTGATCACGGGCAAGGGCTGCCCCGCTTCGGCGAAACTCTCAACGAACTGCGGTATCGCAAACCGGCCCAGCACCGTGCAGCCCACTGCAGCCACGCCACTGCACAGCAGGCCGATCAGCAGCCATCCGATTCCGGTACGACCGGTTGCAGCAGATGTCATGGCGGTATCCGTGGCCGGTCAGTAGGTGCCTTGTATGTACGGCTGCCCCGCCTGGGTGGTGCCGATGATCATCGCCACCGATTGATCGTCCTTGTGGAAGCCGGCCGAACACACGGCATCGCGGCCTTGCCCGCATTCGATCTCGGGGAAGTCCGGCAGTGCGGCCTGCGCTGATTCCGGCGGCGTGACGCGCCAACCGGCCGCATCAAGCAGGCGCTTGGCCTTGGCATAGGGCATGCCAGCGGTAATGCCCAGCGCGGCCAGTTCACCGGTCAGCTCCTGCGCCGGCGCGATGTCCGGTGCGATGGCCAGTGACAGGGACACAGCAAGAACGATGGCTTTCATTGGACGCATCCGTGGCGAACACCAGAGCTGCAGCGTACCGCAGCTTTGCGGCAACGCAATGGCAGGGCCTTTGTAGAGTCGAGCATGGCTCGACTCTACAAGGGCAGTCGAGCAAGCTTGTATGTTCCTCCCGGCTCCCACGAGGTATGTAGGAGCCAGGGTGGAGGGACCGTCAAGCA
>NZ_JBYSZR010000022.1:0-79518 GCF_058787375.1 Stenotrophomonas sp. FW305-3-2-15-E-LB1
GACCCAGCCATGTTGAAAGTGGGTCAAGCCTGCTTCCAGCAGGCTTGACCACGAACATAGGATCTCGGCTCTACAAGGTCCAGTAGATCCACGCCATGCGTGGATGCCCCCCGCGTCCCGTCGAAATCGAAGACTTCACAACCCACAAGCACGCCAACCGCGACCATGGGCCGCCCCACGCCCACGAGTTCCGCCGAGGATGCTGCAGAACCTGCTCCATTTCGCGCCGCTGCTGACGGCAGTGATGACCTGCGTGACCGCCTTGATCTGGGTGGTCTACCTCAATTTCTTCCTGCGCAGCTACCGCCGCCAGCAGCGCCCGTCGATCCTCATCACCTCCGGTGCCGGCCGCAACCTGGATGCGCACTGTTTCGTGACCAACCTGGGCCTGGAGCCGGTGTACCTGCTGGACGTGGTGATCGATCTGATCGAACCCGACGGCACCGTGGTGCGCGCGGTCATCCCCGAGCGCACCGAGCACTGGAGCAAGGGCGCGCCCAGCGAGGAGGAGGACATCCGCCGCGCCACCAACGTCGGCCCGCTCAGCAGCGGCGGTGAGCGCGACCTGGGGCGGTTCCGCACGCTCATCGACCGCGCCGGTACCGAGAACCCGGATATCAAGACCGGCAACGCCTTCACCAGCCTGGAAGTCACCGTGGTCATCGTCACCGCCAGCCAGGCCGAGCTCTGTGGTGCCTCGCGCTGCTATCGCATCGAATACGGCGCCGACGGCACGCCGAGATTGAAGGCGCGGACCATCAAGGCCGCGCAGCTGCAGGGGTATTTCGCGCGGCGGAACCTGACCCGGCTGCTGACCACGCAGCTGGAAGGCTCGCGCCGGTAACGTCGGGCCATGCTCGACGGCTCCGCTTTTGTAGAGCCGAGCCATGCTCGGCTGCATTGTTTTTGTAGAGTCGAGCCATGCTCGACTGGTTCGCGCAGACCGCAGCCGAGCATGGCTCGGCTCTACAGAGGAGCGAAAGGCAGCCGAGCATGGCTCGGCTCTACAGAGGAGCGAAAGGCAGCCGAGCATGGCTCGGCTCTACAGAAGAGCGAGGAGCAGCCGACTGCCTGCAGATCGCGTCGCTTTCGCAATTCTTGCATTGCTGCTGCGCCGCTCGAACGCATGCCGCCGCAGGGCCCCCACAATGCGTGCAAATTGCGACACGCATCGGTGTTTCGCAGTGTCCCTCCACCGCATCGCCAAGGCATTCGCGACAGCGCTTTACCCGTCAGCACAGCGGCCCGCGTTACAGCGGCAGCTCCCACTGCAGCCGTACGCTGGGGACCGACTGCCGCGCGCTGCGAACCACTTGGGTGCCGCCATCGTCGAAGCGCCATTGGCCGCTCTCGCTGTCCCGGCCGAGCAGGGTGCTGCCGGTCAGCCGTAGCTTGCCACGCCCGTGGGTGCTGTACTGCACCCACGCCTCAAGCTCGCGCCGGTAAGCGGCGATGTCGATTTCGCCCAGACTATAGCGGATGCGCCCGCCGCTGCGGTAGGTAAATGCCAGACCGCTGCTCCAGCGCGGGATGATCCGGTAGTCCATGGCCGCGCTGGCAGTGAACGGCACCTGGTCCTGGATGCGGTTGTCGGGCCCGGGGACACCGCGCACCCGTGACTGGTTCCACGTGGCGTTGCCGCGCAGTTCGATTTCAGGTGCATCGGGCAGCACGCGGGCCAATGGCATCTGTCCGTCGAGTTCGATACCCCAGGCAATGGCGCGGCTGCCGTTGACCGGGGTGGCGACCCAGCGCCCATCACGCAGCAGGGTTTCGGTGCGGATGGGTGAATCGATGCGGCGCAGGTAGCCGCCGATGCTGCCTTGTGTGCCTTCGCGGCCGTGCAGCTCCCAGGCAGTGTCCAGGCCCCAGGCCAGTTCCGGGCGCAGCGCCGGGTTGCCGATCTCGTCCGGGTTCAGTGCGCGGTTGTTGGTGGAGGTGTAGGGCCGTGGCACCAGCAGACGCAGCTCCGGCGCGCGGAAGGTGCGGCTGAGGGAGAAGCGCAGCTGGTCCTTGCCCTTGGCCCGCTTCCACAGCCCCTGCAGCACCGGGGTGAACACGCTGGCGCGATTGCGCACGGGGGCAAAGTCATGCCCTTCGCTGGTGGTCTGCAGCCGCTCCCAGCGGCCGCCGAGGTAGAAGGCGCTGTGCTCGCCCAGGGCGAACTCATCCTGCGCGTATACCGCAACACGCTGCAGGCGTGCATTGAAGGAGAGATCGCTCGTTGAACCGGCTGCGCCATCGAAGCCCTGCAGCTGCTGCAGGCGCGATTCGCGACGGTCGTCCAGGCTGCCTTCGGCGCCGACCTGCAGGGTATGGCGGCCGCGCGCAGGCAGGGTCCATTGCGCGCGGCTGCTGCTGCCCAGGACATGCAGTCGCGCATCGGTGTGATCGATCAGGTTGTCCTGCCCATCCTGTGCCTGGCCCTGCTCGCGAAAGCGATAGTTTTCGCGGTTGCCGTCCACGGCGCCGCGCACCGTGAGGGTGCCGCCGCGCTGCAGCTGGCGGGTCCATTCCGAGCTGGCCTGCCCTTGGTCCAGGCGCAGGCGCGTGCGCTGGCGGTAGTGCGGCGTGCGCAGGGCGGGTCCACGCTGGGTGTCCCAGTCGATCACCATGTCGCGACGGAAGTCGGACGCATCCAGCAGTGCCTGCAGCGAAACCGTATCGTCCGCCGTGGCATTGAGGGTCATCGAGGGTGACAGCGAAACGTTGTCGCGGCGACCGGTTGCGCGCAGCTGGCTGTGCCGCAGCAGCAGTGGCTGCCCATCGGCATCCCAGGCCTGTTCGCTGCCGTGCTCTTCCGCCAGGAACGCGCGTCCGGTGGCGGTTGCCGTAAGTGCATGGTCGACCCGCGCGCCTTGGTGCGTCTGCCGCCAGCTGGCCGTGGGCGTGCTGCGTGACTGGCTCCCGGCCCAGGACAGGGTCAGGCGTTGGCTGTCCTTGGGTGCGGTGGCGCGGGTGACGATGTTGAGGGTGCCGGCGATGGCGCCTGTTCCGTGATCGACGGTGGGCGCACGCAGGATCTCGATGCGTTCGATCTGATCGGTGGCCAGCGAATCGAGGCTGAACCCGGCGGGGGCGCGCTGGCCATCCAGCAGTATCTGGGTGTAGCCGCTGCCCAGCCCGCGCAGCGATACCGCGCCCGGGCGTCCCGGTGCGCCGCTGGAGACGCTCAGGCCGGGCAGGCGCTTGAGCGCCTCCAGCAGATCGGTATCACCGTGGCGCCTAAGGGTTTCGTGATCGACGACGATGCGGCTGGCCAAATCATCACGCCGCGCGTCATAGCGCTGCGTCTGCACCTGCACGGCCTCCAGTTCGGTGGTGGCCGGCGCCGATGGTGCGGTCTGCGCAGCAGCGGTGGCGGCGGGCCAGAGCAGGCAGCCGATGGCCAGGCGGGTGCTGGCTTGCAAGCGGCGTGGCGGTCGCTGCGTGGAAGAGCCTTGCATTCTCGTTGGATTCCTTTCTGATGGCGAAGCGGCGGGCAGCAGCGGAGCCTCCCGCGGCCGGGCATCGAGTCACTTCGCTTCGGGTGGCAACGCGCGGCGGGCGCGTCAGCGGGTTACTGCAGCCAGGCCTGCGGATCGACGCGCGTGCCGCTGCGCAGCAGTTCCATGTGCAGATGGGGGCCGGTGGTGCGGCCAGTGTTGCCGGTGCGGGCGATGACCTCGCCCTTGCGCACGCGTTGACCGACAACCACCTCGTAGTCCTGCAGGTGGGCAAGCAACGTCTGCCAGCCACCTCCGTGGTCGATGACCACCACGGTGCCGTAGTTGGGGCCATCAGGGTAAGTGCGAGTGGCGGCGATGATCGTGCCATCGGCCGGCGCCTGCACGGCTGTGCCACGTCGCGCTGCAAAGTCCACGCCACGGTGGGCGCGTTGGCGGAAGTCCGACGCATGGCCGAACACGCTGGTGACCCGCGCTTGGGCAACAGGCGCGGCAAAAGCGGGGGCCAGCGGCACAGTGGCTTCCAGCAGCGTGACCGATGCGGCCTGCAGCGGTACGGCCAGCGATGGCGGGACAGCGGTGGCCGCCGCCTGCACGGCAGCCAGGCAAAGGGTGGCGGTCACACCGGACGCGGCCAGCAGCAGCGTGATGGCCTTGCCGGGGCGGCGACCTGCATCGCCCTGCAGCATGTGCCGCAGGCGCAGCTGGTGGCCGCCGGGATCGCGGTGTGACAGTGCGCTGGCAGGCCGCAGTGCAGTGGCATGGCGCAGCGTTTCCACGTAGGCCTGCGCCAGCAGGCGGCCATCGCCAGCGGCGGGCGCTTCGGCCAGCGCACGGGCATCGCACTGCAGTTCGGCTGCGAGCTGTACGCGCGCGGCAATGCGTTGCACGAAGGGATTGAACCAATACAGCGCGGCTACCAGACGCATGATGCCGGCGCGCAGTGGATCACGGCGGTGCAGGTGCGCGGCCTCGTGGCCGATGACCAGGCGCAGTGCGCGGTCCGGCAGGGTGAGGCTGGCTGCAGGCAGGAGGATGCGTGCATGGGGCCAGCCGACGGCGAACGGCGTGCCGCCGCCTTCCGTGCAGCGGACAGCGATGCCTGTGGCCTGCAGCTGCCGTACCGCCTGCCGTGATTCTGGGCCCGGCAATTGCGACGTCTGCACGGGGTGACTGCTGCGCAGCACCGCCTGCAGCCGGCGCGTGGCCAGCGCCCAACGTGCCAGCCAAAGCAGCACGCCGCCGCCATACACCGCCCATAGCAGGGCCGGCAGGCCTGCCGCCAGTGACATGCCGAGCGCAGACGCGGGCTCGGCTGCGGGCAGCATGCGGTCCGGCAGCGAGTGCAGTGCGACCGGCAATGCGCCGGTCAGCTGCGGCAATGGTGCGTGCTGAAGCGGCAACAGCAATGCCAGCACGGGCGGCAGCACTGCACACAGCCACGCACCCAGCCAGTAATGCGACGACGCGTGGGAGAGCCGCAGCCTGCGCTGCAGTGTCTGTGCTGCGTACCAGGCCAGGCCAGCGCTGAGCAGGCTGGTTGCAAGCGCGGCCCCCCAGGTGGCGGCTGCCGGCAGGCTCATGGCTGGCCCTCGTCATGTGCACGCAGCAGGGCCTGCAACTGCTCGATCTCCTGGCTGCTGAGCAGCCGGCTGTCAGCGAAGGCCTGGCTGGGCAGCGGCCCATCGATTTCCAGCACGCGGCGCGCGAAATCCGTGCTGAGGGCTGCCAGGGTGGCCACTTTGCCGACCCTGGCGCTGTACACGTTGAGTCCGTGCTGGCTGCCTTCCTTCACCAGGCCCTTGTCGACCATGCGCTCCAGCGTCTTGCGGGTAGAGGAGTACGACCAGTCCAGCGTGGCGACAGCGGCGTTGTGCAGTTCACGTGCGCTGCAGGCGCCGTCGCGCCAGAGGCACTTCAACAGTTCCAGTTCGGCATTGGAGGGGGTGGGTGCGGAGGACATCATCTGGCCTGGCGTTTGATCGATGTCGCAAGTCTGCGACACATGTCGCAAGCAACGCAAGTCGGTCGGACATCACGGCGCGGCGCGAATTGTGCTGACGATCCACTCCGCATACCGCGAGATGCGTACGTTGTGGACCACCTGGCCGTAGAACCCTGCGTCCAGCGCGTGTTCCGGCACGGCGGTGATCCACGACGCCAAGCCGATGACGTGCCAGCCTGTCTGATCCTGGATCAGCAACGGGCCGCCGCTGTCACCGCTGCCGATCACGCCTTCCAGCGGCCGGCCACTGCCCGGGCCGTCGAAGCGATACCAGAGATAGCGGTCGTTGCCGCCGGTGACCGCGTTTTCCGCGCGGCGCAGCTCACCCCGGTGAGGAGCACCTGGCGCCAGCCCGGTCAAGCCGTTGCCTGTTGCACCTTTGCCCACGAGCGTGGCGATCCTGCCCGCTTCGTCATGCCCGCGATAGAGGCGGACCGGCGCAACGTCGTTGACCGGCGTGGCGAGCTGGATCAGCGCGATGTCATCGGAGGCGGCGAGGAAGGCGTGGATGGGGCCCGGGTCACCCGATGCCAATGCCGCCTGGCCCAAGGCATCGGGCATGCGCCGGTAGCCTGGATGCACGAACACCCGCTCGACGCGGTAGGCCTGACCATTGATCTGCACCTCGGCGTTCATGCCCTCCATCGGCGCGGCGTGCGCGGCGGTGACCACCCAGCGCGGTGCGATGAGCACGCCATGGCCCTCGCCGGGCAGGTCGGCCAGGGCCGGGAAGGCCGACGGCGGTATCCGGTAGGCGCTGTCATCCACATCGCTGCGGATGACGATGGCGCCAGCGGCGAAGGGCAGGGTGGCGAGTACGAGAAGAAGCCAGCGGCGCATGGGCAGGTGCAGTCGTGTGCGGGGTCAATCCGCACCGTATCCCGGTTCTGGCCCGCTGAGAACCCGTATGCGATGAAGCGGCCCGCACGTGCGACGAACACGTGCGGATCCGCGACGGAACGGCCAGCTCAGTGCGCGCGCAGCACCGCGTCGAACGTGGCCGAGTTGCCATCGTTGGCTGCCGCCGGCACGTCCAGCAGGCGGGCGAGCAGCGGATAGACATCCACGTTGTCGAAGCCATCCAGCGTCCTGCCCGCCTCGAACGAAGGCCCGCTGGCCACGAACACCGCGCGCATCGACGGCAGGGTGTTGTCGTAGCCGTGGGTGCCACGGTACGCATGGGCGTGGCGGGCCAGCATGCCGGGCGTCAGTGCATCCCAGCCTTCATCCATCTCGCAGATGATCGGCGGCGTGCGGGGGTGCTGGCCGTACTGCCAGCGCGGCGGCAGGTCGGCGCGCTTCCAGCACTGATAGTGGTCGTGGCGGCCCAGCAGCGCCCGTTCGGCCTCGCGTTCGCGCCCGGGCTTGGCCTGGAAGCCGACCGGCTGGCCCACGCTGGTGGCCACCGCAATGGCCGGATCGACCATGCGCTCGGTGTCCAGTACCTGGCCCTCGGGCAGCTCGGCCATGCCGTGGTCGGACACCAGCACGATGTTGGTGCCGGTGGCCAGGCCTCGTGCGTCCAGGCCTTCCAGCACCTGACCGACGATGGCATCGGCGCGCTGGATCGCCTGGCGGTACTCGGCCGAATCCGGCCCGTAGGTGTGGCCGGCCTTGTCGACGTTTTCCATGTACAGCGTGGCCAGGCGCGGCGCCTGCGGGCCGGTCTGCGCCAGCCAGCCCAGCACGGTCTGCACGCGGTCCTCCAGTGCGATGGAGCGGTCATAGACCTGCCACTGGCTTGGCCGCACGCCCTGGATGGCGGCCTCGCTGCCGGGCCACGACCAGGTGGCCGTGCGCACGCCGGCCTTCTCGGCGCTCACCCAGATCGGCTCGCCGCCCCACCAGCGCGCGTCGGTGACGGCGGCCGGGTTGCTGATCTCGAAACCGCCCAGCTGAGGGTCGTGCATGCTGTTGTGGATGATGCCGTGGTGGCCGGGACGCAGGCCGGTGACCAGCATGTAGTGGTTGGGGAAGGTCAGCGACGGATAGGACGGCGTCATCCAGCGTGCGCGTACGCCACCGTCGATCATCCGCTGGATGTTGGGGGTCAGGCCGCGATCAAGGGCATCGGCGCGCAGGCCATCGATGGAGACCAGCAGCAGGCGCGGTGACGGCTGAACCGTGGTCGGGGGCGTTGCAGAGGACTGGCGGGGCGATGGCGTGCTGCACGCCATCAGGGAAAGAGCGGCGATCGAGCCGCAGACAAGGCGCATGTTCATGGCCCATCCTAGCCCTGTGCGATGACAGGTCTAGGACGGATGTGGCCTCTACCGGGCCAGGGCCTGCCAATCGCGTTCCGGCTGCAAGCCGAGGCTTTCGATGAAGGGCTCCAGCCCCGCGTAGAACGCCTGCGGCACCGGATTCCTGGTGCCATCCCACTGCAGCTGGTTGCACTGGAAGCAGACCTCCAGCGTGCGGGTGCGCTTCTTCCCCTTGTAGAACTCGAAGCGATGGTGGGGCTCGAAGATGCAGGCGGTGGCCCAGTCGCTCACATAAGGGTCGATGCCCTCCAGCGTGGCCAGGAACGGCTGCTTGCGAGTGCCGGTCAGCACCGCTTCGCGATACCTGCGCTCCGCGGGGCGGCGTGGCACTGTTGCTGCTGTTGTTGGTGTCATACGGGGAGGAATGTTCAACGACCACGATGCGGTCGGCGTCGCGGGCCACGCGGGCAAGATCATCCAGCATGGGTTGGCCCTCGGCGTTGGGTGGCTTGTCTTCGATGGCCAGCGGGTCTTCGCTGGCGGCGGCCGGTGGTGGCACTGGCGCGGACGGGGTGCAGCCACAGGCAAGGCCCAACAGGCCCAGCGCTGTCATTCGTTGCAGCAGGTGCATCAGCGGTCACTCCTTGATTGGGCTGGATGGCCGTGTTCGACGCCGGGTAGCAGGCAGTCCGTTGCGGGTGCTGGGCATGCTCGTGGAGTCGAGGCAGTCGAGCAGGCTCGACTCTACCGGAGGGCGGCGGCGGTTGACGCTGGCCGCGGCGGGGCGCAGGCTGGACGGGCCTGGTTCCTGGACAGAAGGGAGACTTATGACCGCAAGCGCGTCCCTCCACCCCTCGCCTGGCACGCACGGCCACACGCGCCTGTGGAGCGTGTTCTGGCTGCAGGGGGTCATTCCCAGCAATCTGCTGTGGGCGGCAGCCCTCTGGGCCCTGGCCAACCAGCGCACCACGCTGCTGCTGGCCCTGTTTGCCGCGCTGCTGCTCTATACCGGCTGGATCATCCCGGCGGTGTGGCGGGCCGCGCCCACCGCGCGCACCCCCAACCTGGGCGTGGCCGCACGCGGGCTGACCGTGGCCTGGGGGCTGAACACCGTGCTGGTGATCTTCTTCCTGACCCTGCAGCTGCTGGCCTAGTAGAACTGGATCGGCTCGCCAGCGCGGTCGAAGGCGGCAAAGCGGCCGATCTGGCCGTCATGGATGGCATTGACCATCAGCTGCAGCGGGCGGGCGGCTTCATCGCTGTTGGGCGCAAAGCCGGCGCGCCCGTCCATGGCGGCCACGAACACCAGGTCCCAGTTGATGCCGGTGGTGGTCGATTCGGCGGCCAGGGCCCGGAAGCTGGGTACCTCCGCAGGCAGCTTGTCCACGCACAGCACCGGTGACAGCGTGCCGCCCTCGCGGCGGTCGTGCCGGTCGCGCTGGTCGGTGGTGGGCGACTCGGGCAGGTCGGCACGCACGAACACGAACAGCAGGCGCTGTGGCTCGGCCTGTTCAGCGGCGGCGTGCAGGAGTTGCTGGAAATCGTTCATCATCATGAGGGTTGTCACACATCCGCTGCACGGAAAGCCGCATGCTGCCACAACGCGTGCGCGGCCGGGCCAGCGGCGATTGATTTAAGTCATGCCCAAGGAACTGAAGGCCGCGTACTCTGGCAATCGTTCCAGCAGGCGAGGGTATCCGGACCATTCCGGGCATAGGCAATACGGTGGAGCAACAAGGTGGACCAGCCATGAGCCAACTCACCGACGGTTTCGGGCGCAGCTTTCCGTACCTGCGCCTGTCGCTGACCGAAGCCTGCAACTTCCGTTGCAGTTATTGCCTGCCCGATGGCTACCAGGGTGAGGGCAGGCCGCGCTTCCTGCAGGTGGACGAGATTGCCCGGCTGGTGCGCGCGTTTGCGGCGTTGGGCATGAGCAAGATCCGCCTGACCGGTGGCGAGCCGAGCCTGCGCAAGGACCTGGAGCAGATCATCGGCACCGTGGCTGCGGTGCCCGGCATCCGCAAGGTGGCCATCACCACCAACGGCACCTTGCTGCCGCGGCGCCTGCCGGGCTGGCATCGCGCCGGCCTCACGGCCTTGAACGTGAGCATGGACAGCCTGCAGCGCGAGCGCTTCCACGCCATTACCGGGCATGACCGGTTGCCGGAGATCGAGCAGGGCCTGGCCCTGGCCCAGGCGCTGGGCCTGCAGTCGATCAAGCTCAACGCGGTGCTGCTGCGCGGGCTGAACGACGACGAGCTGCCGCAGTGGATGGAGTACCTGCGCGAGCGGCCCTTCAGCGTGCGCTTCATCGAACTGATGCGCACCGGCGACAACGAAGCCTATTTCCAGCGCCACCACCTGCGCGCTGACGTGGTGATCGAACAGCTGCTGGCGGCTGGCTGGCAGGAGCGCCCGCGTGCGGCCGATGCCGGCCCGGCCCGCGAGTTCGGCCACCCGCAGCACCGCGGCACGGTGGGCATCATCGCGCCGTACTCGCGCGATTTCTGCAAGGGCTGCAACCGCCTGCGGGTGACCGCCAAGGGCGACCTGCGGCTGTGCCTGTTCGGCGAATTCGGCGTGCCGCTGCGCCCGTTGCTGCAGAGCGACGACGACCACGACGCACTGCTGGCACGCATCACCACCCAGCTCGGCCTGAAAGCGGCCGGGCACGGATTGCACCAGGGCCAGACCGGGCTGACCCCGCACCTGGCCTCGATCGGAGGATGAGCAACACCATGACCGGGGAATTGAACGCGGCCTTCCACATGGCCGATGTCCGCGACAAACGCATTACCCGCCGCCGCGCGGTGGCCGTGGGCGAACTGCATGCCGGGCCGGTGGCCTACCCGCTGATCGTCGAGCGCCGCCTGCCCAAGGGCGATGCGCTGGTGATGGCTGAGATTGCCGGCCTGCAGGGCGCGAAGATGGCGTCGATGCTGATGCCGCTGTGCCACCCGCTGCCGCTGGAACTGGTCCAGGTGTTCTGCGCACCGGTGCCGGAACGGCAGGCGATCCGCGTCTGGTGCGAGTGCGCCAGCGAGGCGCGCACCGGCGTGGAAATGGAGGCGCTGGCAGGGGTGAACGCGGCCCTGCTGACCCTGTACGACCTGAGCAAGCCGGTGGAACCGGCGCTGCGTATCGAAGGCGTCCGCCTGCTGTTCAAGGAAGGCGGCAAGCGCGGCGTCTGGCTGCACCCCGATGGCATGGACGAGGCCGAGCGCGCCCGTTTCAAGCCACGTGCGCCGAAGGGCCTGGAAGGCGCGGCGTGCGCGGTGATCACCCTGAGCGACCGGGCCAGTGATGGCACCTATGCCGATGCATCCGGCCCGAAGCTGGTGGCTGGCCTGCAGGCGCTGGGCGGCGAGGTGGTGGCGGCCGAGGTGCTGGCCGATGGCATCGAGCCGCTGGCCAGCCGCCTGCGCGCGCTGGCCGACAGTGGTGTGCGCCTGTGCCTGTGCACCGGCGGTACTGGCCTGGGCCCGCGCGACCTGACCCCGGAGGCGCTGCGTTCGCTGGACGCGCGCCCGGTGCATGGGCTGGCGCAGATGGTGCGCGCGCTGAGTGCGCAGCACACGCCGATGGCCTGGCTGAGCCGGGCCGAAGTGGTACAGCTGGGCGACCTGCTGGTGTTTGCCCTGCCGGGCAGCCCGCGCGCCGCCGCGCAGTGCCTGGACATCCTGGCGCCGGTACTTGGACATGCCCTGGCGATGGTCGATGGCGGTGGCCACGGCCAGGGGGGCGCCGCATGATTGCCTACAGCGAAGCACTACAGCACCTGCTGCAAGCGGCCTCGGCGCTGCCGGCCGAACGTCTGCGCCTGCACGATGCGGGCGGGCGCACCCTGGCCAGCGACATCATCAGCGCACAGTCGCTGCCGCCGTTCGACAACTCGGCGATGGATGGATTCGCGCTGCGGGCCAATGGCATGGCCTTCGCCAGTGGTACCGAATTTGCGGTGCAGGGCTGGCAGGCCGCCGGCGATGACGGCGCCGTGGGCGGCGAGGGCGCCTGGGAAATCATGACCGGTGCGCGCATGCCGACCGGCCTGGATACGGTGGTGCCGGTGGAGCAGGTGGAGATCCTGCAGCGGCACGAAGGCCGCCCGACCCGGATCGCGCTGCGCGCGGACGCCAGCCCCGGCCAGCATGTGCGCCTGCGCGGCCAGGACGTCAGCGAGGGCGAGCGCGTGCTGCGTGCCGGCGACGTGCTGGATATCAACGCCCGTACCCTGTTGCACGCCATTGGCGTCGGCGAGGTGGCGGTGGTCGCGCGGCCGAAGGCTGCGGTGATCGCCACCGGCAAGGAACTGGTGACCGAGGCCGCGCAGTCGCTGCAGTCCGGGCAGATCCGTGACAGCAACCGGCCCTATCTGGTGGGGCGCCTGCAGGCAGCCGGCGCCGAGGTGGTCTGGCAGGGCACGGTGGGCGACGAGGTGGCCGCCTTCAACGCCGTGCTGGACCAGGCACTGGACGCCGGGGCGCAGCTGCTGATCAGCACCGGTGCCGTGTCGGCCGGGCGCTACGATTTCGTGCCAGACGCCCTGCGTGAGCGCGGCGCCCGCATCATCTTCCACAAGGTGGCGATCCGCCCGGGCAAGCCGCTGCTGTTCGCGGTACTGCCTGGCGGCGCGTTGTATTTCGGCCTGCCGGGCAACCCGGTGTCGGCGGCGGTGGGACAGCGCTTCTTCGTCGAGCCGGTGCTGCGCCGCCTGTTGGGGCTGGCCCCGGAAACGCCGCTGCAGCTGCCGTTGCAGGCCGATGTGCGCAAGCCCGAAGGCCTGCGCTTCCATGCCCGTGCGCGGGTGGAGGTGGATGCGCAGGGACGGTTGAGCGCGCGCGTGCTGTCCGGCCAGGAGTCGTTCCGCCTGATGTCCATGCTGCGGGCCAACGCCTGGGTGGTGCTGGAGGCCGAGGGCAACCTCGCGCCGGCCGGGACCTATGTGCGGGTGCAGGGCTGGGGTCACCACGAACCGGTGCAGCTGGTAAGCGAGGAATCATGATGAAACAGGTGAACCTGCAGTTGTTTGGTGCGTTTTCCGACCTGGATGCGAGCCGCGAGATCGCGGTTGACGTTGCCGGGGCGACCATTGCCGATCTGCGCCAGGCGCTGCGCGAGCTGCTGCCGGTGCGCTGGCCGGATTTCCGTGCCGGCCTGCTGGACTACTCGGCGTTCGCCGACCAGCAACGGGTGCTGCGCGACCACGATGCGCTGCCGGCCGATGGCCGCGTGGCGATCCTGCCGCCGGTCAGTGGGGGTTGAGATGAGCCATCCCACGATCGCGAAGGTGGTCGACCGCGCACAGGCGGCGATTGATCCGGGCGAAGGCATTGCGGCGGTATCCGATCCCGGTTTCGGCGGCATCGACGTATTCATCGGCAAGGTGCGCGACCTCAACCAGGGCCGGCCGGTGCTGGGCATCAGCTATGACCTGTTCGAGCCGCTGGTGCTGAACGAGCTGCAGCGGCTGGCGGCCGAGGTGCAGGCCGCCTACGGGCCGAAGCTGAAGCTGTACGTGGCCCACGCCAGGGGCCGCCTGGCGGTGGGCGAGGTGGCGGTGGTGGTGGCCGCCGGCAGCCCGCACCGCGACGAAGCCTTCCGTGCATGCCGGCAGCTGATCGAGGCGGTCAAGCACCAGTGCCCGATCTGGAAGCAGGAGCACTACCAGGACGGTGACAGCGAGTGGACCGAGGGTTGCAGCCTGTGCCACGCCGACGACACCCCGGTGCATGACCATGACCACGAGTAGAACCACGCCACCGGCAGCCACGCATGGCGTGGCTCTACTGACGGTTGGGCCCAGTAGATCCACGCCATGCGTGGATGAGTGCGTGGCGCTGCCATGAACGCGCCGATGGCCGGCATCGTGCTGGCCGGCGGGCTGTCCAGCCGCATGGGGCGCGACAAGGCCATGCTGCCCTGGCAGGGGCGCACGCTGCTGGAACACATGCGCGGCCTGCTGATGCTGGCAGGCGCGGACCGGGTCTGGGTGAGTGGCCACTACCCGGCGTTTGATGGCATCCCCGACCGGGTGGCCCGCTGCGGTCCGCTGGGCGGGCTGTACAGCGTGGCCCTGCAGATGCCTGACGGCCCGGCGTGGGTGGTGCCGGTGGATACGCCACGCCTCACCCACCGGCTGCTCGAGCAGTTGCGTGATGCCCATCCTGGCCGCTGCACGATCTATGACGGCCATCCGCTTCCAATGCTGTTTAATGTGGACAATGAAAGCCGTACAGTCCTTGAAAGCATGATCCACGATCCCCTTGGCCCGCGTTCCCTGCAGGCCCTGCAACATCGCCTGGGCGCACACACCGTGCGCCTGGCCCACGCCGACGAAAGCGCCCTGGTCAACTGCAACACGCCCGCCCAATGGGAGGATGTCGCCTCATGAAGGTGCAGCTGCAGGATCAAGCCATGCGACTACGCCTGGACGAGGCCGAGCTGGCCCAGCTGCTGGCCGGCGAATCGGTCGAGAACCTGACCCGGTTCGGCGGCAATGGAGGCTGGGGCACGGCAGTGTCCCTGCATGGCGGCGACCAGGCCGTGCTGCTCGACGGTGGCACCTACTGCCGGCTGGTACTGCCGCGCGAGGCGGTCGAAGCGCTGGCCGGGCGCCTGCCGTGCCGTGACGGGCTGGCCTTCCCGCTGTACCTTGATGACGGCACCACGCTGCAGCTGCAGTTCGATGTGGATGTGCGCGACAGCGTGCGCCAGCGCGGCGTGAGCCGCCGCAGCAGTTCCGGGTCACCGGTTTGACATTTGTCAGGGGCAGGGTGGATACCGGCCCCTGATTGATCCAGATCAACCCCGTCGAGGGCATTGCCCGGCCTAATGGCTGCGTGACGACGGGTTACAACTTGAAAGCAGTACCCACGTCATTTCACAGCCCTGGAGCCATGTATGACCGTCGGTAGCGATCCTGTTGTCCCCAGCACTGCCCGATCCGGCCGCGTCATCAGCGACTGGATGCCGGAAGACGCCGGTTACTGGGAACGCACCGGCAAGCGGGTCGCCACCCGCAACCTGGTCATCTCCATCCCCTCGCTGCTGCTGGCCTTCGCGGTCTGGGTGCTGTTCTCGGCGGTGACCATCAGCCTGCCGAAGATCGGCTTCCCCTTCAGCACCGACCAGCTGTTCTGGCTGGTGGCGCTGCCCAGCCTGTCCGGCGCCACGCTGCGCATCTTCTACTCCTTCGTCATCCCGATCTTCGGTGGTCGCCGCTGGACGGCGCTGTCCACCGCCTCGCTGCTGGCGCCCACGATCTGGCTGGGGTTTGCCGTGCAGAACCCGGCCACCCCGTACTGGGTGTTCGTGGTCATCGCCATCCTCTGTGGCTTCGGCGGGGCGAACTTCTCCTCCTCGATGTCCAACATCTCCTTCTTCTACCCCAAGCAGAAGCAGGGCCTGGCTCTGGGCCTGAACGCCGGGCTGGGCAACGTGGGCGTGTCGGTGGCGCAGGCGGTCGTGCCGCTGGTCATCACCGTGGGCGTGTTTGGTGCGCTGGGTGGCGCACCGCAGCCGGTGGTGGACGGGGGCGCGGCGCTGTACCTGCAGAACGCCGGTTTCATCTGGGTGCCTGCCATCATCGTCTGCGCGGTCGCGGCCTGGTTCGGCATGAACGACCTGACCAGTGCGCGCTCCTCCTTCGCCGAGCAGGCGGTGATCTTCCGCCGCAAGCACAACTGGCTGATGTGCTGGCTGTACATCGGCACCTTCGGTTCGTACATCGGCTTCTCGGCCGGCTTCCCGATGCTGGTCAAGAGCCAGTTCCCGGACGTGAATCCGCTGGCCTACGCCTTCATCGGCCCGCTGCTGGGCGCGCTGATGCGCTCGGTCGGCGGCAGCATGGCCGACCGCTGGGGCGGCGCACGCCTGACCTTCTGGGTGTTCGCGCTGATGATCGCTGCGGTGTTCGGCGTGCTGCACTTCCTGCCCAGCGACGGCCAGGGCGGCAGCTTCAACGGCTTCCTGCTCAGCTTCATGGCGCTGTTCGTGCTCAGTGGCATCGGCAACGGCACCACCTTCCGCATGATCCCGGTGATCTTCCGCACCCTGCACGAGCGCTGGGCGGCCAATGACAGCGCCGAGGGCAAGGCCGCTGCCGGGCACCAGGCCAGCATCGAGTCGGCCGCCGTGGTCGGCTTCTCCGGCGCGATCGGCGCCTACGGCGGCTTCTTCATTCCCAAGAGCTACGGCTCGTCCATCACGTTGACCGGCAGCCCGGACATGGCGCTGTACGGATTCATCGCTTTCTACTTCACCTGCCTGGCCGTGACCTGGTGGTGGTACTACCGGCGCGGTGCTGAAACCCCCTGCTAGGGGCAGCCCAGCTGACAACCCGAGCAATGCACCGAAGCCAATGAACACCCCAGCCACGATGCCGATGTCCGCAAAGGGAGATCCACGATGAGTTATTTCCTCGATCGCTTGCAGTTCTTCAAGCGTGAACCCCAGACCTTTGCCGATGGCCATGGTTTTGCCAAGAGCGAGGGCCGTGACTGGGAAAACAGTTACCGCCAGCGCTGGCAGTACGACAAGATCGTCCGCTCCACCCACGGGGTGAACTGCACCGGTTCGTGCAGCTGGAAGATCTACGTCAAGAACGGCCTGGTCACCTGGGAAACCCAGCAGACCGACTACCCGCGCACGCGCCCGGACCTGCCCAACCATGAACCGCGTGGCTGCCCGCGTGGCGCCAGCTATTCCTGGTACCTGTACAGCGCCAACCGCCTGAAGTACCCGCTGATCCGCGGCACGCTGCTGCGCCTGTGGCGCGAAGCCCGCAGGACCAAGGCTCCGGTGGATGCCTGGGCCAGCATCGTCGAGGACAAGGAAAAGGCACGCTCGTACAAGACCCGCCGCGGCATGGGCGGCTTCGTGCGCCTGCAGTGGGAAGAGGCCAACGAGATCATCGCCGCCTCCAACCTGTACACGGTGAAGCAGTACGGGCCGGACCGCGTCGTCGGCTTCTCGCCCATTCCGGCGATGTCGATGGTGTCCTATGCGGCCGGCGCGCGTTACCTGTCATTGCTGGGCGGCGCCTGCCTGTCCTTCTATGACTGGTACTGCGACCTGCCACCGGCCTCGCCGCAGATCTGGGGCGAGCAGACCGACGTGCCCGAATCGGCCGACTGGTACAACAGCCGCTACATCATCGCCTGGGGTTCGAACGTGCCGCAGACGCGCACGCCCGATGCGCACTTCTTCACCGAGGCGCGCTACAACGGCACCAAGACGGTGGCGATCTGCCCGGACTATTCCGAGCTGGCCAAGCTGACCGACCATTGGCTGCACCCCAAGCAGGGCACCGATGCGGCGCTGGCGTTTGCCTTCGGCCATGTGATCCTGCGCGAGTTCCACGTCGATTCGCCTTCGCAGTACTTCCAGGACTACTGCCGCCAGTACTCGGACATGCCGATGCTGGTGCGCCTGGAGCGCCGCGAGGATGGCCGGCTGGTGCCGGGCCGCTTCCTGCGCGCCAGCGAACTGGGTGGCCTGGGCGAAGCCAACAATCCCGACTGGAAGACCCTGGCCTACGACGAGAGCAGCGGCCAGATCGTGGTGCCCAACGGCTCGATCGGCTTCCGCTGGGGCGAGAAGGGCAAGTGGAACATCGAGGAAAAGGAAAGCAACGGCGCCGATACGCGCCTGCGGCTGAGCCTGGCCGAGGGCCACGAGGGTATCGAAGCAGTCAGCTTCCCGTACTTCGGCGGCATCGAGACCGACGGCTGGACCCCGGCCCCGGCCGAGGACGTGCTTGAACGCAACATCCCGGTGCGTCGCCTGGCCCTGGCCGATGGCGGCGACACCCTGGTGGCCACGGTCTACGACCTGCTGCTGGCCCAGTACGGCGTGGACCGTGGCTTCGGCGGCGGCAACGTGGCCACCAGCTTCGACGACATGGTGCCGGGTACGCCGGCCTGGCAGGAGCGCATCACCGGCGTGTCGCGCGGCGAGGTGATCGAGATCGCCCGTGAGTTCGCCCGCACCGCCGACAAGACCCACGGCCGTTCGATGATCATCGTCGGCGCGGGCATGAACCACTGGTTCCACAACGACATGAACTACCGCGGCCTGATCAACATGCTGATCATGTGCGGTTGCGTGGGCCAGACCGGTGGCGGCTGGGCGCATTACGTGGGGCAGGAAAAGCTGCGCCCGCAGACCGGCTGGCAGCCGCTGGCCTTCGGCCTGGACTGGAGCCGCCCGCCGCGGCACATGAACGGCACGTCGTTCTTCTACTTCAACACCGGGCAGTGGCGCTACGAGAAGCTGCAGGTGGATGAGCTGCTTTCGCCGCTGGCCGATGCCAGCAAGTACAGCGGCAGCCTGGCCGACCTCAACCTGCGCGCGGTGCGCATGGGCTGGCTGCCCAGTACCCCGCAGCTGGACCGCAACCCGCTGCAGCTGGTGCGCGAGGCCGAGGCGGCCGGCGTAGCCCCGGCCGACTACGCGCTGGGCAAGTTCAAGGATGGCTCGCTGGACTTCGCCTTCGCCGACCCGGACGCGCAGCAGAACCACCCGCGGATGATGTTCATCTGGCGCTCGAACCTGCTCGGTTCCTCGGGCAAGGGCCATGAGTACATGCTGCGCCACCTGCTCGGCACGCGCCACGGCCTGCAGGGCAAGGACCTGGGCGAGATGGGCGCGATCAAGCCGCAGGAAGTGAAGTGGCATGACGAGGCGCCGGAAGGCAAGCTCGACCTGCTGGTCACGCTCGACTTCCGCATGTGCACCACCGCGCTGTACTCGGACATCGTGCTGCCGACGGCGACGTGGTACGAGAAGGACGACCTCAATACCTCGGACATGCACCCGTTCATCCACCCGCTGTCCAAGGCGGTGGACCCGGCCTGGGAATCGCGCAGCGACTGGGACATCTTCAAGGGCGTGGCGCGTACCCTCAGCGACATGGCACCGGGCGTGCTGGGCGTTGAAAAGGACCTGGTGCTGGTGCCGACCCTGCACGACACGCCCAACGAACTGGGCATGCCGTTCGGCGTGGCCGACTGGAAGAAGGGCGAGTGCGAGGCCATCCCGGGGCAGACCATGCCGTCGATGACCGTGGTCGAGCGCGATTACCCCAACCTGTACCGCAAGTTCACCTCGCTGGGCCCGCTGCTGGACAAGCTGGGCAACGGCGGCAAGGGCATGAACTGGGATACCAAGCACGAGATCGACTTCCTCGGCAAGCTCAACCATACCGTGCTCGACGAGGGCGTCAGCCAGGGCCGTCCGGCCATTTCCACCGCCATCGACGCAGCCGAAGTCATCCTGCACCTGGCGCCTGAAACCAACGGCCACGTGGCAGTGAAGGCCTGGGAATCGCTGGGCAGCTTCACCGGCCGCGAGCACACCCACCTGGCGGTCGGCAAGGAGCACGAGGCGATCCGCTTCCGTGACATCCAGGCGCAGCCGCGCAAGATCATCTCCTCGCCGATCTGGTCGGGCCTGGAGGACGACAACGTCAGCTACAACGCGGGCTACACAAACGTGCACGAGCTGATTCCATGGCGCACGGTGACCGGCCGCCAGCAGTTCTACCAGGACCATGAGTGGATGATCGACTTCGGCGAGGCCTTCATGAGCTATCGCCCGCCGGTCAACACGCGCACGGTGGAGCCGCTGCTGAACCAGCGCCCGAACGGCAACAAGGAGATCGTGCTGAACTGGATCACCCCGCACCAGAAGTGGGGCATCCACAGCACCTACAGCGACAACCTGATCATGCAGACGCTGTCGCGCGGCGGCCCGATCGTGTGGCTGAGCGAGGATGACGCGCGCAGTGCCGGCATCGTCGACAACGACTGGATCGAGCTGTTCAACGTCAATGGTGCGATTGCGGCGCGCGCGGTGGTCAGCCAGCGCGTGATGCCGGGCATGGCGATGATGTACCACGCCCAGGAACGCATCATCAACGTGCCGGGTTCGCAGATCACCGGCACCCGTGGCGGCATCCACAATTCGGTGACCCGCATCGTGCTCAAGCCCACCCACATGATCGGCGGTTACGCGCAGCTGGCCTATGGCTTCAACTACTACGGCACCTGCGGCACCAACCGCGACGAGTTCGTGATCGTCCGCAAGATGGACAAGATTGATTGGCTGGATGGCGAGGCCGTTCCGGCTGCCGCCAAGGAGGTGGTGTGATGAAGGTCCGTGCACAGATCGCGATGGTGCTGAACCTGGACAAGTGCATCGGCTGCCATACCTGCTCGATCACCTGCAAGAACGTCTGGACCTCGCGCGAGGGCGTCGAGTACGCCTGGTTCAACAACGTGGAAACCAAGCCGGGCATCGGCTACCCGAAGGAGTGGGAGAACCAGGACAAGTGGAACGGCGGTTGGGTGCGCACGCGCGCCGGCAAGCTGGTGCCGCGTGCCGGCGGGCGCTGGCGGATGCTGGCCAAGATCTTCGCCAACCCGGACCTGCCGCAGATCGACGACTACTACGAGCCGTTCGATTTCGACTACCAGAACCTGCACACCGCCAAGGACAGCCAGCACCAGCCCACCGCGCGGCCGCGTTCGCTGATCAGCGGCGAGCGCATGCAGAAGATCGAGTGGGGCCCGAACTGGGAGGAGATCCTCGGCTCGGAATTCAGCAAGCGCTCGCGCGACTACAACTTCAACGAGGTGCAGAAGGAGATCTACGGCGCCTTCGAGAAGACCTTCATGATGTACCTGCCGCGCCTGTGCGAGCACTGCCTGAACCCGGCGTGCGTGTCGGCGTGCCCGTCGGGTGCGATCTACAAGCGCGAGGAAGACGGCATCGTGCTGATCGACCAGGACAAGTGCCGTGGCTGGCGCATGTGCGTGTCGGCCTGCCCGTACAAGAAGATCTACTACAACTGGAAGAGCGGCAAATCCGAGAAGTGCATCTTCTGCTACCCGCGCATCGAGATGGGTGAGCCGACGGTGTGCTCGGAAACCTGCGTGGGCCGCATCCGCTACCTGGGCGTGACGCTGTACGACGCCGACCGCATCGCCGAGGCCGCCTCGGTGGCCGCGGAAAAGGACCTGTACCAGGCCCACCTGGACATCTTCCTGGACCCGGAAGACCCGGCGGTGATCGCCGCTGCGCGCCAGGAAGGGATCCCGGACAGCTGGCTGGAAGCGGCCAAGCAGTCGCCGGTCTACAAGCTGGCCATCGACTGGAAGCTGGCCCTGCCGCTGCACCCGGAATACCGCACGCTGCCGATGGTCTGGTACGTGCCACCGCTGTCGCCCATCCAGTCCGCCGCCGAGCGCGGCCGCATCGGCATGAGCGGCGAGCTGCCGGACGTGGCGTCGCTGCGCATTCCGGTGCGCTACCTGGCCAACATGCTCACGGCAGGCGACGAAGCCCCGGTGGTGCGCGCGCTGGAACGGCTGATGGCGATGCGCGCCTGGCGCCGGGCCAAGAACGTGGACGGCGTGGAGGACACCGCCGTGCTGGACCAGGCGGGGCTGAGCATCGCCCAGGTGGAGGAGATGTACCGCTACCTGGCCATCGCCAACTACGAGGATCGTTTCGTGATTCCCACCGGCCACCGCGAGTATGCCAACGACGCCTTCGGTGAGCGCGGTGGCTGCGGCTTCACCTTCGGCAACGGCTGCAACGGTGACAGCCCGGCCGACCTGTTCGGGCAGCGCAAGGCCACCACCTTCGTGGTCAACAACGGGCCCAACCACCGGCGCCGCAAGGAGGTGGTGGAATGAGCGTCCTCAAGCTGGTCGGGGTGCTGCTGGACTACCCCCGTGATGAACTCTGGCAGCACGGCGACGAACTGCTGGCTGCCTGTGACCAGGCGGCACTCCCCGCCGCTCGCCGCCAGCAGCTGCGCGGCTTCGTGCAGCAGCTGCTGGACAGTGACCCGCTGGACGCGCAGGCGGCCTGGCTGGCGACCTTCGACCGGGGCCGTTCGATGAGCCTGCTGCTGTTCGAACACATCCATGGCGAATCGCGCGATCGCGGCCAGGCCATGGTCGATCTGGTGGAAACCTACCGCCGTGCCGGCTTCGAGCTGGACGCGCGCGAGCTGCCGGATTACCTGCCGCTGCTGCTGGAATTCCTGGCGCACCGGCCACGGGAGGAGGCCCGCGAATGGCTGCACCATATCGGCCACATCGCCGGCATGCTGGCCGCGCGTGCGGCCGAACGCACGCTGCCGCACGTACCGCTGCTGGAGATCCTGGTGGAGGCCGGCGACGGCAAGGTCAACCTGGAGGCGCTGCGGCAGCGCGCCAGCGAAGAACCCCGCGACGACACGGCCGAGGCGATGGACCGGTTGTGGGAAGAAGAGGCGGTGCGCTTCGGCGCCGAAGCCCCTGCCGAAGACTGCAAGCCACCGACGCGCTCGCCCGGGCGTCCCGTGCACCGTGAGGTCCAGCCATGAACTACTACCTTCATCAATTCGCCTTCCAGTATTACCCGTACATCGCCGTGGCGGTGCTGCTGATCGGCAGCTGGGCCCGCTACGACAAGGCCATGTACACCTGGCGCACCGGCTCCAGCCAGATGCTGTCGGACAAGGGCATGCGGATCGGCAGCAACTGCTTCCACATCGGCATCCTGGCCATTCTCGGTGGCCACCTGGTGGGCCTGCTGACCCCGCATGCCGTGTACGAGCACTTCATCACCTCCTCGCAGAAGCAGATGCTGGCGATGGTGGTGGGCGGCGTGTTCGGTGCGCTGTGCCTCATCGGCATCAGCATCCTGCTGGTGCGCCGCCTGTTCAACGCGCGCGTGCGGGCCACCGGCAGCTTCGGTGACACGCTGGTGCTGGTGCTGTTGTTCGCCCAGCTGTGCCTGGGCCTGTACAGCATCCGCATCTCGTCCGGCCACCTGGACGGTGGCGTGATGGTGCAGCTGGCCGAATGGGCGCAGCACATCGTCACCTTCCGTGCCGGCGCCGCCGATTACATCGAGGGCGTCAGCTGGGTCTACAAGATGCACATCTTCCTGGGCCTGACCCTGTTCCTGATCGCGCCGTTCACCCGCCTGGTGCACGTGTGGAGCATTCCGATCAGCTACCTGTGGCGGCCATACCAGGTGGTGCGCCGCCGCCAGGCCCCGCTGCGCTACGGTCCGCGGGAGTAAGCCATGGGCAGCCTGCCGAAGTTCCTGCCGATCACCGTGATCGATTCCAATGCCCCGGTTCCGGCCGAGGCCCATTCGCACCACCACGACGCGGCGGAGCAGGGGCCGCGCTTGCTCGGGCAGCCGGCGCCGTGCCGGCTGTACGTGGACGAGACCGCGATCAGCGAGGCCGACATCGCCCGCGAGATGCAGCACCACCGGGCGATGCGCCCGGAGCAGTCGAGGGCCGAAGCGGCACGTGCACTGGTGGTGCGCGAGCTGCTGCGCCTGGAGGTGCAGCGGCTGGGCCTGCAGGCGCAGGAGGGCGGCCGGGTGAGTGACGAGGAAGTGCTGATCCAGCAGCTGATCGAGGACGCGATCGAAGACCGCGTACCCACCGACGAGGACTGCCGGCGCTATTTTGAACAGAACCCCGAACGCTTCCGCTCGCCCGACCGCGTGCGCCTGCGCCATATCCTGCTGGCGGCACCGGCCGATGACGTGGCCGGGCGCTTGGACGCGCGCAACGAAGGCGAGCGGCTGGTGGCGGAGCTGAAGCAGGCCCCGCACCTGTTTGCCGATTTCGCCCTGCGCCACTCGCGGTGCCCCTCCAGCAGCGACGGTGGCGACCTCGGTTGGCTGCAGCGTGGGCAGACCACGCCGGAGTTCGACCGCCAGGTGTTCCGCCTGCGCGAGGGCCTGGCGGGGTTCCCGGTGGAATCACGCTGGGGCTACCACGTGGTCTGCATCGACGCCCGCGAGGACGGCCAGCCGCAGCCTTTCGAGGCGGTGCTGCCACAGATCCGCGACTACCTGGAACTGCAGGTGCGCCAGCGCGAGGTGCAGGCCTACCTGCTGCAGCTGCAGGAACGTTACCCGGTGCGCGGGCTGGACGAGATCGAAGCCGAAGCCGAAGCCGGGAACGGCTGACCGACCCTTGAGAAAGGAGATTGCATGAACCAGGTCCTCGCCCCCGCCAGTGCCGGGCAGCAGCAGCGTGCGCTGTGGCTGAGCACGTTCGCCTTCACCGTGTGTTTCGCGGTATGGATGATCTTCTCCATCATCGGCATCCAGATCAGCGAGCAGCTGGGACTGAGCGACACCCAGTTCGGCCTGCTGATCGCCACTCCGGTGCTGACCGGTTCCATCAGCCGGGTCTTCCTCGGCATCTGGTCCGACCAGTTCGGTGGCCGCAAGGTGATGGTGCTGGTGATGCTGTGTGGCGCGGTGGCCACCTGGATGCTGACCTACGCCCACACCTACACCCAGTTCCTGTTCGCGGCGCTGTGCGTGGGCATTGCCGGCGGCAACTTCTCGGTGGGCGTGGCGTACGTCTCCCGCTTCTTCCCGGCCAGCAAGCAGGGTACGGCGCTGGGCATCTTCGGCGCCGGCAACATCGGCGCCGCGGTGACCAAGCTGCTGGCGCCGCTGGTGATGGTGGCGGCCGGCTGGACCATGGTGGCCAAGGTCTGGGCGGTGGCCCTGGCGGTCACTGCCATTCTGTTCTTCCTGTTCAGCAAGGAGGATCCTTCGCTCGAGCAGCGCCGCCGCGATGGCGTCAAGCCGGTGCCGTTCGCCGAGCAGATGGCCCCGCTGAAGAACCTGCAGGTCTGGCGGTTCTCGCTGTACTACTTCTTCGTGTTCGGCGGCTTCGTGGCGCTGGCGTTGTGGCTGCCGCACTATCTGGTGGGTGCCTACGGCATGGACGTGGGCCATGCGGGCATGCTGGCGGCCTGCTACTCCATCCCGGCCAGCCTGTTCCGCGTGGTCGGTGGCTGGATGTCGGACCGGATCGGCGCACGGCGGGTGATGTACTGGACCTTCGGCGTGTCGGCCATCTGCACCTTCCTGCTGGCCTACCCGGATACCGAATACGTGGTGAAGGGCATCCACGGCCCGATTCATTTCCACCTGGCCATCGGCGTGGTGATGTTCACCGTGCTGGTGTTCGTGCTGGGCTTCTTCATGTCGCTGGGCAAGGCGGCGGTCTACAAGCACATTCCGGTGTACTACCCGCACCACGTGGGTGCGGTGGGCGGGGTGGTCGGCATGATCGGCGGGCTGGGTGGCTTCATCCTGCCGATCGTGTTCGGTGCGCTCAACGATGCGCTGGGCATCTGGAGCAGCTGCTTCATGCTGCTGTTCGTGCTGGTGGCTACGGCGCTGGCCTGGATGCACTTCGCGATCCGCCGGATGGAGCGTCGCCACTTCCCGCAGATCGACCGCGAGACCGATCTGCCCGAAGCCATCGATGCGGCTGCGGCCGATCGTGTGCGTGGCAGGTAGCCGGCGATGCGGCACGCTTGATTTCAATCAGGGCAACGCGAAGAGGGACGCCCGAAGATGTCTGCCATGAGCTTCCACGCCGAACCGAGTGAGGACACCGCGCTGCAGGCAGCATTGCTGCGGCAACCCCGCCACGTGCTGTTCCCGGCGGCCGACCAGTTCAGTGCCGGCTTCGGCGAAAGTGGATGGCGCGGCGCCCTGCGCGCCAGCAACGAGCACCTGATCCCGCGCGGGCTGACTCTGGGCTTCCAGGCCGGCCGGGCAGGGCAGGCGGCAGCCGCGTCCGGCTATCTGGATACCCTGCTGACCGCATTGCGGCGCCAGGCCGATGCACTGGCCGATGATCGCGAGGCGGTGGCCATGGTGCTGCAGCTCGGCCTGGCCGAGGTGCTGGCGCCGGTGGCGTTGGGCCAGTTGCTGGATGCGGTGCCACAGCAGCTGCGCACCGTGGCCCGGCCGCAGGTGGAAGTCCGCGTGGATGCCGGCAGCACGCTGCCACCGGCGCAGCTCCGCGCCGTGGGCTGCACCCGTTTCAATGTGATCGACCGTGCTGATGCGCCGGGCCCGACCCTGCTGGCGCAGTCGCGCCAGGTCGGGTTCACTGCACGCTACTACCAGTTCCGCGTGCCGTCGGCGGAGGATCGTGGCTACATCGAGCGCGTGCATGAAGTCCTGGCCGAGGCACCGGAACGCATCCTGTTGCCGGCACCGTGTGCCGTGCCCGAACGGCCCGCTGCCGATGCGTGGCTGCAGACCTGGCGGCTGCTGCGCGACGCCGGCTACGTGGCCATCGGCGGCGACCACTACCAGCGCGGCGACCTGCCGGACCCCAACGGGCCGGGCGATGGGCAGCGCCATTGCGACCTGGCCGGCGTGCCACGCCGTGACCGCAGCGACTTCGTCGGCCTGGGCCTGGCGGCCTGCAGCCAGATCGGCGAGGTGTTCTACCGGCTGGAAGACGACCTGCAGGCCTGGCAGGCGCGCCTGCAGTCCGGACAGATCGGGGTGACGGCTGGCCTGATCCTGTCTGAACAGGAGCGACTGTCGTCCGAGGTGGCGCAGAGCATCGCCTGCGACCATTTCGTCGATGCCGCGGCGTTTGAATGGCGCAATGGCGTCGCGTTTGATACGTGCTTCGCCGATGCACTGCCGGCCCTGGATCCGCTGCTGGCGCGCGGCTGGGCCCACTGGGACGGGCGCGTGCTGCGCCTGGCCGAAGAAGGGCACCTGCTGTGGCGTATGATGGCGGCATGTTTCCGGCCGGCGGCCGCCATCGCTTGAGTGTCGCTTCGATGTCCTTGACTCCGCCTTCCCGCGGCCGCCTCGGCCAGGCCACGCCGAACCCCGCCGCCGCCGATGATGGCGACGCCCTGCATTTCTGCAGCACCTGCGCGTTTTCCGATGCCTGCATGTCGCAGGGCTACGACAAGACCGCGCTGGGTGACCTGCACGTGCTGGTGGATCATGTCGGCCCGTTCCATGCCGGCGATTACATCTTCCGTGCCGGTGAACAGTTCGATTCGATCGCCGCAGTGCGCGCGGGCATGGTCAAGACCTTCGTCGATGACAGCCAGGGCAACGAGCAGGTGCTCGGTTTCAGCCTGCCCGGCGAAGTGATCGGCCTCAATGCCATCCATGGTTCGCGCTTCCCCTGCAATGCGGTAGCGCTGGACACGGTGCACCTGTGCCGCATCTCCTTCCCGAAGCTGAGCCTGCTGGCCACGCGCATGCCCGGGCTGCAGGCCAAGCTGTTCAGCCTGCTCAGCGCGGAGATCGGCAAGGTCGCCACGCTGGCCGCCAACCACCGCACCGAGGAACGCATGGCCGCGTTCCTGCTGGACATGTCCGAGCGTTACGCGCGCCGTGGTTTCTCCGCCACGCGCTTCAACCTGACCATGGCCCGCACCGAGATCGCCAACTACCTGCGCATGGCGCCGGAGACTGCCAGCCGCGTGCTGCGTCGCCTGAGCGATGACGGTGTGATCGCGGTCAAACAGCGCGAGATCCTGCTGCTGCAACCTGAGCGTCTGGCCACCCTGGCGGTGGCCGACGAATCCGAACCAGACTGAATCCTGACGAGAGCCGATGATGAAACGTGCTGGACTGTTGTTGCTGGGCCTGCTGGCTGCACTGCCGGCATGGGCCGCCGAGCTGACGGTGTCGGCGGCATCGAGCCTGACCGAGAGTTTCCGCGAACTGGGCGCGGCCTACGAGAAGGCGCACCCGGGCACCAAGGTTGATTTCAACTTCGCCGCGTCCGGGGTGCTGCTGCAGCAGATCAGCCGCGGTGCACCGGTGGATGTGTTTGCGTCGGCCGACGAGACCACCATGGACCAGGCCGAACAGCAGAAGCTGCTGGCGCCCGGCACCCGCGAGGTGTTCGCGGTGAACGCGCTGTGGGTGGTGGTGCCGCCGCAGGCCAAGGCCGCCCCGCGTGCCCTGAAGGATCTGGCGGGCGGCAGCGTGCAGCGCATCGCGCTGGGCAACCCTGACAGCGTGCCGGTGGGCCGCTATGCCAAGGGTGCGCTGGAAAAGGCGGGGCTGTGGCCGGCGGTGCAGGGCAAGGCCATCACCACCCAGAACGTGCGCCAGTCGCTGGATTACGTGGCGCGCGGTGAAGTGGATGCGGGCTTCGTCTACGCCACCGATGCGCAGGCCATGCCCGACCGCGTGCGCCGCGCGTTTGAAGTGCCGGTCGCCGGTCGCATCGCCTATCCACTGGCGGTGGTCCAGGCCAGCACGCAGCCGGCCGAAGCCAAGCGCTTCACGGCCTTCGTGCGCTCGCCGCAGGGCCAGGCGATCCTGGTCAAGCACGGATTCGGCAAGCCCTGAGGCATGGATCTGGATTGGAGCGCCCTGGGCCTGTCGTTGAAGGTGGCCGGCTGGGCCACCGCGATCAACCTGGTGCTGGGCGTTGCGCTGGGTGCGCTGCTGGCGCGCAGGCGCTTCCCTGGCCGTGAACTGCTGGATTCGATACTGACCCTGCCGATGGTGCTGCCGCCCACGGTGCTGGGCTACTACCTGCTGGTGCTGATCGGCCGCAACGGTCCGATAGGCGTGTGGCTGCAGTCGTGGTTCGGCATCAACCTGGTGTTTACCTGGCAGGCGGCGGTGATTGCTGCAGCGGTGGCCTCGCTGCCGCTGGTGTTCAAGCCCGCCCGCGCCGCGTTCGAAGGCGTGGATGGCCAGCTCGAGAATGCGGCACGCACGCTGGGCGTGTCCGAGGCCGCGGTGTTCTTCCGCATCACCCTGCCACTGGCCTGGCGCGGCATCCTGGCCGGCCTGCTGCTGGCGTTCGCGCGAGCGATGGGCGAGTTCGGTGCGACGCTGATGTTGGCGGGCAGCATTCCCGGCCGCACGCAGACGCTCTCGATTGCGATCTATGAAGCGGTGCAGGCCGGGCAGGATGGCAAGGCCAATGCGCTGGTGATCCTGACCTCGGTGGTGTGCATCGTGATCCTGCTGCTGGCCGCGCGCCTGGTAGGCGGGCGCCGGCAGGAGCTGCGCGATGTGGCTTGATCTGCAGGTTCACCGGCCGATGCAGGCGGCCAGCACGCAGTTCGTGCTGGACGTGGCGCTGCAGTGCCGGCAGCGGCAGGTGGTGCTGTTCGGCCCGTCCGGTGCGGGCAAGAGCCTGACCCTGAAGGCCGTGGCAGGCCTGCTGCGGCCTTGGCACGGCCACGTGCGGCTGCAGGGCCAGGTGTTGTTCGACAGTGCTGCGGGGGTGAACCTGCCACCGCAGCAACGCCGGCTGGGCTATGTATTCCAGGACTACGCGCTGTTCCCGCACCTGAGCGTGCGGCAGAACGTGGCGTTCGGGCTGCACCGCGGCTGGCTCAATCCTCGCCGCGCCGTGCGCAATGATGCGGTGGAGCGCTGGCTGCAGGCCTTCCGCATCGACCACGTGGCCGATCTGCTGCCGTCGCAGGTGTCTGGCGGCCAACGCCAGCGTACGGCGCTGGCACGGGCGCTGGTGACCCAGCCGCAGGCGCTGCTGCTGGACGAACCGTTCGCCGCACTGGACCACGATCTGCGCCAGCACCTGCGCCAGGAGCTGGAAGCGGTGCTGGATGAAACGGGCATCCCGCTGCTGCTGATCAGCCACGACCCGCGCGATGTCGAAGTATTCGGCCAGCAGGTGGCCCGCGTCGTGGACGGCCGCATCGTCAGCGATTGAGGTAGTGCCGGCCGCTGGCCGGCAACCCCGTAACCCTGGATGGGTGGTCAACGGTTCGTGGCAGCGCCGGGCCATGCCCGGCGGAATCGATCCCGCCGTCAATACAGCTCGCAGTGGGTGCGGCCTTCACCGCGCAGCGTCTCCCAGCGTCCCTCGCCACCGATCGCATCGATGGCCTCACGCACCGCTGCTTCCAGGTGCCGCTTGTTGCCGCACAGGTACAGGTGGCCGCCACGTGCCAGCAGATCACGCACGTCATCGGCGCGCTGCTGCAGCACATGCTGCACGTAGACCTTTCCGGTGCCGTCACGCGAGAAGGCGGTATGCAGGCCGGCCAGCAGCCCCTGTGCGTGCCAGTCCTCCAATTGTTCGCGGTACAGGTAATCGTGTTGCCGGTGCTTCTCGCCGAACACCAGGTGCACGTCGCGCGCGTGCGTGCCGGCCTGCAGTTCCTGCATCAGGCCCATCAGCGGTGCGATGCCGGTACCGGTACCGACCATCAGCAGCGGCGCATCGGCGGCGTCGGGCAGGTGGAAGCCCGGGTTGGACCGGCAGTACACGCGTGCATGGCCGGCACCGTGCAACAGGCTGCCGGTGGCGGTGCCGCAACGCTCGCGGCCGCGAAGGTGATATCGCACCTCGCGCACGCACAGGCTGACCTGGTCATCGCCGGGGTGCGAGGCAATGGAGTAGGCGCGGGGCAGGCGCGGCGAAAGGATGCTGCACAGCCGGTCCAGCGGGACGCTGTCCGGCGTGGCATGATCCTGCAGCAGGTCCAGCACGTCCAGGCCGTGCAGGTAGGCGTCCAGTTCGCGCTTCTGGCTGACCTTGAGCAGGCCTTTCAGCGTTTCGCTGCCGCCAAGGCGGGCCAGTTCGCGCAGCACGCCCTTGCTGGGCAGGCGCAGCTCGCGGTCCTGCAGTGCCGTCACTGCCGCGGAATCGCCGTACCACGTTGCCAGTGCCTGCAGCAGCGACGGATCGTTGTCCGGCACCACGTGCAGAGTGTCGCCGGCACGGTAGGCCATGCCGCTGCCGGCAATGTCGAGCTGCACGTGCCACGCAGCGGGGTCGCTGCTGTTCAAGCGGCGGCGCTCAACGATGCGCGCGGCAAAGGCGTTGTCTTCGCCGTAGGCGGTGACCTGCAGGCGCAGGTCCTGGCCGGCGGCCAGGTTCCCCTGCAACACCTGGCCCAGCACCGGCTGCCATTGCTGGAAGAACTGCTCGTAGCCGAGATCGGCATCCACGCGGTGCAGCAGCGGCTGCGCCTGGCGCTCGCTCAGTGCGGCGTCCAGCGCCTTGGTGAAGCCACAGAAACTGGGGTAGCCGGTATCGCCCAGGTCGAACACGGCGTAGCGCAGCCCGCTCAGCATCGGGGTCTGGCGCAGCGTTTCAAAGAACTGCTCGCCATTGGCGGGCGGTTCGCCATCGCCGAACGAGCTGGAAATGGCCAGCAGCACGTCGCCGTGGCCGAGGCTGGCCACGTCGATGTCGTTGAACGGAAGGACCTGCGGCGCGTGCGGCTGCAGCTCCGCGCCGAGGCGCTGGGCCAGGGCGCGGGCATTGCCCGACTCGGACGCGAAGCCCACCAGCAGGCGGCTGAAGGACGTACTGGTCGGGAGGGCGTTCACGCGGCCTCGTAGAAGTCGTCGAACTTTTCCTTGCTGAACTCGACCAGGTCGTAGTTCTGCATCAGGTCGTTCACCACGCGGCGGATGCTGATGTACGAGGTGATGTTGCCTTCGGCATCGAACAGCGGCTGCACGGTGGTGTCGACCACGTAGAGCACGCCGCCCTTGCCCAGGTTCGGGACGATGCCGGTCCAGGTCCTGCCGGCCTTGATGGTGTCCCACATGTCCTTGTAGACGGCCTTGGGCACGTCGGGGTGGCGCACGATGCTGTGCGGCTGGCCGATCAGCTCCTCGCGCGCGAACCCGGTGAGCGTGCAGAACAGGTCATTGGCATAGGTGATGTTGCCCTGCAGGTCGGTGGTGGAGATCACCATGACGTTCTGCATGGCGTTCAGCAGCTGGGCGTTGTCGGGGGAGTAGCTCATCGCAGGTCCTTTGGATGCCGGTAACGCCGGCGTTGGGGTTCCTGCATAGAGATACGCGCACGGCACGCGGCGCGGATTGATATTGGTCAACTGCAGTTGCGTGAAGCCCTGCGACCAGGTGACGCAGGGGGCTCACAGCGGTGCGCATCCAACGATGCGTACTGAGCTGATGCCGCGCTGTCACAAAGAAATCGCCGTCGCTTCACGGATGTTTGATATGGAACAGTGCACATTCGTGTAAAGCCTACGCAAACGTCCCCCACGTTCCGCGACGACTTCCTTCCCAGACCTGGCGCCCATATGGGCGCGGCTGGCGTCTGCCTGACTGATTCAGAGAAGTTCACCATGGCCCTCGACCTCGTCGCCGATTCCCTGCACGATCCCGTTGCAGAGACTGTCCTGCCCGCCCTCGACCTGGTGCCCATCGGCACCCGCCGTGGCCCGTCACAGCCGATTGAACTGCCGGAGCTGGTGCAGCGGGTCCTTTTCGTGGCGACCGAAATGGCGGACTTCATCAAGGCCGGTGGCCTCGGTGATGTTGCGGCGGCCCTGCCGCGGGCGGTCCGCGCCGGTTGCGATGCACGCGTGCTGTTGCCGGGCTACCCTGAAGTGCTGCAGCGCCTGCCGCACCTGCGTGAAGTAGGTCGCGTCGCCGGGCGTGCCGGTCTGCCGGCCTGCACCGTGGCCATGGCGCTCCAGGCCGATGGTCTTCCGATCTATGTGCTGCTGTCGCCCGCGCTGTATGAACGCGAGGGCTCGCCCTATGTGGACGCGCAGGGCCGCGAATGGCAGGACAACGCAGTGCGTTTTGCCACCTTGTCGCATGCCGCTGCGGAACTGGCCGCCGGTCGTGCCGGGCTGGACTGGACGCCGCAACTGCTGCACCTGAACGACTGGCCAGTGGCGATGGCGGCTGCCTATGTGCGCTGGGATCGCACTGCGGTGCCGACCCTGCTGACCATCCACAACCTGGCCTACCAGGGCCTGTTCCCGTTTGCCCTGGCGCCGACCCTCGGCGTGCCTGCGGAGCATCTGGACGAACTGCATTTCCATGGCCACATGTCCTTCCTGCAGGGCGGCATTGCCAATGCTACCCGCCTGAACACGGTCAGCCTGCACTATGCGCAGCAGATCACTGCCGCCGAGGATGGCTGTGGGCTGCACGAACTGCTGGCGCGACGCGCTGCCGGTGGCCACCTGAGTGGGATCGTCAATGGCATCGACGCCAGCTGGGATCCGCGCCGAGACATTCACCTGAAGGCCCGCTTCAGCATCGGCCAGTGCGCAGGGCGCGAAGCCAATGCCGAGGCGGTGCGCCAGGCATTCGGCCTGAAGCCCTCGCAGGGCCCGCTGTTCGCCGTGGTCTCGCGTCTGGTCCATCAGAAGGGCCTGGACATCACCTGTGACGTCGCTCCGCAGATTGTGGCGGCCGGTGGCCAGCTGGTGGTGATCGGCGGTGGCGAGCCGCAGGTGGAAGCGCAGGTGCAGGCACTGGCCCAGCGCTACCCCGGGCGGGTCGGCGCCTTCATCGGCTTTGAGGAGGGCCTGGCGCGGCAGATGTTCGCGGGCGCCGACTTCCTGTTGATGCCCTCGCGCTTCGAACCCTGCGGCCTCAGCCAGATGTACGCGCAACGCTTTGGCTGCTTGCCCGTGGCCCATGCCACCGGTGGCTTGGTCGACACGGTCGAGGACGGCGTGACCGGCTTCCTGTTCCATGGCGCCAATGCCGATGGGCTGCGCCGCTGCGTAGAACGGGCGATGCGCACTTTCCGCCTGCCTGCACTGATGCATGCGATGCGACGTGCGGCGATGCTGCGTCCGGGCGGTTGGGAAGCGGCCGGCAAGGCCTACCTGGCGCTGTACCAGCAGACCTGCCAGGTGGCTGCATGAATGACGAAGGACGGGGTGTGGTGGCGTTCGGGTACGAAGACGTAGAGCAGCGCGATGCGGCCACGCCGGTCGCGCACGAACTGCAGGCGCTGGTGCAGGGTGGCCCGGCCGATGCCTTTGCCTGGCTGGGCCCGCATGCTGATGGCAGTGGTAGCCGCCGCCTGCGCGTGCTGGTGCCGGGCGCGCAGCGGGTCGAGGTGGTCGAGTCAGCGGGCAGCCGCTGGGACCTGTGTGCTACCGCGCTGCCGGGGCTCTATGAGGGGCCTGCAGGCGCGGATGGGATCCCGCTGCTCACGCTGCACTTCCCCGAGGGCATCGAGCAGGTGCACGACGCCTATGCATTCGGCCCGCTGCTGGATGAAGCGCTGCTGCAGCGTATCCATCAGGGGGACGCTGAGGCGGTCCGCGCCTTGGGCGCAACGCAGATGACCGTGCAGGATGTCGAGGGCGTTCGTTTCGCGGTATGGGCACCAAATGCCCGGCGTGTGGCGGTGGTGGGTGACTTCAATGGCTGGGACGGCCACCGGCACCCAATGCGGCTGCGGCACGCCGCCGGCGTGTGGGAGCTGTTCATTCCCGGGGTGAAGCCGGGCGACTGCTACAAGTTCCGTGTGATCGGCGTTGACGGCCAGAGCCTGCCCGACAAGCTGGACCCGATGGCGCGCTGGGCCGAGCGCTCGCCCGCCACAGCGTCGCGGGTGGTCGCCTCCGCGCCTCTGCAGTGGAACGACCAGGCGTGGTTGCAGCGCCGCAGCCAGCTGGGCATCACTGCGCCGCTATCCATCTACGAGGTGCATGCGGGATCCTGGCAACGTGCCGAGGACGGCAGCGTGCTCGACTGGGACGCGCTGGCGGATCGCCTGATTCCCCACGTCACCGGCCTGGGATTCACCCACATCGAACTTCTGCCCATCAGTGAGCACCCCTTTGGTGGCTCCTGGGGCTACCAGCCGCTGGGCATTTACGCGCCAACCGCGCGCTACGGCACCCCTGAGGCATTCGCCCGCTTCGTCGACCGCTGCCATCAGGCCAGCCTGGGCGTGATCGTCGATTGGGTCAGTGCGCATTTTCCTGACGATGCCCATGGCCTCGCTTGCTTCGATGGCACAGCGCTGTACGAGCATGCCGACCCGCGCGAAGGCAAGCACGCCGACTGGGACACGTTGATCTACAACTACGGTCGCAACGAGGTGTCTGCCTATCTCTTGGGCAGCGCGCTGGAGTGGATCGAGCGCTTCCACATCGATGGGCTGCGCGTGGATGCGGTGGCATCAATGCTGTACCGCGACTACAGCCGCCCGGAGGGGCAGTGGGTGCCCAATGCGCAGGGCGGCCGCGAGAACCTGGAAGCGGTGGCGTTCCTGCAGCGCATGAACCAGACTCTGCGCGAGCGCTTCCCGGATGTACTGGTGATCGCCGAGGAGAGCACGGCGTGGCCGGGCGTCACCAACGCGGTAGCCGACGGCGGGCTGGGATTCACCCACAAATGGAACATGGGATGGATGCACGACACGCTGCACTACCTGCAGCGCGATCCGGTGCATCGCCTGCACCACCATAGCGAAATCAGCTTTGGCCTGGTCTACGCCTTTTCCGAGCGCTTCGTGCTGCCGCTTTCGCATGACGAGGTGGTGCATGGCAAGGGCTCGCTGCTGAACAAGATGGCGGGCGACCGCGAGCAGCAGTTTGCCCAGTTGCGTGCCTACTACGCCTTCATGTGGGCCCACCCGGGCAGCAAACTGCTGTTCATGGGCGCTGAATTCGGCCAGCGCGGCGAATGGGCGCACCAGCGGGCGCTGGAATGGGATCAGGCCGGGACGGCCGAGGGGGGAGGGCTGATGCGCCTTGTCGGTGACCTCAACGCACAGCTGCAGCAGCAGCCTGTCCTGCATCGGGACGAGCGTGACGAGCGAGGGTTTGCCTGGAGCGTCGCCGACGACAACCGCAACAGCGTGTACGCCTTCATCCGCCAGGACCCGGCAGGCGTCGCGCCCGCGATGCTGGTGGTCAGCAATTTCACTCCCGTGCTGCGCGAAGGCTACCGCGTTGGCGTACCCGAGTCCGGCTTTTGGTCGGAGCGGTTGAACACCGACAGCCACCATTATGCAGGCGGCAACGCCGGCAACCTGGGGGCGGTGGCGACCGACGCGCGACCGATGCACGGGCACGCGCAATCACTGCGGCTGACTCTGCCGCCGATGTCGACGCTGTACCTGCAGGTTGTCGCATGACCGCTCCCGGTCGTCTGGGTGCGTGGCCAACGGGCGCGGGGATGGTGGAGTTCCGGCTGTGGGCGCCTGATATCAACCAGGTGGAGCTGGTGCTGTGCGGCGCCGCATTGCCGATGCTTCGGCAGGCCGACGGCGTGCATTGGATCCGTACGACAGCGGCGCAGGGCGATCGTTACCGCTTCCGCCTTCCGGATGGCAGCGAGGTGCCGGATCCCGCTTCGCGCTGGCAGCCCGAGGGCGTTGAAAGCCCAAGCGCCGTCCTGGCCGAGGATGCCTATGCCTGGCAGACGCGGGACTGGGGCGGCGTGGCCTGGCCGGACATGGTGATCTACGAGGTGCACGTCGAGGCAGCCGGCGGATTTGCCGCGCTGACGGCGCAGCTGCCTATGCTGGCGGCGACGGGCATTACCGCCATCGAACTGATGCCGGTGGCGCAGTTTCCAGGCAGCCGTAACTGGGGCTATGACGGTGTATTTCCCTACGCCCCGGCACAAGCCTATGGCGGACCCGAAGCACTGAAGCGATTCGTCGATGCCGCGCATGCCGCCGGCCTGGCAGTGCTGCTGGATGTGGTCTACAACCACTTCGGGCCGCAGGGCAACCATCTGGCGCAGTATGCCAAGGGCTTCTTCCACAGCGGCCGCAGTACACCGTGGGGCGAAGCCATTGACTTCGAGCAGCCCTGGGTGCAGCGCTTCTTCATCGACAATGCGCTGATGTGGCTGCAGGAGTACCGGTTTGATGGGCTGCGCCTGGACGCGGTGCACGCCATCGATGATGACCGCTTCCTGCAGCAGCTCAGTGATACGATCCGCGCCGAGGTTCCGCATGCGCATCTGGTGCTGGAAAACGAGCGCAACCAGGCCCGTTGGCTGCGCGGTGCCTATCAGGCGCAGTGGAATGATGATTTCCACAATGCCCTGCACGTGCTGCTCACCGGCGAGCATGAGGGCTACTACGCCGCTTACGCCGGGCGCGCCGAAGCGTTGCTGGCGCGCTGCCTGGCCGAGGGCTTTGCCTGGCAGGGCGAGCCCGACCTGCAGGGCGAAGCCCGCGGCGAGACCAGTGGCGACCTGCCGCCGTCTCGTTTCGTGGTGTTCGCGCAGAACCATGACCAGGTGGGCAACCGCGCGTTTGGCGACCGGCTGAGCCAGTTGCTGGAACCCCAGGCGCTGCGCATGGCCACCGCGCTGACCGTACTCACACCCATGGTGCCCATGCTGTTCATGGGTGAGCCATGGCAGGCCACCGCGCCATTCCTGTTCTTCACCGATTACCAGGCGCCGTTGGATGAGGCGGTGCGTGAAGGACGCCGACGCGAATTCGCAGGCTTCAGCGCGTTTGCCGACGCCGCATCACGGGCCCGGATCCCCGACCCGAATGACCCCGAGACACTGCAGGCTTCGTACGTGCCCCCACCGGGTGACGGCATTGCATCGCAGCAGGCGCTTGCATGGCTTCGCGATCTGCTCAGCCTACGTCGGCGCTGCCTGCAGCCAGGCCTGGAGCAGGCCCGTTCGCTGGGAGCGAAGGTGCTGGGCCCGGGCGCGGTGCAGGCGGGTTGGCAGCTGCCGGCGGGCCAATGGTGGATTGCCATCAACGCCGGCCCCGCCGAGCTGGCGCATTCCCTTCCTGATGGACAACGGCTGCTGGACCTGCCGAACGGCGCGCTGCTCCCGCCGGCTGGTGGCCTGCAGCTGCGCTGGCTGCCGGCATGAGCCGAGATGCAGCGTTGCAGGCCGCCGCGCGCGCAGCCGGGCTGATGCCGCAGTGGGAAGATGTTTCCGGGCGCCAGTGCGAGGTAAGGCCGGACGTGCTGCGCGCGGTGTTGCAGGCGCTGCAGCCGGATAGGGCCGACGCAGGCAGGCCGCTGCACACCGCCATCTGCGGAGAGGCGGTGGCCCTGCCCGGCGCTGCGGGCGTGGCGTGCTGGTTGGACGAAGCCGGGGAGGAGTCCGTGGCGCGTCAGGAGGGCGATGGACGTTGGCGCGTACCCTCGCAGCCCGGGTACTGGCATTGGCAGCAGGGGCAACGTCGTATTGCGGTTGCGGTCGCGCCCGAGAAGGCATGGTGGCCCTCACAGGTTGACCGTGGCTGGGGCCTGGCGGCGCAGGTCTACAGCCTGCGCAGCGAAGGCGATGCCGGTATTGGCGACAGCGCGGGTTGCCTGCCTTGGCTGCAGCGGCTGCGTCAGCACGGCGGGCAGGCGCTGGCACTCAGCCCGATGCATGCCGGCTTGCCACCCACTGCCGGCTACAGCCCCTATTCGCCCAGCGACCGTCGCTGGCTGGACCCGCTGCAGGCATCGCTTGTGCAGGCGGTACCGGAGGCAGCCCGCGCGGCACTCGCGGAAGATTCTGCCTTGGCCCGTTGCGTGCAAGCGGCCAGCGCCGCGCGTCGAATCGACTGGCCTGGCGCGGCCGACCTCAAGTGGCGCTGGCTGCGTTCGACCCGGCAGTATCTGCAGCAGGCGCAGCCCGACCTGTGGGCGGAGACCTGCCAGTGGCAGGCTGACGCGGGCGCTGCGCTGCGGGACTACTGCGTCCTGGCGGCCGACGCGCGCAGCGGTGACGCGCAGGACCATGCATTCGCACAGTGGGTGGCGCAGCGCTGCTGGACGCAGCTGCACGCGCAGGCCCGCAGCAACGGCGCGGCCATTGGCCTGATTGCCGATCTCGCGGTGGGCTGCGCACCCGACGGTGCGGAAGCACGTTCGCAGGCCAGCGCCATGCTGGCCGGCCTGGAACTGGGTGCACCACCAGACGCGTTCAATACCCAAGGCCAGGCATGGGGCATCACCAGCTTCTCGCCGCTGGCGCTGCGCAGGCAGGGCTATGCGCCTTTCATCACGCTGCTGCGGGCGGTCATGGCCAGCCGTGGCGGCGTGCGCATCGATCACATTCTTGGCCTGCACCGGCTGTGGGTGTTGCCGCAAGGCGCGCCCGCCAGTGAAGGCGTCTATCTGCAGTTCCCGCTGCAGGACCTGTTGAACCTGCTGGTGCTGGAATCGTGGCGGCAGCGGTGCGTGGTCATCGGCGAGGACCTGGGCGTGGTGCCAGCAGGTATCCGCCAGCAGCTGGCCGCGCGCGGCGTCCTCGGCGTGGATGTGCTGCCGTTCACCCGCGATGCGGCGGGCTTCCTGCCTGCCGAACGCTGGCGCCGCGATGCGGTCGCCATGCCGTCCACCCACGATCTGCCACCGCTACGTGGCTGGCTGCGCGGGCGTGACCTGCGCTGGCGGGCGCGCCTGGGCGAAATCGAAGGCCTGCCTGCAGCGTTGGGACAGCGTCGGCAGGATGCAGCGGCACTTGCAAAGATCATTGATGGAGACGACGTGGAAGACGAAGCACTGGACCTGCTGGCCAGCACCCCATCGCGACTGGCCCTGCTTCCCTTGGAGGACGCGCTGGGCCTGCGCGCACAGGTCAATCTGCCGGGAACCGCCGGCGGCCATCCGAACTGGCGCCGCCGGCTGCCCCTGCAGTGGGATGAGCCTGCGTTGCAGGCGCGCCTGCAGCGCATCAGCGTCGGCCGTGATGGAGCCATGGCATGACCGCGTTGCGCGCGACCGCGCGGCTGCAGCTGCACAGGGGCTTTGATTTCGACGCAGCGGCGGCACAGGTGGGCTACTTCGCCGACCTCGGGGTCAGTCACCTCTACCTCTCGCCCATTGCAGCCTCGATGCCGGGCTCGACCCACGGTTACGACGGCATCGATCCTACCCTCATCAATCAAGAGCTGGGCGGGGAGGGCGGCTTCCTGCGGCTGGCACAGCGGGCACGCGCACGCGGCCTGGGCCTGCTGCTGGATATCGTACCCAACCATCTGGCCGCCGCACCGCAGAATCCGTGGTGGTCGGACGTGCTGATGCACGGGCGCCGCAGCCGGCATGCGCAGTGGTTCGACATCGACTGGGAGGCGGTCGGCGCGGGTCAGCGGCTCTGGCTGCCCGTGCTCGACCGGCCGCTGCAGGAGGCCGTCAAGGCTGGCGCTCTGCGGGTGGAGAACATCAAGGACCAGCCTCTCCTGGTCCATCATGATCTGCGCCTGCCGTTGTCTCCGCGCAGCTATCCGTTGCAGCCTGGCGCGCGCCAGGGCTGGATCGAGCGCTGCAACCGCTCCGCGGAGCGCATGCACATGCTCCTGCAGCGGCAGCACTATCAACTGGCCTGGTGGCGCACCGGGGGCGACCAGGTCAACTACCGGCGCTTCTTCGACATCACCTCGCTTGCCGCGTTGCGGGTCGAGCGCGAGGACGTCTTCGATGCCGTGCACGCGCTGCCGCTGCGGCTGGTACGCGAGGGCTGGGTGGATGGCCTGAGGATCGACCACATCGACGGTCTGGCCGATCCGGGCGGCTACCTGCAGCGGCTGCGCGCACATCTCGATGCCGCCGCTGAAGCAGGCGGTCGTCGTGGTGCGGACATCACCCTGCACGTGGAAAAAATCCTCGCCGAGGGTGAGGCTCTGCCCGCCGGCTGGGCGTGCGATGGCACTACGGGCTACGACTTCATGGATCAGGCCGGTGCATGGCTGCACGAACAGAATTCGGCGCAGGCCTTGGCTGAGCAGTGGCAGGCGCGCTCGGGCGATATGCGCAGTCTCGAGCAGGTGCAGCAGGCGGCCCGCGATGCACTGCTGGATGGATCGCTGCACGCAGACCTGCAGCGCCTGCTGGTCTGTGTTCGGAAGACAATGGGTGAGGCAGCAGGCCTCGGCGACATCAGCGAGGCGATGTTGCGCCGGGCAGTCTGTGCGCTGTTAAGACACTATCCTGTCTATCGCCCCTATACGCTGCAGACGGCGACCGAGCGGAATGTCCTGGCCAAGGCCGAAGCGGCTGCCGTGCAGGGTCTCGACGCTGCGGGGCGCGGGGCCGTGAGCCTGCTGGTCAGCGCCCTGCAGGCGCCCGAGGGCCACGAACTGCGCGTGCGGTTTGGCCAGCTCTCGGCACCGCTCAATGCCAAGGCGGTGGAAGACACGGCGTTCTATCGCTACTACCGTGCGCTGTCGCGCAACGAGGTTGGCAGCGATCCGCAGCGCGTCGGGCTTGGGAGCGATGCACTGATTGAACTCTCCCAGGCCCGTGCGCGCCAGCACCCCCTGGCGATGCTGGCCTTGGCCACGCACGACCATAAACGCGGCCCGGATTCGCGTGCGCGCCTGGCGCTGATCAGCGCCGACGTCGGGGCATGGCAGTCGGCGCTGGCCGAGTGGGAGCAGCAGTGCGCGGCTGCGTCCATGCCGATGCCATTGCCCGCTGCCGAAAGCTATGCACTGTGGCAGGCGCTGGTCGGCGCCTGGCCGATGCACGGTGCGCCCGCCGCGGACTTCCCGAAGCGCATGGACCAGTGGCTGCGCAAGGCGCTGCGCGAAGGCAAGCGGATCAGCAACTGGCTCGATCCCGATCTCGCCGTTGAAGATGCCGCGCAGCAGTGGCTGCAGGACCTGATGCACGCCAGCGAACTGCAGGGCGTGCGCGATGCACTGGCTGATTTCGTGAGGACGCGGGCGGCCGCCGGAGCCAGCAACGGACTTGTACAGCTGTGCCTGCAGCTGTGCCTGCCGGGTGTTCCCGATATCTACCAGGGCACCGAGTTCTGGGATCTCAGTCTGGTCGATCCGGACAACCGACGCCCCGTGGATTTCGCACGGCGCGCACAGGCATTGGCTGATGATCGAGCGTGGACGGAGTTGCTGCAGCACTGGCATGAGGGAACGCCGAAGATGCGCCTGCTGTCGCGGCTGCTGCAGCTGCGGCGCGAGCATCCGGCGTTGTTCCGGTACGGCGCTCTGCAGGCCCTGTCCGATCCCGCTTCGGCAGATCTGGTCTTCGTGCGTGAGCATGCAGGGCAGGTGCTGCTGGTGGCGGTGCGCAGGGCGAGCGCAGCGCGGTGCCCTGGCCCTGCCCTTGCGTGGAGAGAGGATGCGGAGCAGCGCGTGACTGGGGTTCCGCAACGAACGATGCGCAACGTGCTGGACGGTCGCACGGAGATTTTCAACGGTTCTGCCTCGGATGCGCTGCTGTTTGCCGGCAGCCCCGTGGCGGTGTGGATCAGCCAGGAGAGTGGGGCAGATGGACAGCAGTGAACGACGCCGCCGCATCGAAATGCTGGCGCACCAGATCTGGGAGGCCGAGGGCCGCCCGGATGAGCAGGAACAACGTCATTGGCACATGGCCGAGCGTTTGGTGGAAGCAGAGATAGCAGCGCTTCATGCGGGTAAGGACGAGAACGATGGCAACCCGTAAGTGGACACAGAGCTCGCGCGTTCGCGAGGGCAGGCCGTTCCCGCTGGGCGCGACCTGGGATGGGCTGGGGGTGAATTTCGCACTGTACTCTCGGCATGCCACCAAGGTGGAGCTGTGCCTTTTCGATGCGCGCAACCGCGAGATCGAGCGCATCGTCCTGCCGGAGTACACCAACGAGGTCTGGCACGGCTACCTGCCGGACGTGCGCCCGGGCCAGCGCTATGGATACCGCGTGCATGGCCCCTATGCGCCGCAGGATGGACATCGCTTCAATCCGAACAAGCTGCTGCTGGACCCGTATGCCAAGCAGATCGTGGGCGAGATCAAGTGGGCGCCGCAGCTGTTCGGCTATACGCTGGGACACCGCGACGCCGACCTGAGCTTCGACCGCCGCGACAGCGCGCCGTACATGCCGCGCTGCGCGGTGATCGACCCGGCCTTCAGCTGGGGCAGCGAGCGCGCGCCCGCTACACCGTGGGATCGCTCGGTCATCTATGAGGCGCACGTGCGCGGCCTGACCATGCAGCATCCCGGCGTCCCCCACGCCGAGCGCGGCACGTTCTCGGCGCTGCGGCACGATGCGGTGGTGGACCACCTGGTGCATCTGGGCGTAACGGCTATCGAGCTGCTGCCTGTGCATGCCTATGTGGACGACCAGCAATTGCTGGAGCGCGGCCTGCGCAACTACTGGGGCTACAATACCATCGGCTTCTTCGCGCCGCAGCCGCGCTACCTGTCGCTGGAGACGGTGGCTGAGTTCAAGCAGATGATCGCCCGCCTGCACAGCGCGGGCATCGAAGTGATCCTGGACGTGGTCTACAACCACACCGCCGAAGGCAATGAACTGGGGCCGACGCTCTCGTTCAAGGGCATCGACAATGCCAGCTACTATCGCCTGGCCGATGACCGGCGCTTCTATATCAACGATACCGGCACGGGCAACACCTTCGACCTGACCAATGCCGGTGCGCTGCGCATGGTGATGGATTCGCTGCGGTACTGGGTGACCGAGATGCGCGTCGATGGCTTCCGCTTCGACCTGGCCACCATCCTCGGCCGCGAGCGGCATGGCTTTGACCCGTCGGGCAGCTTCCTGGATGCGGTGCGCCAGGATCCGGTGCTGAGCCAGGTCAAGCTGATCGCCGAACCGTGGGACATCGGGCCCGGCGGCTACCAGCTGGGTCAGTTCCCGCCGGGATGGGCCGAGTGGAATGACCGGTTCCGTGACACCACCCGAGCGCTGTGGCGCGGGGATGCTGGCCAGTTGCCGGAGTTCGCGGCGCGCTTTACCGGCTCTGCCGATCTGTTCGACCATCACGGCCGTCGGCCGTCGGCCAGCATCAATCTGGTCACCGCGCACGATGGCTACACCCTGCACGATCTGGTGAGCTACAGCGACCGCCACAATGAGGCCAATGGCGAGGACAACCGCGATGGCCATTCCCACAACCTGTCGTGCAACCACGGCGTGGAAGGCGATACGGACGATGAGGGCATCCTCGCCCTGCGTTCGCGGCAGATGCGCAATCTGCTCGGTACGCTGCTGCTCGCACAGGGCACGCCGATGCTGCTGGCGGGCGATGAGTTTGGTCATTCGCAGCAAGGCAACAACAACGCCTATTGCCAGGACAATCCACTGAGCTGGATTGACTGGGAGCGTGCGGCGCAGCCGGGGCCGCAGGCGCAGGCGGCCTTCGTGCGGCGTGCCCTGGCACTGCGGCGCCGCTACGGGCTGCTGCGGCGCAATCGTTTTCTCACCGGAGACTACGACGAATCGCTTGGAATGCGCGATATCGAGTGGCGCAGGCCCGATGGGCAGCCGATGGGCGAGGGGGATTGGCACAACCCGGAGCAGCGGGCGTTGCTGATCGTGCTGGATGGACGCAGCCCGGACAGCGGGCTGCGTGAGCCAGGGCGCCATGTCAGTCTGGCCCTGCTGCTGAACCCGGGTGACCAGCCACAGCGGTTCAGGCCGTCCGACGAGACCCTGTCATTCCGTCGCGTGGTGCTGCAGACCGACGATGCGCCACTGGAGATGGACGAGGAAGGGCAGTGGACGCTGCCTGCGCGGAGCCTGTGCCTGCTGGCCTCCAGCAGCGCAGGGTGATGGCGTGGAATCAGTAGCGCCGGGCCATGCCCGGCGGGCCGTTCACCCCATCACGTAGCGCAATACTCCGGCCGAAACGACACCGATCAGCACCGTCGGCAGCATCGACCACCGCGTGGCAGCCAGCAGGGTGATCGCCAGCGCGGCAAGATCGGCCGGATGGCTGGAAACGAAGTCCGGTGCGATCACCGAGATCAGCACGCAGCCCGGCGCCGCTTCCATCACCGTTACCGCGCGCTTGCTGAGGGTGCGGTTGCGCAGGGCCAGGTAGCCAAGGATGCGGGTGAGGTAGGTCACGGCCGCCATCAGCACGATGGTCAGCAAGGAGGTCCAGTGGATCAGTCCGCCGAGGATCATGCCGCGTCCTCCGCCAGCAGCCACGCGGCGGCAAGCCCGGCCAGCGCACCGCTGGCCACGTACCACGCGCCGGGCACCAGCAGGTAGGTGCCTGCGGCCACCAGCAGGCTGACCAGCCAGGGGCGAGCGGCCTTCATGCCCTGCCACATGCCGCGCAGCAGCACCAGGAACACGGCCGGGAAGGCCATGTCGAACCCATAGGCGTGGATGTCGCCCAGCAGCGGCCCGACCAGCGCGCCCAGCGTGGTGAACACCACCCAGACCGTGTACAGCCCCGCCGAGACTCCCAGGTAATAGGCCAGGCTGAAGCCGCGCCCACGGTGCCGCGCATCGGCCACGCCCAGCGCCCAGCTTTCATCGCACATGAAAAACAGCGCGGGCAGGACCCGGCGCCGCGGCAGCTGCTGCAGCAATGGGGCGAGGCTGGCGCCCATCAGCAGGTGGCGGCTGTTGACCAGGGCGGTGATGGCCACGATCAGGGCAATGTGCGGCGGCGAGGTCCACAGTTCCACCGCAGCGAATTCGGAGCCGCCAGCGAAATTGAGGCCTGTCATCAGCGGCACTTCCAGCGCGGTCAGGCCCTTCTGCGCGGCCTGGGCACCCAGCACCAGGGCAAAGGGAAGGAAGCCGATCATCACCGGAATGGCGGCGCGCAGGCCACGCAGGAATTCGGCACGGGGCGCGGTGTCGCAGGCGGGGTCGGGCAGGGGCAGGGTGGTGCGGGCGTCCATGGAGCGATCGCAGGTGGGGGACGACCATGCTAACGGCCAGCCCCTCGAATCGGGTTGCGTTGATGCCGTGATGATCCGAATATCTGCAATCCTGTGCGCGCCATCGCCATTCCAGTGAAATCCCATGCAGAACGAGCTCGACAGCCTGGACCGCCGCATCCTCGATGCCCTGCAACGTGACGGGCGGCTGCAGAACCTGGAGCTTGCCCGGCAGGTTGGCCTGTCTCCATCGGCTTGCCTGCGCCGGGTGCGGCTGCTGGAGGAGGGGGGCTACATCGACCGCTACGTGGCGCTGCTCAATCCGGCCAAAGTCGGGCGCGGCTTCACGGTGTTCGTGCGGGTGTGGCTGCGCGGGCAGGACGAGGACACCACCAACCACTTCATCAACAGCATCAAGTCTTTCCCCGAGGTGCTCGAGTGCCACCTGATGGCCGGTGACTGTGACTTCCTGCTGCGGGTGGCCGTGGCGGACCTGGATGCGTACCGGCAGTTCCAGATCCGGCACCTGAACCGCATCGCGGGCGTGCAGAACACCAAGACCGAGATCCCGATGCAGCGGATCAAGCAGACCACCGAACTGCCGCTCTGAGCTCCGGCCCTCAGCCCACCTGCCCGCGCTCGCTGGTGATGCGGGCACCCTCGCGCATCACCAGGGTCACCGGGGTCTTTTCCACCACCTCCAGCAGCCGCGACCACTGCGCATCGCTCAGTTCCGCGCTGGCGTGCAGCACCCGGTGCACATGCAGGCGACCGTCCGCGTCGCGCTCCGAGCGCAGTTCAGCGTGGAATTCGCCCAGCTCCCAGCCCTTGCGCTGGGCATACATGCGCAGGGTGATGGCCGTACATGAGGCCAGCGAGGCCAGGTACAGGTCGAAGGGGGCGAAGCCGCGGCCCTGGCCGCCCAGCGACGCCGGTTCGTCGGCATCAACGGAATACGTGCCGTTGCTGACGTGGTGCAGGTAGTTGTCGGCGGTGGAGGTGATGCGTGCGTAGGCCATTGGGGGCACAGGAAAGTGGAGGCCCGGAAATGGTACCGCCGACGGCCCGGCACCGGTACGTGGTCCTGTCGTCACGCGATCTTGTAGGCCGATTGGCCACCCTTTGCCTGCAACAGACGGAGGTGCCGCCTGGACAGGAGCGTTGTACGTGTTGGGAGCCGTTGATAACCCGGGCCTGCAAGGGGTGCGTGTGCTGGTGGCGGAAGATGAATTCGCCACTGCCATGTTCCTGGTCGACTATCTGGAACTGAAGGGCGTGCACATCGTGGGCCCCGCCGGCGACCTGGCCGCGCTGAACAGGCTGTTCGAGGAGCAGCCCATCGATGTCGCCCTCCTGGATATCAACCTGGGGGGCGAGCAGGTCTACCCCCTGGCGGATCGGCTGGCGGCCGCAGGCATTCCGTTCCTGCTGACCTCCGGCTATGACGACAACGTGCCCAGCCGCTTTGCCGATACGCCTCGCTGCGCCAAGCCCTACCACATCCAGGCGCTGGCCCAGCAGCTGGAGACACTGGTGCATGCCCGCCGAGCCACCGCAGGTGGCAGTTGAAGGTGCCACATGGCTAGCCGGATGGAGCTGAGCGCGCCCGTCGCCACGACGCCGGTGCTGCCCGCGTCGCCGCCGCTGCACGCGCTGCGCGGTGGCATGGCCGAACGGATCGCCGGGCACGACTGGTCGGCGACGCCGCTGGGTGCACGCGACGAGTGGGCACCGCATCTGCGGGCAACGGTTGACCTGATGCTGGCCCACGGCTTCCCGATGATCGTGCTGTGGGGCGAAGAACTGGTCCAGCTGTACAACGACGGTTATGCCGAGATCCTGGCCGACAAGCACCCGCACGGCCTGGGCCAGGCGACCCGCATCTGCTGGCCCGAGGTGTGGCACATCAACGGCCCCATCTATGCACGGGTATGGCAGGGCGAAACCATCACCTACGAGGACAAGCTGTATCCGCTTGCCCGGCAGGGGGTACTGGAAGACATCTGGTTCACCATTACCTACAGCCCCATCCGTGATGCGTACGGGCGCATCGATGGCGTGCTCGTCACGATGTTCGAGACGACCGCCGCGCATGCCGCGCACGCTGCACGTGAAGATGAACAGCGACGCAGGCGGCAGAGTGACGAGCGCCTGTCACTGGCCTTCCAGATGCTTCCGGTGGGACTGTGCATCGTCGATACCGAAGGCCGGGTACTGCAGTCCAACGAGCAGATGCGCGCCTACCTGCCCAGCGGCGAACTGCCGTCACGCGACAGCCGCAACATGCCGCGCTGGCAGGGCTGGCATGAGGATGGCAGCCTGATCGGCCCGGAAGACTTCGCCGTAGCGCGCGCGCTTCGCGGCGACACGGTCGTGCCGGGGCTGGAATTCCAGTTCACCCACGAGGATGGACAGGTGCGGTGGACACGCATCGCGGCAGCGCCGCTGCGGGATGCGCAGGGCGAAGTCACCGGTGTGTTCGCCATCGCCATCGACATCGATACGCTGAAGCGTGCCACCGAGCGCCAGGCCGTGCTGCTGGCCGAGCTGCAGCACCGGGTGCGCAACATCATGGCAATGATCCACGCCATTGCATGGCGCACGCAGGAAACCGTGGGCAGCGTCGAGGAGTATGCCGAGCGCTTGTGCGGGCGGTTGATGTCACTGGCCCGCACGCAGGCGCTGCTGACCCGCGCGGACAACGCGGGGGTCTGCCTGCGCGGCATGCTGGACGAGGAAATATCGGTGCAGGTGCACCGTTCCGACCAGTATCAGCTGGATGGCCCTGACGTGCTGCTACCGCCGAAGGCCGCCGAAGTGCTCTCGCTGGCCGTGCATGAGCTGGCGACCAACGCGCTCAAGTACGGGGCCATCCGCAGCGATGGCCGCATCGACGTTTCGTGGTCCGTGCAGGCGCAGGAGGGGAGCAGCCCATGGCTGGCCCTGCACTGGTGCGAACGGCATTCGCCTGTGGACGGCTGGTCGCCACCGCAGCGTCGCGGGCTGGGCTGCTCGCTCATCGAGAAGCGGGTGCCCTACGAGCTGGCGGGCAGCGGGCAGCTGCTGTTCCGTGCCGACGGCGTGGATGCCCACATCCGCTTCCCACTGCGGGACCGCGACAGCCTGCTGCAGACCGACGCACCAGCAACGGGTTGACGCGTCGCGGCCGGCTACGCGCCGGGAAGCGGCTCATGCAGCGGGCAGCCATTGTGCTGCGAGCGATGCGCGCGCGAAGCAGCCATCACCACGCGGCGTGCCCGATTCAAAGCGCCCAATGGCCGGTGCGCCTGCAGTGCGTGCCATGGGCTGAAGGCCAGGCGGTCCTCGATGCCCGGTGACTCGGCGTCGTCCCAGCTCACCTGGGGTGGAACGTGCAGCGTAGCCACTGCAATGAACGGGCTCTGCTCCTGCGGCCATTCCACCGAGGCATCCTCGATGGGCATCGTCTGCTCGTCACGGCACAGCTGTGCACACAGTTCCCAGACAAGCTCAGTGCGGCCGCTGGCAAGCGCGTCCTGGATGGCATCGCGCTGGCTGTCCTCGCTGTTCTCCACGGGCGCACCGCTGAGCGACTGCAACGTCGCTGAGACGGGGCGAAGGCAGAACTTGGCCACATAGGGGCCGAAGCGGAACGGCACCTGGCTGAAGAAGGTTTCGCCCATCGGGTGGGTCTGCGGTTCGCCACCCATTCCCTTGATCTTGCCGCTGCCGCCGCCGGCGGCTTCCAGCAGCCGCTCGCCGCCACGCAGGGCGGCTGAAATCACTGCCTTGGTTCGCGGCATGCGCTCGGTGGTTGCCGCCAGCAGCTTGGTGGAGCGGAGGAAGCCCTTGGGGCCCGGGCTGGTGAAGGCCGGGCCGTTGACCATCAGGAAGTCCTGGCTGTGCTGTTCTTCGCTTTCCGCCACGCGCTCGCCCGGCACGCCAAGAATCTTCAGCGCAATCGCACGTGGCGTGGACACCGTGTCCGGCAGCTGCTCGGCAGGCGGGGAAGAGAAGCGCACGACCGCTTCATACGCGCCCGGCGCGGCAAACAGTCCATGTGCGAGCTCCTCTGGCAGGTTGTCTGCTATCTGCAGCTTTCCCTTCAGCAGGGCCTGGCCCTTGGCGTGCACGGCGCGATGCGCGTGGCCTTCAGCGGCGGCGACCGTGCGGGCCATGTCCAGGAACACATCGCGCAACGCATCGATGGTCTCAGCTTCGTCAGCCTCGGGCTGCTCCATGCCGGCATGGAACGGAACGGGGGAAAGTAGCGGGCGCATGGCTGGCTCCATCAGGGATGAAGCCAGCATGCGTGATTGCGGTTATCCGCCAGTGCAGGGCCGGCATGGGCCGCTTTCACGACCCATGCGCGGGCGCCTGCGATGCCTCAGGCAGGCTTGGGTGCCTCGCCGTCACCGGCGTCCGGCAGCGGCGGCAGGGTCGGGTCCACGGTCACCGGTACATCGCTCTTGAGCAGCGCAGCGGCTTCCTTGTCGCTGGCCACGGCCGGCGGTGAACCGCGCAGCGGCATGTTCGCCGTCTCCTTCACGAACACCATGGTGACCAGGCCGATCACCGCCGCAATCATCAGGTAGTAGGCCGGCACCAGCGGGTCGCCCGTGCGTTCGACCAGCCAGGCGGTGACCAGCGGCGTGGTGCCACCGAACAGCGAGACCGACACGTTGAAGGCGATCGACAGTGCGCTGTAGCGCACCGGCGTGTAGAACAGCGCCGGCAGCGTGGAGGGCATCGAGCTGGTGAAGCACACCAGGGCCAGGCCGAGCAGCATCAGGCCGAGGAAGATCAGCCAGTCATTGCCGCTGCCGATCAGCAGCAGGCAGGGCACGGCCAGCACCAGCAGCGCGATGCAGGCACCGATGATCATCGGCCGGCGGCCCAGCTTGTCGCTGAAAAGCCCGCCGACGATGTTCAGCGGCATCATCACCAGCATCACGATGATGATCAGCAGCAGGCCCTTGCTCTCGGCATACCCCATGGTCACGCTCAGGTAGCTGGGCATGTAGGTCAGCAGCATGTAGTCGGTGACGTTGAACACCAGCACCAGGCCCATGCACACCAGCAGCTGGCGGCCATGCACGCGGAACAGGTCCCCCAGGCCCGGGCGGTCGTGCTCGCGCTTCTCGGCTTCTTCGGCAAAGGCGCGGAAGGCCGGGGTTTCTTCCAGCTTCATGCGCATGTACAGGCCGAGCAGGCCCAGCGGGCCGGCCACCAGGAACGGAATGCGCCAGCCCCAGTCCAGCATGTCCTCGCTGCTCAACAGCATGTGCAGCGCGGTGACAGTGCCTGCACCGGCGATGTAGCCGCCCAGCGTGCCGAACTCCAGCCAGCTGCCCATCAGGCCGCGGTTGCGGTCGGTGGAATATTCGGCGATGAAGGTCGCCGCGCCGCCGTACTCGCCGCCGGTGGAGAAGCCCTGCACGACGCGCGCGAGCAGCAGCAGGACCGGCGCCCAGATGCCGATGCGCTCGTAGGAGGGAATCAGGCCGATGGCAAAGGTGCCCAGCGCCATCAGGATCATGGTGAACGCCAGCACTTTCTGCCGCCCGTAGCGGTCACCCAGCGGGCCGAACACCAGGCCGCCCAGCGGGCGCACCAGGAACGCCACGGTGAAGGTGGCAAAGGCGGCGATGACCTGCGCGGTGGGGTTGCTGGAGGGGAAGAAGACCTGGCCAATGGTCACGGCAAGGTAGCCGTAGACGCCGAAGTCGAACCATTCCATCGCGTTGCCCAGTGCAGCGGCACCGACGGCGCGCTTGAGCATGGGCTTGTCGACGACGGTGATCTCGTCGACCTTCAGGTGGCGGCGGCGCTTGAACCAGCCGAAATGGGCATGGGCATCGGGGTTGTCCTGCATGGGACGTCCTTTCTGTTCTTGGATTGGAGTGCGGAATAGGCGGTGTGGTGTGTCCCGAGAATCGGAAACGGCGATGCTGGCGCAACTGGCGCAGGGGCATCGGTGCGGGCGGTCCACGCTGGACCAGGACGTACGGGAAAAGACCACGCACGGGAAACTACGCCGTGGATCGGCGAGGGCTGGTGAAGATCAAAGATCCGGGCCAGCCGCGATGGCAGCTGCTGCCGATCAGCGCAGGCTGATCAGTTCAGGCGGGCAGGGTGCACATCGGGAGAAGCAGCGAAGAACGACGCCTGAGCGGTGTCATCCACCCGGATCCTGCGCGCGGCGGAGGAATGGCGGGGTGGGAGCGGGTGTGGCAAGCGGTACGCCGGTCGGCCGTGCTTCCCACGTAACAGGCGTGCCTGTCACGTAGTACGTCGTGTCGATCATCCGTTCATGATAACGGTTACGGCGTGAACATGCAGCGAAGCGGTCACGCGCGGACGCTGTGTTCCAGCGTGCCTGTTCATGTGTGTGTCGTGATGACATGCTGTGGACGCAGTGTGGCCGCATCGCTCACAACGCAGCCTTTACGGTGGTGGCGAACCAACGCAACCGGAGCATCGCATGACCCGTCGCATTCCCGAAGGTACCCTTGTCGTCGTCACCGATGGTGGCTCGGCACGCGTGTTCACCAACGTCGGCACCGATCATCAGCTGACGCTGAAGCAGGAAGGCGAGCTGCGCCTGCAGGACATCAGCGAGCAGGGCGTGTCGGGCCAAGGCCCTTCCGGTGCTGTGCCGAAGGACATGTCCATTTCCCAGCTCAACGAAGCCACGTTCGCCAAGCAGGTGGCCGAACAGTTGAATGAGGATGCGTTGAAGAACCGCTATACGCACCTGATCCTGGTGGCTGACCCGATCACCCTGGGCCGCATCCGCCCGCTGCTGCACAAGGAAGCGCAGGCGCGACTGCTGGATGATCTCGCCAAGAACTTCACCAACGCGCCGCTGGAAGACATCCAGCGCGCACTGGCGGCGTAACCGCATGCCGTTCATGCGCGACCACCAGGCCGTCGAGCCGGCCCGCAGCGATGTCGATGCGCAGGCGGGTTGGCTGCTGATCGAGTTCGGCGCGCCCTGGTGCGGCCACTGCCAGGCCGCGCAGCCGGCGCTGCAGGCCTTCGTGGACGCGCATGACCTGCCGCACTGGAAAATTGAAGATGGCAAGGGCAAGCCGTTGGGCCGCTCATTCCAGGTAAAGCTGTGGCCCACTGTCGTGCTGCTGCGCGACGGCCAGGAAGTGGCCCGCGTAGTGCGGCCGGTGGACAGCGCGGATCTGTCCACGCTGGTGGCGGCGCTGCCGACGTAGCGTCGGGCGTGCTCGACTGTTCCTGCCTTCGCCTCTTGCTCTGGTAGGCGTCGAGCTTGCTCGACGGAACGGCAAAAGGCGGTCAAGCAAGCTTGACCACTACCAAAGCAAACCCGAAGCACGACCCCGCCGCAGCGCTATACTCCGCGCGTGCTGTCGCTCTGCTTGAATCCTGATGACCTCTCCGCTTTCCGTTGAATCACTGCGGCGTCGTGCCGCACCCGCGATCTGGGATGACCTGCTCGCCCATCGCTTCGAGGCCATCGAGTCCGCCTTGCCTGAACTCCTCGCGCCGCAGGACGCCGATGGCGGTGCGCGCGCGCTCGCCCTGCTGGCGCCTCCGCAGGCGCTGCCGATCAACACGTTGTGGCAGGCATTGGCTGCCTGGCAGCAGGTCTCGCCGCAGGCCGACGCGCCGCTGCTGCTGGCAGCGCTGGTCTGGGACCGCATCGCCGTCGATGCGCGCGGCTCCGGCTGGACTGCTTCGGTGGGCGAGGGCGCCTGGTCGAGCGTGCACGCCGCGCAGACCGCGCTGTTCGTGCATGCCATCGCCCTGGCCGATCGTGGACCGCTGTGCTGGCCGCTGCTGCACCAGCTGATGCGCAGCGTGGCGGCATTCGGCGTTCCCGTGTGGATGAGCGACTGGATGCATGATGGCTTCCATCCCGCCGATGGCGCCGGCCCCTGGCGCGACATGCAGGCACTGCTGGGTGCGTGGATGGCCGAGGCACCCCGCCTGCCGGCGCTGCCAGCAGCGTTGCCCGCTTCCTGGGGGGCCGCGATTCCGCCGCCGCCGGAGCTGGACGAGGATGGCGACCCGATCGAGGGGCACGGCACTTCGCCGGAGCCGGCGCTGGCCTGGCTGCAGATGGGCCTGGAGGCCGCCGGCCATGGTCTGCCGTTGCTGGACACCTACGCGCGGCTGCGCACGCCACGTTGGGGTGGCAGCCATGACGAGATCCTGGCGCTGGCCGATGGCCCCCTGGCCGAAGGCCTCGACGCATCGCAGCGCAACCAGCTGCGGATGGTCGCCTGGCTGGACGCCATCGACGTGGACAGCATCGATACCGGCAACCACGGCGCGGTGCAGCAAGCGTTTGCGCGCGGGATGGAACTGCTGGCGCAGCCGCAGTCGGCACTGGAGCGGACGGGCATCCACCTGCAGCTGGCCGAACTTGCATCGCGGGTGGACAACACCGATATGGCCGCGGCGCATTATGCGCAGGCGGCCGACCCCAGCGTGCCGCGCGGGTTTGATGACCATCAGTTGATGCGCATGCTGCACGCGGCTGCCGCCACCGGCATGGGCGAATGGCTGGCGCCGGTCGTAGCGCGGCAGTGGCGCAATTCTGCCTGGGCAGCGGTGATGCAGGGCGTACTGCGCGACACAGGCTGGTGCGGCGTGACGCCGGATGCAGCACAGGCCGAGGTGGCCTATCGCCATGCGGCGGCGCTGATGGCGGTGCCTGCGCCTGGCGCGGACTGCCCGTTCAACGACGTCTATTACGCCTTCGACGAAACGCTGCAGCACACCGCGCTGCTGCACATGGCGCAGGTCGGTGCCGAGCTGGGCTTCCCGGAAATGCAGGCCGCGCTGGGCTACCACTATTTCGAGCATGCGCCGGCCTACGATCCTGCGCTGGCCATCCAGTGGTACCGCCGCGCAGCGGAGCAGGACAGTGGCCGCGCGCTCTACAACCTCAGCCTGGTCTACGACCGCGGGCTGGAGGAGGGCGGCATTGCGGGCATGGGTGTGGACGAACTGGTGCATCTGTCCAACGCCTGCGAGCTGCGCTGCCTGGAACTGGCTGCGACCGAAGAGGAGTGGGGCGAGCGCCTGCAGCGTCGGGTGCGCAGCTGCGTGGCCGGCGTCGGTTATTACCTGCGCACGCAGGTGCCTGCCGAAGGTCGCCTGCCACGCCTGCTGGAGACCCTCGAATTCTGGGCTGGCCAGGCGTGGACGCAGGCCGCCTGGATGCTGGCGCAGTACTACGCCGCACGCAGCGAGCACGACTTCGACCGGGCGGTGTTCTGGGCCGAGCGCGCCTGCGCGCAGCAGCCGGACAATGAGGACGTGCTGGCGCTGCGCACGACGCTGCAGCGCGGCCTGTTCGGCAGCCGGCGCTACCGGCAGGCGCTGGAGCGCGTCAGCGGCGGCCTGCAGTAGCGTCGAGCTTGCTCGACTGCTGTGTCTGTAGAGCCGAGCCCATGCTCGGCTGAGAGGGCAGCCGAGCATGGGCTCGGCTCTACCCACCCGGGCCTCAATGCAACGTCATGGGGCCGTGGTGTGCGCGCAGTTCACCCAGCAACCGGCGGCCGCGCTGGCTGACAGCAATGATGGCCGAGCTGACCTTGTGCACGTTGTAGCCCGGCCGGCCATGCGCCGCCGGGTCCGGCGGTTCGTTCTCGTTGATCATCGTCGCCATGCCTTCGGCGGTGTACAGGGCGTGTTCCAGCCGGAAGAACAGCGATTCCACTTCGTTGGTGATGGTGGGTGCTTCAGGTGACATGCGATGGCTCCTGCAAGAGTGGGCCACCCGTAGGTGGCGGGCGATACGCGGGTGGAACTTCGGCTGAAACAAGAAGAAAGAGCCGGTGGGCCATGCGGCCGCCGCGCACCGCCCGCCGTAGTCACGGCAGGCAGCCTTCTTGTTTCATTTCGGGGTTCCACGCCCGGCAGCGGTTACGCCACTGCGCCGCCATCCTGCACTCCGCCATCGCAGCGGATCCAGTTTCTTTTTCATCATCGCGTTGCCTCAGTTTCGGCGCCGCCAACAGCGCTTGAACGCACACCCCTGCAAGTGGTCCGCATGCGTCACGACATGGCGCAATGCACCCAACGGAAAGCACTCTGCTTACCTGCGGGCGCTCAGCCCCAACAGGGCGGAAGGCCGTCGGCACCCGCATCGGCGCCACGAAACAACGCCAAAAACGTCGCAAGCGCGCCAGCACATCAGCAGGCGGTTCTCGTTGTAGAGGTGCAGTGCACCGCTACCGATCCAGTCTGTCCGCCGGGGCAGAGGTGGTGAATACAAAAAGTTGCATATGAAAGCGACACTTTTCGTCGCATCTCCATCTGTTCAGTTGCAACGCAGCATGTGCAGGCCTTGGCCCGGTGCTACGATCCGGTCACCACCTGAATCGATCCAAATGCCGATGCCCCTGCTGGACCGTCGCCTCCTGATCGCCGTCGCCGCCACCGCCATGCTCGCCTCCGGCGTGGGCACGGCCGCCACGCCGAAGTCCGCCGCCGACAAGGCCTATGCCTCGGTCGACCCCTTCATCGGCACCGGCGGGGAAGGCCATACCTACCCGGGTGCCACCGTGCCCTTCGGCATGGTCCAGCTCAGCCCGGACACGCGCATCCAGCCGCGCGAGAAGGCCTATGGCTGGGCAGCGGGCTACCGCTACGACGACAGCAGCATCGTCGGCTTCTCGCATACGCATTTCTCCGGCACCGGCCATTCCGACCTGGGCGACATCCTGGTGATGCCGTTCACCGGCGAACCCGGCCTGGAGCGCGGTGACCCGGAAAAGCCGCGCAGTGGCTACGCCTCGCGCTTCCGCCATGACGACGAGAAGGCAGAGCCCGGCTACTACGCCGTGACCCTGGACGACTACAAGGTGCGCGCCGAGCTGACCACCAGCGCCCGCGTGGGTGTGCATCGCTATACCTTCCCCAAGGGCACCGACGCGAAGATGCTGCTGGACATGCGCACCAGCATGTACGACTACCCGTGCAAGATCCTGTGGTCGCGGGTGCGCGTGCGTGACGATGGCACCGTGACCGGCTTCCGCGAAACGCGGGGCTGGGCTGCGGGCCGCCAGTTGTACTTCGCCATGCGCTTCTCGCGGCCGCTGGCCAGCCACGAGCTGCACAGCACCGAGAAGGACATCGTCTACAAGGGCTTCGCGCCCCCGGGCGAGAAGGATCCGGCGCAGCGGGCGCAGATCGAGGGCCGCCAGCTGGTCGGCACGTTCGACTTCGGCAAGCTGGATGCGCCGCTGATCGTCAAGGTCGCGATCTCGCCGGTCAGCGAGGCCGGTGCGATCGCCAACCTCGACGCAGAGGTGGCCGACTTCAATTTCGACCGCGTGCGCGCACAGGCCAAGCAGGAGTGGACCCAGGCGCTGTCGGTGCTGGACATCGACGCGCCCGAGCATGCACGGCGCAGCGCCTACACCGCGCTGTACCACACCCTGCTGGGCCCGACGCTGTTCATGGATGCCGATGGCCAGTACCGTGGTGCCGACAATGCGGTGCACAAGGCCGAGGGCTACACCAACTACTCGACCTTCTCGCTGTGGGATACCTACCGCGCCCTGCATCCCCTGCTGACCCTGGTGCAGCCGGAAAAGCGCAACAGCGATTTCATCAACTCGATGCTGGCCCACCACGACCACAGCCCGTACGGCATGCTGCCGGTGTGGTCGTTCCACGGCCTGGAAGACTGGTGCATGATCGGCTACCACGCGGTGCCGGTGATCGCCGATGCCTACGTCAAGGGCATCCGTGGCTTCGATGCCGACAAGGCACTGAAGGCGATGGTCGAGACGGCGAACTACGGCCCTTACGATGGCATCGCGCAGTACCGCGAGCTGGGTTACGTGCCCATCGATGAGGAAGGCGAGGCGGCCAGCAAGACCCTGGAGTACGCCTTCGACGACTGGACCATCGCGCGTATGGCGCAGGCGATGGGCAAGGCCGACGTGGCCAGCACCTTCGACAAGCGCGCCGGCAACTGGCGCAATGCGTTCGACAAGGACACCGGCTTCATGCGTGCGCGCAAGCGTGACGGCAGCTTCCGCACGCCGTTCGACCCCAGTGCCAGCGGCTACGGCACCGACTACACCGAAGGCAACGCCTGGCAGTATTCCTGGTACGTGCCGCAGGACGTGGCCGGGCTGGCGGCAGCGCATGGTGGCAGCGACAAGCTGCTGGCGCGGCTGGATGAGGTGTTCAACGCCAAGGTGGATCCGTCCATCTTCGAGCACATGGAAGACATCACCGGCCTGATCGGCTGGTATGCGCATGGCAACGAACCCAGCCACCACGTGGCCTACCTGTACTCGTATGCCGGCCAGCCCTGGCGCAGCCAGGCACGCCTGAAGCAGATCATGGACACGCAGTACGCCGATCGCCCCGATGGCCTGGCCGGCAACGATGACGTTGGCCAGATGTCGGCGTGGTACGTGTTCACTGCGTTGGGCTTCTACCCGGTGGCACCGGGTTCGGGCGAGTACATCCTGGGCCGCCCGTTCCTGCCGAAGACCGCGATGCGCCTGCCGAACGGCAAGACCTTCACCATCGTGGCCAACGGCCTGGACGACAAGCACACCTACGTGGGCAGCGTCAGCCTCAACGGCAAGCCGCTGCAGCGCACCTTCCTGCGCCATGACGAGATCCTGGCCGGTGGCGAGCTGACCTTCACCATGCAGGCCGAGCCGAACAAGGCATGGCCCGGGCAGGGTGCGCAGGCGCCGTATTCGATGTCGAAACCGTAACCGGTAGCGCCGGGCCATGCCCGGCGACCGAGCCTGTAGAGCCGAGCCCACGCTCGGCTTGGGCATTACGCCAGGAGCAGCCGAGCCCATTCGGTGCGCGCTGAGGCAACGCGGTAGCGGTAACGCCGGGCCACGCCCGGCGACCGAGCCTGTAGAGCCGAGCCCACGCTCGGCTTGGGCATTACGCCAGAAGCAGCCGAGCAAGGGCTCGGCTCTACCAAAGCGATGCGCGCTGCGCGGGCGCCACCTTCCGTGTCGCAATCAGCACCTGCTGTTGGCCGCAGGTTACGTCCCGGCCATACAACTCGCTGCCGAATCCGTGATGCAGTGATGTTCTCTGGCTGCCTGAGGTCATTTTCGTAATCGTCTGATTTTTCCTCGGCCAACCCCTTGCTAGGGTCCTGCGCACAGAAGTGCGCCAGGGTGGTGCACAGGGCGTAAGCCATATGCACACGTTGCAAGCGCATGAGGATGCAGCGCTGCTGCACCGGTTTGAACTGCCCGGCGCAGGGCTTTTGCTGGTCGAACGCTGGCGCGGACGCGAAGCGTTGTCCGAAGGACTGGATTACCACGTCGACGTACTCGCTTCGCACGCGGACCCTGCCTGCGAAGCGTGGCTGGGCCGGCCCGCAACGCTGTCCAGCCGCGATGCGCAGGGGCGCGACATCCGACGGGTCGGCCTGGTACGCGAGGTGTGTCGGCTGGACTGCGATCGCGGTTTCACCCGCTACCGCATTCGCCTGGCGGCATGGACGTGGTGGCTGGCGCAGCAACGAAACAGTCGTGTTTTCCGCGATGCAACCGTCCGCCAGATTGTGGATGCCGTGTTCGCCGGCCATCCGGCGCTTGCCTGCTGGCGCTGGAGCGACGATGCGCGGGCCTGCCTGGACGCGCTGCCGCCGCGTCACTACTGCGTGCAGTATCGCCAGTCCGATATGGATTTTGTCACCGGCCTGCTGGCCGAAGAGGGCATTGGCTGGCGTGTCGAGGCGGATGCGGAGGCGCCCGCACTGCATCGAATCGAACTGTTCTTCGATAGCGTGGCCTTGCCACAGCACGCGGCTTCGGCACGTGGCGGTGCTCTGCGCTTCCACCGCGGCGACGCGGCCGAGCAGGAGGACAGCGTGCTGCACCTGGCCCGGCGCGTGCGGCTGGGCCCTCACCGGTTGAGCATGGTCAGCGATGACTATCGGCAGGATCGCACGCTGGCCGTGCAGTTGCCGGTGGATGGCGGTGGTAGTTCGTCTGTCGAGGAGTATCTGGCGTGCGGCTCGCTGGGCTTCGAATCGCGGGCAGAAGGCGAGCGGCGCGCCGTCCTTGCGGTTGAGCGCCACGAGGCGGATCGGCATGGGTGGCAGGGCATGGCGACAGTACGAGGGCTGGCCGCAGGCAGGTGGTCGGCCATCAGCCAATGGTCGCCGCACCACACGCCCGAACTTCTGATCACTTCGCTGGAGCATGCCGGCGCCAATACCTTGCCAGATCGGCTGCTCCCGCAGCGTTGGGTGGAGGCGCTGCAGAGTGACGGGTTCCTGCCTGCCGAACTGCAGCGCCATGCCCAGCAGCTCGGCTATGCCGCGGCCTTCCATGCTGTTGACCGCCAGCGCCCCTGGCGTCCAACCACGCCAGACCCGGCGAGTGAAGCCCAGGTGGTGGGTCGGCAGACGGCCATCGTGATCGGTGCCGATGAGGGCGGCGCAGCAGCCGAGGGCGGTCGCGTGCACGCCGACGCACTCGGGCGGATCCGCGTGCGCTTTCCGCTGATGGATGCAGCGCGCAAGCCTGCGCACAGCGCATGGTTGCGCGTTGCACAGCGGTTTGCAGGCCCGGGCGTGGGCAGCCAGTTCCTGCCGCGCGTGGGCCAGGAGGTGCTGGTGGGCTTCCTTGAGGGGGATGTGCAGCGCCCGATCGTACTGGGCGCCCTGTACAACGGGCGTGGCGAGAACGATCCATCGCTGCATGCACAGGCGAGCGATACTCGCGTCGGCGGCACCGGCAACCTTGCCGATGGCAACGCACCGGCCTGGCACGCAGCGGGTGAGGGCCCGCAGGCGCATCGCCATCCCGGTGCGCTCTGGGGTTTCAGCTCCCGCGAATGGGGCGGTGAGGGTGGCTCCACCCTGCAGTTCGACGACACGGACGACCAGCTCCGCCTGCAATTGGCGACGACACAGGCGGCCACCCAGTTGAACCTGGGCCACGTCATCCACCAGCGCGGCAATCATCGCGGCAGCCTGCGTGGGCAGGGCTTCGAGCTGCGCAGCGATGCAGCGGGCGTGGTGCGCAGCGAGCGCGGGCTGTGGCTCGGTGCCCATCCGTCAGGGCCTGGCCAACCGGCGGGTACAGCGGCGCAGGCAGGTGCGCTGCTGGCCCAGTGCGGGGCGATGGCCGCTGCGTTCGGGCAGAGCGCTGTGCTGCACGGCACCGGAGGGTTGCATGCCTCGCCTGCGTTGGCACCGCTGCGGCAAGCGGCAGCGGGCGTGGTCGCGGCCGATGGCTTCGCCCGTGCGTGCGCCGCTGCCGGCGACACAGCGGGTGGCGTGCCCCACAGCACGGCACCGCTGCTGGGCATGGTCGCGCCGCTGCAGGCAGTGGTGGCGGGGCAGGGGCTGTTCTGGCAGGCAGGGCAGAGCCTGGTCCTGGGTGCCGGCGGTGCCGCGCAGGCGGTAGTCATGGGCCACGCGCGCCTGCACGCGGCACAGTCGGTCGGCGTTCTGGCGTCGGCCGCCACTTCGGCATCGGGGCTTGCGTCCGGCCTGACCATCGCCGCCGGTGAGCAGCCTATTGAGATTCAGGCGCAGGGCGACGCGGTGAAGCTTCAGTCACGGCAGTCACAGCGCCTGTCCAGCGCGCATGCGGCGGTAGAACTGGCCGCTGCAGGTGCACTGGTCGTACAGGTAGCGGGCGGCGCCAGCCTGCGCATGGAAGGGGGCAACCTGCAGTTCAGCTGCCCGGGAACCCTGACGGTGCGTGCGGGCCAGCACAGCTTCGTCGGCCCGGCGTCCCTTGCTTATCCGCTGCGCACGCTGGGTATTGCGCCTTGCCGTGCACGCTTCCTTGTGCGCGATCACGCAGGCGCGCCACTGGCTGGGGCGGCCTACTCGATGCAGCTGCCGGATGGCCGCTGGCTGAGCGGAACGACTGATGGCAACGGGTTTACCCAGGAAGTTGTGACCGACGGACCGGAGAAGGTGGGCCTGTTCGTGGATGACGAACGGCACGAGGGCTACCTGCGCGACGCAGGCGATAGCTGATCACGTTGGAAGAAGGGAATCTGAAAAATGAGCTCTGGAAAGTTCACGCTGTTTCGCCATGACGGGCATGGCAACGTCTTGCCCTGTGCGGGCGTCACCTATCGCATCCGCGATGTGCTGCATGGCTTCGCTGTCGTGGCGTCCGGCAGGACCGACATCCACGGCGATACGGATCGGGTGATACTGCCCGAGCGCGCACCCACCCCAGCGCCACCGGTCCTCCCTGACTGGCGCAAAGGCTGGCCGCACCCCGGCGCCGGGCCAGCCGGCCTGAAGCTGCCCTGGCCGCGGCGCAACGTGCAGGATGCCGCTGCTGCCGCCGGGCAGGGCGTGCTCCTGCCGCACAGTGAACATCGGTACCACCTGCAGGTCCGCGATGATGCCAGCGGCGAATGGACCGATCCGCTGCTGCACCCCGACTGCAGTGAGCCCGCGCAGCTGGGGCCGTGGAGCGAGGATCCACGGGCCGACGCGTCGATGCGGCCAGCGCTGCAGGTGCGGCGGCTGCGGCTGCGGCCCTTCCACCAGCTGCAGCTGCAGCGGCAGGGCCCGCCAACACCGGTGCCGGGGGCCGCGTTCGTGGGTTACCGCCGCGACAGCAAGGGTGCGGAGGTCATCGCCCGCGACGTGCAGGGACAGGTGGTCCGTGGCGTAACGGACCTGCAGGGGATGACCCCGCGCATTTTCTGCGAATCCGATCTGCGGCTGGTGTTCACGCTGCCGGGCAGCCGGAGCGAGCTGCGCAGCGGCCTGTCCGAGCCACGGGTCGTGGGGCAGCCCCGCCTGGTGCCGGTGGTGCCGGTGAAGATGCATGCCGTTGTGAGCGGGCCGGGCGAAGGTGCCACACTGGAGCTGGCTGGGAAGATCAGTGTGCCGGCGCTGCTGAACGCGGCCGACGAAGAATTTCTGCTGCTGACACCCGAGGTCTGGGAGGAGTTCCGTGAGGTCTCGCGTTCCATCGAAGGCAGCCTCTCCGCCGTACCGCGCGCCCGCTGGCAGCTGGAGGAGGCGCTTGCCGGCCGCAGCCTGGAGGCGATTGCCCAGGCGGAGAAGAACCTCGGCATGGCCGAGGACCGTGCAGCGGCGATGCTCAACGGCAACTTTGCCCGGAAGGCCGATCTTGTTGAAGTGATCACGTTTGAGAGCTACAGCCGCAAGGATGATGGCGAGCCACAGCAGGAGGTAGGCCTTCGCCGCAACTATCTGCCGCGGTTCAAGTACGATGAATTCAAAGGCCGCCGGCTGATGGGCGTGCCCACCCACGTGGATGTGGGCGCGACGACGCGGGCGGGTGACAGCACGATGTCCGTGGGCAGCGCCGCCCGCCAGAAAGGCTCGGCCTTCGAGAACTTCGATTCACGCAAGTTCAAAGAGTCGCTGATGACGATCAAGGGCCAGATCGGCCGGAACGTCAAGGCGCCGAACATCCAGTTCGATCTGATCGAGCTGGGTGGAAATCAGTTCTCCGACCTTGTGCGCGAGTCGGAGACCTACTCGCTGGAGACCTCTGCGCAGTGGTTGCGGTTTGTGGCAGGCGCCGGGGCCAGTGCCCAGGCCGAGTGGGATCCACTGCACCGCAAGGTCAGCGCCAAGGTCGAAGCAAGCGCGCATTACAGACTGGCGCTGTTTGAAGCAAAGGCCGTGCATACGTGGTCGATTCCTTCGCGCACGGGGTGGATGCAGCGCTACGGCGATATCGACCTGGGCGCGATCGTATTCCAGATGTCACTGGAGCTGCATGGCTTTGCCGGAATGAAGCGTGCCTTGATGGGCGCTGCTGGCGTGACCATTGATCGCGGCGTTGTGATGGTTGAGGCGCAGCCGCGCGATCGTGACGACAGTTTCGTGCCCAGCTTCGACATCGTGCGGGGCATGCCCCGGGCGGACATGGGCGATCCCCCGGACAAGGACGGCAAGCCGTCCGGGCGCTTTGTGATGGCGGCGGTGGGCGAGAAGCCGCCAAAGAGCCTGAATGGCATGCAGGTGAACGCCGAGGCGTTTGTGGGTGTCGAAGCCGGCCTGACGCCTGCGGGGGAGCTGCAGTGGCTGCCGCCGCAGCAGGGAAAGCCGGTGACGCTTGCGAAGTTGAGCCAGGGTCTGGCCGGTTCTGCAGGGGCGGGGGTCAAGGCGCAGCTGTATGTGTATTACGCAGACGGGAGGTTCAGGATCAAGGTCAGTGCGCGGTTGTGCCTGGGCATTGGCTGCAGAGGGTCGCTGGATTTCGTGGTGGGCGTGGAGGGGATGCTGGAGTTCGCCAAGTGGGTGTATTACCAGTTGGCGCATGCTGGGTTCAAGGAGTTATTGTTCTTTGCAGATGGAGTTCTAGGCTTTCTGGCAAAGCTGGAGCTCTTGCAGGTTTCGAGTGATGGATCTGTTGGTCGGTACCTGCTTTCAAGAACGGAAGCAGCGCAGGACATGGTGAACGACATGATCATGAATCTTGATACTGCCAAGAGTCGCGCTGATCTTGTCCGGCGCATCAACTCCACTTCAGATGCGAGCCGGGGGCAGTCTGATGCGTGGCTTGTGTATGCGACGCCAATCACGAGGGGGATGCTTCTGTACGTCATCACCCGCCACAACTGGATGACTCATTTAAATGATAGGGCTGAGGTTGAAGGCGTGCTTGATCCTCAGATCCATTACCTTCCCGATCACAAGGGAGCTCTCATTAGGGTGATAAAGGGCGTCACTCTGGCCAGTGAGTGGCAGGCCATGTTTCAGCACATGACCGCTGGAGGCGAGCCCAGCGATGAGAAGCCAGGCAAGCTTGAGGGCGATGTAATTAGATTTTTGAACTACGGTGTCTCGTTGTCCGATGATCTAGAAGGTCAAGTGATTGATCCAATCAATGCGGAGGGCGAAGTGTCTTCGGGCCAACTGGGGAACATCTACCTTGAACAGTTCCTTGCCCATCGCAATAGACTGCTGGGTAGCTTCCCGAAGGGGTATGAGCTGGCGGACCTGCAGATGATGGATATCGATGCGCTTCTGGCGCTTGACGGGAGGGAGGCCCCTACCTTCGCGAGCCTCGATGGAAGCTACCTCAATCCACTGGATCAGGAAGGACGAGGCATCGCTACGGCCGCTAGCGTTAGCCCGTCCAGAAGCAGATCCTAACTAAGGCGTCTCTATCCATGGCTGAGGGGTGATGAAAAATAGCCCTGGGATTACTCCGTCGAAGCTGGAGATGTGGGAGATGCACATCTAAACCTGTTTAGGCTATTGGGGTCGAAGAGATGCTTCTCATCGTCCTCCAGAAGTGGATCTGGACCCGGGTTTGGATTTCGTTTGAATCGAGTAAATGTCATGGAAATGATGAAGAGCGAGTCCCCGCCACGACTGTTATGACTTCGCTGCACCTTCTCCTTGCCATGCGCAGGTCCACGCGGATCGCGTGTGTCGGAGATGTCGTAGGGATCCTGATACCAGTCAAACATCCACTCAAACCCATGATCGATCATGTCGTACAGACCCAGCGGGGTGGGTGGGTACTGACCCAACGGGGTTGGGCCAACTGTGTAGCCATGCTGGGAGGCGTAGCGACCGATTGTCTCGAAGTCCCCAACGTTCCTTCCATCATCGACGCTGCCATCATCGGTTGGCCAGATGACGAACTGGCCCCGGTTACGCGCCGCGTATTCCCACTGCGCCTCTGTTGGCAGCTCCATCTTCCTGCCGATCAATTTTCCCACCCATCCGCAGTATTGCTGTGCAGCTTCCCAGCTCACGCCGACCGGCAGGTCGTCCGGTATATTCCTGTACTCTAGGTCAAACGGGTACTGCGCCGTTCGTGGCTGCCCCGTGGCATCGGTGTAGACGTCGAAGTCTGCGTAGGTGATCTTCTTGGCACCGATCGCGTAGCTGCTTAGTGTCACCTCACGCAGCACGTCATCGTTGCGGTCACTGCTGTACGGCATCTCTGCGCGCGGATCGATGGGGCCGAAGTCACCCATGATGAAGGTGCCGCCCTCCACCTCAACCAAGTCTTTTTTGGTCTTTTGCGACAATGCTTCGATACGTTCCGTGAGCTCAGGAGCGAGCGTTTGGGGCTTCTTGGGGGTGGGGCCTTGGCAGCCGGTCAGTAATAACGCTGGCGGCACAAGGGATTTCAGAAGCGCGATTCTAAGAGGCGGCATAGCAATCACCGATCAGTTCTGGAAGGACTGAATTAGCGTAGCAACGACAAACATGCGCGAGACTCGACGCGGCGCCGAGGATGGTCAGAAGGTCTCGAGCATTAGCGAAGAGACGAGACAGCTGCACAGCGGAACTTGTTCGCCCTGTTTGGGTTGTATCTGCGCTGCCCTTCTTCCGAAAGGTAGGAGTCTGGGCCGGGATTTGGTGGCGCTTGGAACCGTGTAAACGTCATCGACACGATGAAAAGTGAGTCGCCGCCACGATTGCTGTGGCTTCGCTGGACCCTTTGTTCACCATGCGCAGGTCCACGAGGATCCCGCGTGTCTGAGACATCGTACGGGTCCTGATACCAGTCAAACACCCATTCAAATCCGTGATCGATCATGTCGTAAAGGCCCAACGGAGTGGATGGGTACTGCCCCAGCGGAGATGGTCCATTCGTGTAGCCGTGCACGGATCCGTAGCGGTTCATGGTCTTGTAATCCGCTACATTTCGACCGTTGTCAACGGAGCCATCATCGGTTGGCCATATGACGAACTGGCCCCGGTTACGCGCCGCGTATTCCCACTGCGCCTCTGTTGGCAGCTCCATCTTCCTGTCGATCAATTTCCCCACCCATCCGCAGTATTGCTGTGCAGCTTCCCAGCTCACACCGACCGGTAGGTCGTCCGGTATGTTTCTGTACTCCAGATCCATCGGGTACTGCGCCGTTCGGGGCTGCCCTGTAGCATCGGTGTAGACGTCGAAGTCGGCGTAGGTGATCTTCTTGGCACCAATTGCGTAGCTGCTTAGCGTCACCTCGCGCAGCACGTCATCGTTGCGGTCACTGCTGTACGGCATCTTTGCGCGCGGATCGATGGGGCCGAAATCACCCATGATGAAGGTTCCGCCTTCCACCTCCACGAGGTCTTTTTGGGTCTTTTGCGACAGCGCTTCGATACGTGCTGTGAGCTCAGGAGAGAGCGTCTGGGGCTTCTTGGGGGTGGGGCCTTGGCAAGCCGTCAGTAGAAACGCTGTTGACACAAGGGATTTCAGAAGCGTGGATCGAAGTGGTCGCATTGAAAGCACCGATCAGTTCTGGAGGGAATGAATCAGCCTATCAACCACAGATGCGGGTGCGACACTCATGCTTGTAGGTGCCACGCTGGCTCAGGCCGAGAAGCCCTACTTATGGCCGAGGACCGTGCAGCGGCGATGCTCAACGGCAACTTTGCCCGGAAGGCCGATCTTGTTGAAGTGATCACGTTTGAGAGCTACAGCCGCAAGGATGATGGCGAGCCACAGCAGGAGGTAGGCCTTCGCCGCAACTACCTGCCGCGGTTCAAGTACGATGAGTTCAAAGGCCGCCGGCTGATGGGCGTGCCCACCCACGTGGATGTGCGCGCGACGACGCGGGCGGGTGACAGCACGATGTCCGTGGGCAGCGCCGCCCGCCAGAAAGGCTCGGCCTTCGAGAACTTCGATTCACGCAAGTTCAAAGAGTCGCTGATGACGATCAAGGGCCAGATCGGCCGGAACGTCAAGGCGCAGAACATCCAGTTCGATCTGATCGAGCTGGGTGGAAATCAGTTCTCCGACCTTGTGCGCGAGTCGGAGACCTATTCGCTGGAGACCTCTGCGCAGTGGTTGCGGTTTGTGGCAGGCGCCGGGGCCAGTGCCCAGGCCGAGTGGGATCCGCTGCACCGCAAGGTCAGCGCCAAGGTCGAAGCAAGCGCGCATTACAAACTGGCACTGTTTGAAGCGAAGGCCGTGCATACATGGTCGATTCCCTCGCGTACCGGGTGGATGCAGCGTTACGGCGACATCGACCTGGGGGCGATCGTGTTCCAGATGTCGCTGGAGCTGCATGGCTTTGCCGGGATGAAGCGTGCCTTGATGGGCGCTGCTGGCGTGACCATTGATCGCGGCGTTGTGAAGGTTGAGGCGCAGCCGCGCGATCGTGACGACAGTTTTGTGCCCAGCTTCGACATAGTGCGCGGCATGCCTCGGGCTGACATGGGCGATCCCCCGGACAAGGACGGCAAGCCATCGGGGCGCTTTGTGATGGCGGCGGTGGGCGAGAAGCCGCCAAAGAGCCTGAATGGCATGCAGGTGAACGCCGAGGCGTTTGTGGGTGTCGAAGCGGGTCTGACGCCTGCGGGCGAGCTGCAGTGGCTGCCGCCGCAGCAGGGAAAGCCGGTGACGCTTGCGAAGTTGAGCCAGGGTCTGGCCGGTTCTGCAGGGGCGGGTGTCAAGGCGCAGCTGTATGTGTATTACGCGGACGGGAGGTTCAGGATCAAGGTCAGTGCGCGGTTGTGCCTGGGCATTGGCTGCAGAGGGTCGCTGGATTTTGTGGTGGGCGTGGAGGGGATGCTGGAGTTCGCCAAGTGGGTGTACTACCAGTTGGCGCATGCTGGGTTTAAGGAGTTGTTGTTCTTTGCAGAGGGAGTTCTCGAGCATCTCTCCCAAGTTGTGTTCTTGCTAACGTCCACTGGAGGGTCTGCGGAAAGGTTTCTTATCAAGAACATAGACCGCGCAAAGATGGCTGTCATAGACCAAATCCGACAAGTTCAGATTGCGCAGAATCGCATTGAGTTGGTTCGAAGAATCAACTCCTCCGGGGGAGTTGCGGGCCCCAAAGACGCATGGCTTGTTTACGCGACACCAATGACTCGAGGAATGCTTCTTTACGCCATCACTCGCCACAACTGGACGACTCACATGAAAAGCCCTGCGCAGGTAGAGGGCGTACTAGACCCGCAGATGCATTACGTTCCCGAACACAAGAAGGCTGTCATTCGAGTGATCAAGGGCATCACTCTCGTCAGTGAGTGGGAGGCCATGTTCCGGCACATGACCGAAGATGGAGAACCCAGTAGCGAACTGCCAGGTAACCTTGAAGGGGATGTGATGAGGTTCCTCAACTACGGACGTTCGTTGTCCGACGATCTTAAGGGAAAGATTTTTGATCCAATCAATACTGAGGGCGATGCACCTTCAGAAGGGCTGGGAAGTAACTACCTTGAGCAATTCCTCGCACATCGCAGGAGACTGCTGGGCACCTTTCCAAAGGGGTATGAGGTGGCGCAATTGCAGGGCATGGAGATCGATGCACTTCTGGCGCTTGACGGCAGGGACGCGCCTACCTTCGCAAGCATTGATGGCGGCTACCTTCGCTCCAGTGATCTGGAACAACGACCTGTTGCGATACATGGTCGCGGCAGCTCGCCTGCGAACGCGTCGTAGTTTGCAGGCGGAGCCGCTCAGAAGATGACCTGCTGCGACAGGCTGCTGCCTGGCCTCAGCGGTTTTTTGGATTGGAAGAATCGCCCGCCGCGCAGCGGAATCGGTTGAAGCCGTTGGGATTGAATATGCGCCTCCCTTCTTCCGAGAGAAGGGGGTCGGGACCAGGGTTAGGTTCGTTTCTAAAACGAGTGAACGTCATAGATACGATGAAAAGCGCGCTTCCGCCCTGATTGGTGTGGCTTCGCTGGACTTTCTCATCGCCATGTGCCGGCCCGCGAGGGTCTTGTGTGTCGGAAATGTCGTAAGGATCCCTATACCAGTCAAAGACCCACTCATATCCATGGTCGATCATGTCATACAGACCCAGTGGGGTGGGCGGGTACTGGCCAAGAGGAGTTGGGCCGACCGGGTAGCCATGTTTGGACGCATACGCTCGGAGCGTCTTGTAGTCACCAACATTGCGACCATTGTCGACGCTGCCATCATCGGTGGGCCATATTACGAACTGGCCCCGGTTACGCGCCGCATACTCCCACTGCGCCTCCGTCGGCAGCTCCATCTTCCGCCCGATCAGTTTTCCCACCCATCCGCAGTACTGCTGCGCGGCTTCCCAGCTCACGCCGACCGGCAGGTCGTCGGGCAGGTTCCTGTACTCCAGATCCATCGGGTACTGGGCCGTTCGGGGTTGTTCCGTCGCATCGGTGTAGACGTCAAAGTCGGCGTAAGTGATTTTCTTCGCACCAATTGCGTAGTTGCTTAACGTTACCTCGCGCAGCACGTCATCGTTGCGGTCACTGCTGTACGGCATCTCTGCGCGCGGGTCGATGGGGCCGAAGTCGCCCATGATGAAGGTGCCGCCTTCGACCTCCACTAAGTCCTTCTTGGTCTTTTGCGACAATGCTTCAATGCGTGCTGCGAGCTCAGGAGAGAGCGTTTGGGGCTTTTTCGGCGCAGGACCTTGGCAAGCGGTCAGCAGAAACGCCGCTGGCACAAGGGATTTCAGAAGCGCGGATCGAAGTGGTCGCATTGATAGCACCGATCAGTTCTGGATGGACTGAATCAGCGTAGCAACCACAGATGCGGGTGCGACACTCATGACCTGTGAGGCGCGTAAGCCAGAGCCGCTGATTGGGCGGAGGAATGCCGTGCAGTGCATCGAAACTTGTAGGCGTCACGCTGGCTCAGGTCGGGCAAACCCTGGGCATATCCGAGGGCCGTGCAGCGGCGATGCTCACTGGAAACTTTGCCCGAAAGGCCGACATGGTCGAATTGCCTGCAAACGCATCGTAGTTTACAGGCGCTATTGGACGAAAGCGGGAAAGCTTTTCCTAAGCTGCGTCAGCTGCTCTTTGAGGCGGCGGGCGCAGCAGCTGCGCAGCGAAATCTAGTTGAGCTGTTGGGGTTGAAAAGGTGCTTGTCCTCGTCGTCCAGGAGTGGATTAGGCCCCGGTTCGGGATCCCGCTTGAATCGCGTAAACGTCATCGACACGATGAATAGCGAATCTCCGCCTCGATTGCCGTGGCTGCGCAGCACTTTCTCCTTGCCATGCGCCGGTCCGCGAGGATTCCATGCGTCCAAACCATCGTATGTCTCCTGATACCAATCAAAAGTCCACTCATACCCATGATCGATCATGTCGTACAGGCCCAATGGAGTGGGCGGATACTGGCCGATTGGAGTGGGTCCAGACATGTAGCCATGCTGCGACGCGTAGCGTGTGACGGTTGCGTAATCCCCCACATTCCTACCGTCGTCTACGCTGCCATCATCGGTGGGCCATATGACGAACTGACCCCGGTTACGCGCTGCGTATTCCCACTGCGCCTCTGTTGGCAGCTCCATCTTCCTGTCGATCAATTTTCCCACCCATCCGCAGTATTGCTGTGCAGCCTCCCAGCTCACGCCTACCGGCAGGTCGTCGGGCAGGTTTCGGTACTCAAGATCCATCGGATACTGCGCGGTGCGGGGCTGTCCTGTGGCATCGGTGTAGACGTCAAAGTCGGCGTAGGTGATCTTCTTGGCACCAATTGCGTAGCTGCTTAGGGTCACCTCACGTAGCACGTCATCGTTGCGGTCACTGCTGTACGGCATCTTCGCGCGCGGATCGATGGGACCGAAGTCGCCCATGATGAAGGTGCCGCCTTCCACCTCCACGAGGTCTTTTTGGGTCTTTTGCGACAATGCTTCGATGCGCGCGGTGAGCTCAGGAGAGAGCGTTTGGGGATTTTTCGGCGCGGGACCTTGGCATGCGGTCAATAGAAACGCTGCTGGCACAAGGGATTTCAGAAGCGCGGATCGAAGAGGCGGCATTGAAAGCACCGATCAGTTCTGGATGGACTGAATCAGCGTAGCAACGGCTTTACAGGTGGGCGACACTCATACCAAAGGAGGCGTAAGCGAGGCTCCTGCGCAGCGAAACCTGTTTGAGCCATTGGGATTGAAAAGTCGCCTTCCTTCCTCGGAGAGTAGGGGGTCTGGAGGAGTGTCTGGAGTGTCCTTGAAACGGGTGAACGTCATCGACACGATGAATAGGGAATCTCCGCCCCGATTGCTGTGGCTTCTTTGGACCTTCTCCTTGCCACGCGCAGGTCCGCGAGGGTCTCTCGTATCTGAAGCGTCATAAGAATCGCTGTACCAATCAAACATCCACTCAAATCCATGATCGATCATGTCGTACAAGCCCAGCGGAGTGGGCGGATACTGTCCCAACGGAGTCGGACCAGACATGTAGCCACGCTTGGAAGCGTAGCTTGTGATGGTTCTGTAGTCCCCTACATTCCTACCATCGTCCACGCTGCCATCATCGGTGGGCCAAATGATGAATTGTCCGCGGTTACGCGCTGCGTACTCCCATTGCGCCTCGGTTGGCAGCCCCATCTTGCGCCCGATTAGCGCGCCAACCCATCCGCAGTACTCCTGTGCAGCCTTCCAGCTCACGCCGACGGGGAGGTCGTCCGGTATGTTTCTGTACTCCAGATCCATCGGGTACTGCGCCGTTCGTGGCTGCCCCGTGGCATCGGTGTAGACGTCGAAGTCGGCGTAGGTGACCTTCTTCGCACCAATTGCGTAGCTGCTTAGGGTTACCTCGCGCAGCACGTCATCGTTGCGGTCACTGCTGTATGGCATTTTTGCGCGCGGGTCGATGGGACCGAAGTCGCCCATGATGAAGGTGCCGCCCTCCACCTCAACCAGTTCTTTTTTGGTCTTTTGCGACAAAGCTTCGATGCGTGCTGTGAGCTCAGGAGAGAGCGTTTGGGGCTTTTTCGGCGCGGGACCTTGGCAAGCGGTCAATAGAAACGCTGCTGGCACAAGGGATTTCAGAAGCGCGGATCGAAGAGGCGGCATTGAAAGCACCGATCAGTTCTGGAGGGACTGAATCAGCGTAGCAATGCGGGGGCATGGCACGTGGTGGCTGACGCTCTCCGCTGCCTGGATCTTGTAGGGCGTAACCCATGCTCGGCTCAGACACCGCGCCAGGAGCAGCCGAGCATGGGCTCGGCTCTACCCGTGCGGTGCGCTGTGTCAAAGTCGTAACGGTAGCGCCGGGCCATGCCCGGCGGCCGATCCTGTAGAGCCGAGCCCGCGCTCGGCTTCGGCATCAGGCCAGAAGCAGCCGAGCATGGGCTCGGCTCTACAGAGTCCGCCTGCAGTCGAGCAAGCTCGACTCTACGGTCAGGTAGAAAACCGCAACCCCACCCGCGCGCCGCCCATCGGGGCGCTGCCGATCTCCAGCGCGGCGCCATGCCGCTGCGCGATCTCGGCCACGATGGCCAAGCCCAGGCCACAGCCATCGCCTTGGCTGCTGGCGCGGTAGAAGCGTTCCGTGACGCGGCCGCGCTCAGTCGCGTCAATGCCGGCACCATCATCATCCACCCACAGCTGCACGCCGTCGTCGCGCCGCTGCACCGCCAGCGTGATCACCCCTTGCTCGGCACCGTACCGCAGCGCGTTGTCCAGCAGGTTGCCCAGCGCTTCACGCAGCAGCGGCGCATCGCCTTCAACCGGCACGCCGTCATCCGGCCCTTCGTAGCCAAGGTCCACGCCGGCCGCCAGCGCACGGTCGGCATAGCGCTCGACCACGCCACGTGCCAGCACGGCGACGTCCAGCGTCTGCAACGGCAGGGCACTGCCCTGTGCATCCTCCGAACGGCTGAGCAGCAACAGCTGGTTGACCAGATGCTGCAGCCGCGACAAGCCGGCCAGCGTGCCGGACAGCGCCAGTTGCTGTGCCTGTGGATCCCGCTGCCGCAACGAACTTTCCAGCTCCACCTGCATCGCGGCCAAGGGCGTGCGCAACTGGTGTGCCGCGTTGCTGACAAAGCGCCGCTGTGCCGCCTGCATCGCATCCAGCCGCTGCAGCAACGCGTTGTAGGCCTCTACCGCCGGCCATAGCTCACGCGGGGCTTCCTGCGCCGGGTCCAACGGCGCCAAGGGGTCCGGGCGAGGGCTGGCCAGGCGCCGTGCGACCTGGTTGGCATGCCGCGCTGCGGCGCCGGTACCGGACCAGGCCAGCCATGCGGCCAGCGCGAGAATCGCGGCCTGGAAGGGCACGCTGGTCATCAGCAGTTTGCGCTCCAGCCGGTGCCGCTTGCGCAGGGTCTCGGCCACGCGCAGGCGCACGTCGTGGCCGCCTGCCACAGGCACCACCACGTCCACCATGCGCACGGGTTGCCCGCGCAGCCGCGCATCGTAGTAGGTCGCCTCGTCGTCCGCGGCCTGCGCGGGACGCGGCAGCGCTTCGGGCAGATCGCCGTAGAGACGTGCACCGGCGGCGTCGACCACTTCGCCATGCACCTCGTCCACGGTGTCCCAGGTGAACATGCGCGACATCGCCGGCGTCACGTCCATCACGGCGCGTCCGTCCTGGTCCTTCACCAGCTCGGACAGCGACATCGCTGAATCCAACAGCCAGCGGTCGTAGACCTGGCCGGCAAAGTAGCGCGCCAGTGCAAAGGATCCCACCGCACTGCACAGCAGCAGGACCAGCAGCGGCAGCCACAGGCGCCGCAGCAGCAGCCCGCGCAGGCTGTGCACGCGCTCAATCATCGATGGCCTCCAGCCGGTAGCCGAGACCGCGCAGCATGCGGATGCCAACACCCGCGCCGGCCTGCTCGAACTTGCGGCGCAGGCGGCTGACATGCACCTCGATCACCGACAGGTTGGCGTCGTGGTCCCAGCTGTACAGCGTGTCGAACAGCCGCTGTTTGGTGACCGTGCGCCCGGGTTGCTGCATCAGTGCATCCACCAGGGCGAGTTCGCGCGCGGTCAACTCGATGCGTTGGCCGTCCACCTGTACTTCCCGGCGGATGCTGTCCAGGCACAGCCGGCCCAGTCGCTTCTGTGCCGGAGCATCGCTGCGGCGACGCGACAGGGCGCGCAGGCGTGCTTCCAGCTCGCCCAGTGCGAAGGGTTTGGCCAGGTAATCATCGCCACCGCGGTCCAGGCCGAGGATGCGATCCTCCACGCCATCGCGCGCGGTGAGGATCAGTACGGGCAGCGTGATGCCCTGGTCGCGCAGGCGCGAGAGCAGTTCCAGCCCATCCACATCGGGCAGCGAGAGGTCCAGCACTATCACGTCATAGGGTGCAGCGGCCAGTGCCGCGGGTGCCAGCAGGCCCAGCGCAAGGTGGTCACACAGGTGCCCGGCGCCCTGCAGGGCGCGCACCAGGCCGTCGGCCAGGGCCGCGTCGTCTTCGATCAACAGGATTCGCATTGCAAGCTTCGCGCAAGGTTCGGGAAAGTTTGGCGCAAGTGCGCCACCTTACCGTGGCGCGCATGAATTTCCTCCCTCGTTCGGCGGCCCTGCTGGCCGCACTGGCGTGCGCACCGGCGGCCTGGGCGATCAGCCTGCAGGACGCACAACGCGCCATGGATGCACACAACCCCGACCTGCGCGCGGCGGCACTGGAACTGCGCGGAGCACAGGGTGATGCACTTACTGCCGCACTGCGGCCGGCGCCCGAACTGTCGCTGGGCAGCAGCAAGATCAGCCCAAAGCACGGCGTCGGCAGCGGCCGCTGGCAGGACAAGCGCGTGGACAGCACCGTTGGCCTTGGCTGGACCTGGGAGCGCGGTGGCAAGCGCAGCCTGCGCATGCGCCAGGCCGATGCACTGGTGGAGGCGGCCGGACTGGACATGCTGGATGCCAAGCGTCGCCAGCAGCTGGCGCTGCACGAGGCGTACTTCGGTTTGAAGGCCGCGCAGGACAACTTCGACGTTGCCGAGGCGAACCGGCGCAGTTCCGCCGAGCAGATGGCGGCGGCCGAACGCCAGGTCGCGTCCGGGGCGATGGCGCCGGTGGATCGTGCGCGCCTTGCGGTGGATGACCTGGCGGTGGCCGACGCGGCGCGTGACGCGGCGCTGGATCTGCGCGATGCGCGGCATGCGCTGGCCCTGCTGCTGGGCATGGATGAAAGCGCGTCGCTCAGTGCCGACGATGACTGGCCGGATGCCACCCTCGAACCCGCAAGCAGCGCTGCCGATCCGCAGCAGCGTGTCGACCTTCGCGCCGCCCGTTCGCGGCTGGCCGCCGCCGATGCGGGCGTGTCGCTGGCGCGCAGCGAGCGCGGCCGCGACATCCAGTGGGGCGTGGAAGCCGAGCGTGAGCCGACCGATATCAACGGCGTTACCTGGGGCGTTTCGGTGACGATTCCGCTGGGTGCGACCTCGCGTGCGCATGGCGGCATCCAGCGCGCCGAGGCCGACCGCGATACCGCTGCGCTGGAACTGCATGCGCTGCAGCGCCAGGCCTGGGCCGAGCTGGATCAGTTGCAGGCCAGCGCCGCAAGCGCCGCGCAGCGCCGGCAGGCGTACGAAGGCCTGCAGGCCGACAGCGCGCGCAAGGCCGTTGAAGGCATCGAGCTGGCCTACCGACGCGGTGCGGCCAGCCTGACCGACCTGCTGGATGCGCGCCGCAGCTGGCGCGACTTCGAAGCCGCGCTGATCCAGGCGCGTGCCGACCATGCCGTTGCGTTGGCGCGCTGGAACGCGGCCACGTCTGTAGCCCAAGGAGATGCCCCATGACCCCGCGTGACGTCACCCAACCGCGCGCGCGCCGCGCGTTGCTGCCTGCGCTGCTCGCGCTGGCCCTGCTGTCCGGCTGCGGGCGTGAGCCGGCGACCCATGCCGATCCTGCGCCGGCCGTCAGTGCGGGCCAGATCCAGTTCCCGGCCGACAGCCGCCAGCTGGAGGTACTGCGCAGCGAGGCCGTGGGCGAGGGGGCCAGCGCATCGCTGCCGCTGCCTGGCCGCATCGTGTGGGACGAAACCCGTTCCAGTGCACTGCGGTCCCCGATGCCGGGGCAGGTGTCGCGCATCGAGGCGCAGCCGGGGCAGAAGGTCAAGGCCGGCCAGGTCATCGCCTGGATCACCTCGCCGGAGTTCGGCCAGGCGCAGGCGGAGGGTGTGCGTGGGCAGGCCGAACTGCAGCAGGCCCGGCGTGAGCTGGAGCGCACCCGCGAGCTGCATGCCGCCGGCGTGGCCTCGGGCCGCGAACTGGACGAGGCGGAAGCGCATTTTGCCGGCAGCCAGGCCGACCATGCCCGCGCCGCCGCGTTTGCTACCGCCTATGGCAATGGCAACCGCGTTGACCAGCGATTGCCGCTGCGCGCGCCCATCGACGGCGTGCTGGTGGAACGGCGCATGAGCCCCGGCATGAACGTCGGCCCGGACAGCGAGCAGCCGCTGGCGGTCATCGGTGATCCCGATCGCCTGTGGTTGCTGCTGGACATCCCGGAGAGCCTGGCTGGTCGCCTGCGGCCCGGCATGCAGGTGCGTGTGCCGGCGGCCGACGGCAGCACGCTGCAGGCCACGCTGCAGCATGTCGATGACTTCGTCGACAGCGAGCGCCGCGTGGTGCAGGCCCGCGCCGAGCTGGGCAACCGCAACCGCAGTTTCAAGGCGGGGCAGTATGTGCGGGCCCAGGTCGCGTTGCCGGAGCAGGGTGGCGTATCGCTGCCGGATGCGGCGGTGCTGCTGATCGACGGCAAGCAGGTCGTGTTCGTGGAGGAAGGCGAGGGGCACTACGCCCGCCGTGCCGTGCAGGCCGAAGAACTGGGCGATGGCCGCCTGTGGGTACGCGAGGGCCTGCCCGCCGGCAGCCGCGTGGTGGTTGAAGGTGGCCTGCTGCTGCAGCAGCTGGTGGATACCGCGCCGGCCACGTCCTCCTCCGGCACGGGGCGCGCCGCACCATGATCGACCGTTTGATTGCGTACTGCCTGCGCCAGCCGCTGATGGTGATGCTGGCGCTGCTGCTGTTCATCGGTGGCGGCGTTGCGGCGTTCCGCGTGCTGCCGGTCGAGGCCTTCCCTGATGTGTCCGACACCCAGGTAACGGTGGTGTCGCTGCACCCGGGCCGCGCGGCGGAGGAGGTCGAGCGCGAGGTGACGATGCCACTGGAAGTGGCGTTGTCGGGCATTCCGCACTCGGTGCGGGTGTTCTCGCACACGCAGTTCGGTCTGTCGATGATCATCCTGACCTTCGATGACAAGGCCGATGACTACTTCGCCCGGCAACAGGTGCTGGAGCGCCTGCAGGGCGTGGACCTGCCCGAAGGCGTGACGCCGGAGCTGGAAGCGATGAGCTCGGCGGTGGGTGAGATCTACCGCTACGTGCTGAAGGCACCGCACATGAGCCCCACCGAACTGCGCACGGTGCAGGAATGGGTGATGGAGCGTGGCCTGCGCACCGTGCCCGGCGTGGCCGATGTGATCAGCTTCGGCGGCTACGCGCGTACCTTCCAGGTCAAGCCGGACCTGGACAAGCTGCGCGACCGTGGCATCAGCCTGGGGGAGTTCTCTGAAGCGCTGGAGAAGGGCAGCTCCAATGCCGGCGGTGGCTATGTCGAACGCGGCCAGCAGCAGTTCCTGATCCGCGGCGTTGGCCTGATGCGCTCGCCCGCCGACATCGGCAGCGTGGTGGTGGGGCAGAAGGGCGGCACGCCGGTGCTGGTGCGTGACTTGGCCAGCATTGCCGACACCGGCCTGCCGCGGCAGGGGCTGGTCGGCCAGGACGACAATGACGACGCGGTGTTCGGCATGGTGCTGATGCGCAAGGGCGAAAATCCGTCCGATGTGCTTGATGCCCTGCATGCGCGCGTGGCCGAGATCGAGGCCGGCCAACTGCCGGTCGGGGTCAGCATCGAGCCGTTCTATGACCGCTCCTGGCTGGTGTCGACCACGTTGAAGACGGTGTTCCGCAACCTGCTGGAAGGTGCGGTGCTGGTGTTCCTGGTGCTCTGGCTGTTCCTGTACAACGCCCGCGCGGCGCTGATCGTGGCGGCGATGATGCCGCTGGCGCTGCTGTCCACCTTCCTCGGCCTGCACCTGTGGGGCGTGCCGGCCAACCTGCTGTCGCTGGGGGCGATGGACTTCGGCATCATCATCGACGGTGCGGTCATCGTCACCGAGCACATCGTCTCGCGCTTGTCCGCGCTGCCGAGTACGGCGGACCGGAAGACGCGGTTCTCCACTGTGCTGTCGGCGGCCTCGGAGGTCGGGCGGCCGACGTTCTTCTCGATGCTCATCATCATCGCCGCGCATATCCCGATCTTCACCCTGCAGCGGCAGGAAGGCCGGATGTTCGCACCGATGGCCTACTCGGTGACCTCGGCATTGATCGGCGCACTGATCCTGGCGCTGACCGTGGTGCCGCTGTTCTGCTACTGGTGGCTGCGCCGTGACCGCATGCGCGGCGAGAACCCGCTGATGGACCGGCTGACCGGCTGGTACCAGCCGGTGCTGGAACGCGCCCTGGCCAGACCGCGGGCAGTGGTGCTGACCGCCGTGGCCCTGCTGGTCGGCACCTTGGCACTGGGCGCGCGACTGGGCTCGGAGTTCCTGCCCGAGCTGGATGAGGGGTCGATCTGGCTCACCGCCACCCTCGACCCCAGCACCAGCCTGGCCGAAGCGCAGCAGCAGTCGCGGCGCATCCGCGAACTGGTGAACACCTATCCGCAGGTGTCGACGGTGGTGGCCAAGCTTGGGCGGCCCGAAGACGGCTCCGATGCCAAGGGCGCGAACCAGATCGAGGCGCTTGTGGCGCTGAAGCCGGAGAAGGAATGGCCCAAGGGCGTGGACAAGCGGCAGCTGATCGCCGATCTGCAGCGCACGCTCGAACAGCGCATTCCCGGGCCGGAGTTCTCGATCTCGCAGCCGGTGCGCGACAACATCCTGGAGAGCATCTCGCAGATCAAGGGCCAGGTCGTCATCAAGGTCAGCGGTGCCGACCTGGACGTGCTGAATCGACAGGCCCAGGCCATCCTCGGCCAGGTGCGTGGCGTGGACGGCGTGGAGAGCGCCTTCATCGACCGCGATGGTTCGCTGCCGCAGCTGCAGATCGAGATCGACCGCGACCGTGCCGCGCGCTACGGGCTGAACGTGCGGGACATCGACGAGGTGATCGAGACGGCGCTGGGGGGCCGTGAAGTAGGCGAACTGTGGGAAGGCGACCGCAGGTTCCCGATCACCCTGCGCCTGGACGATGCCGACCGCGACCTGCAGCGCCTGCGCATGGTGCCGGTGGGGATCGGTGATGGACATACGGTGACGTTGTCCGATGTGGCTGATTTCCGCATGGCCAGCGGCGCGATCAACATTTCCCGCGAGAATGCGCAGCGGGTGAAGGCCGTGAGCATCTTCATCGCCGGCCGTGACATGGGCAGCGTGGTGGCCGACATGCGTTCGCGGGTGGATGCCAGCGTCGCACTGCCGGAGGGCTACCGTCTGGAATGGTCGGGCGAGTTCGAGAACCAGCAGCGCGCGATGAAGCGGTTGGGCTGGGTGATCCCGCTGTCGGTGCTGATCATCTTCGTGCTGCTGTTCGATGCGTTCAAGGACATCAGCAGTGCGGCGCTGATCCTGGCCAACGTGCCGCTGGCGATGATCGGCGGCATCCTGGCCCTGTGGGTGACCGGCATTCCGCTCTCGGTGTCGGCCGCGATCGGCTTCATTGCATTGTTCGGCCAGGCGGTGCTGAACGGCGTGGTGATGCTCAGCCGCTTCGCCCAGCTGCGCGAGCAGGGCATGGATCTGCTGCAGTCGGTGGTGCAGGGCTCGCTGCAGCGCCTGCGCACGGTGCTGATGACCGCGTTGCTGGCGATGTTCGGCCTGCTGCCGATGGCCACCTCGCATGCCATCGGTGCGGAGACGCAGAAGCCGCTGGCGGTGGTGGTGATCGGTGGCCTGCTGTCGGCGATGCTGCTGACGCTGTTGGTGCTGCCGACGTTGTATTACTGGGTGCACCGCCGGCGGGAGGCGCGGGCGGGCTGACGAAAATATAGAGCCGAGCCCATGCTTGGCTGCGTCTGGCTTCTGTGCGGAGAGCAGCCGAGCATGGGCTTGTATGTTCCCCCCGGCTCCTACGAGGTATGTAGGAGCCAGGGTGGAGGGACCGACAAGCATGGATCTGCGGA
>NZ_JBYSZR010000023.1:0-73880 GCF_058787375.1 Stenotrophomonas sp. FW305-3-2-15-E-LB1
TGCCGCGACCAAGCCTACATGGACGTATTTACGGCGTCCCCCTCAACCGGACCCACCCCGCCAACCCACGGAATGCACGCCTTTGACGTTGACGTTGACGTTGATTCTGCGGGTGCAGGGCTGCAAGCCCTGCCGGAACCCTTACCCCGCCGGGGTAGCAGCACCGTTCAAGTAATCCAGGCTCACCTGCATCAGCGCGCGGAACCCGACGTCCAACGCCTTCTCATCCAACAGGAACTTCGGCGAGTGGTTCGCCGGCGCCGTCGCCGGGTCGATGCCCACGCTGGTCGAGCCCACGAAGAAGAACATGCCCGGCACTTCCTTCGCGTACAGCGAGAAATCCTCCGCGCCCATCTGCAGCGGCGGCTCGTACACGTTGTCCTTGCCCACCACCGCCTGCAGGCTCGGCAGCATCTTCGCGGTCAGCGCCGGGTCGTTCACCGTGGCCGGGTTGCCCTCCGCTTCGTAGATGTCGGTCACCGCCTTGGCACCGTGCGCGGCCGCGGTGTGCTCGGCCACGTTGCGCAGGTCGGCGAAGATCTGCTGGCGCATGCCCTCGTCGAAGGTGCGGATGGTGCCGACCATTTCCACTTCATCCGGAATGATGTTGTAGCGGATGCCGCCGTTGATCGCGCCGAAGGTCAGCACCGCCGGCTGCTTGGACAGGTTGGCGCGGCGGCTGACGATGGTCTGTGCCGTACCGATCAGGTCGGCGGTGGCCACGATCGGGTCCACGCCGTTCCACGGTGCCGAACCATGGGTCTGGCGGCCGACCACCTTGATGCCGAAACGATCGGACGCGGCCATCAGCGGGCCACCGCGCACGGCGATCTGGCCCGCCTGCACGCTGGAAAACACATGCAGGCCGAACACCGCTTCCGGCTTGAAGTCGGCGAACAGGCCTTCCTTCAGCATCAGCGCCGCACCGCCCTCTTCCGGCGGCGGCGCGCCTTCCTCGGAGGGCTGGAAGATCAGCATCACCTGGCCGGGCAGGTCCTTCTTCATCGCCACCAGCGCCTGCGCCACGCCCAGCAGGGTGGCAGTGTGTGCATCGTGGCCGCAGGCATGCATCACGCCCACGGTCTGCCCGCGGTACTGCGCGGTGGCCTTGGATGCGAACGGCAGGCCGGTCTGCTCAGTCACCGGCAGCGCGTCCATGTCCGCGCGCAGGGCGATCTTCGGGCCCGGCTTGCCGCCTTCGATGATCGCCACCACGCCGTGGTGGGCGATGCCGGTCTTCGGCTTCAGGCCCATCGCACGCAGGCGCTTGGCGACCTCGGCCGAGGTGCGCTCCTCGCGGTTGGACAGTTCCGGGTGCTGGTGGAAATCACGGCGCCACTCCACCACCTGGGCCTGCAGGCGCTGCGCGGCGGCGGTCACCTCCGGGCGCTCGGCCTGCTGGGCGTGAGCAAGGGCCGGCAGGGCCAGCAGCAGGGCGGACAGCAGCAGGGAACGGCGCATCGGGGTCTCCACGGAAGGGGTCTGCACCTGAATGTAGGCCAACACCGCCGCTACGGGAACCTCCTTCGCTGCGCCCGGTCTTAGCGCCCGTCCCATACGTCATGCAGGAAACGTAGCGGGCCACAGGTATGCTTTGCGCATTGCCATCCGGGGTCCGCCCCGACCAGCCCTCTTGGAGTCCTTGAATGTCACGTGTTTGGAAGATCGTGCTGCTGGTCGTGGCAGTGCTGGTGCTGGCGGTGGTGGGCGTGCGCGTCCTCGGTGGCGGCAAGGACAAGGCCGGTGGCCAGGCCGCAGGTGCGCGCCAGGGCGGTGAGGATCCCGATGCCGGCCCGGTGCCGGTGACCGTGGTCGATGCCACGCGCCAGGACGTGCCGGTGTATGCCAGCGCGCTGGGCACGGTGACCGCGATGAACACGGTGACGGTGAGCCCGCAGGTCGGCGGCCAGCTGATGAGCCTCAATTTCCGCGAGGGCCAGGAAGTGAAGCAGGGTGACCTGCTGGCACAGATCGACCCGCGCAGCGCCCAGGCCAGCTACGACCAGGCCGTGGCCGCCAAGCGCCAGAACGAGGCGCTGCTGGCTACCGCCCGCTCCAACTACCAGCGCTCCAACGCGCCGGAGTACCGCCAGTTCGTCGCCAAGACCGATCTGGATACACAGCGAAACCAAGTGTCACAGTACGAAAGCGCCGTGGCCGCCAACGAAGCCAGCGCGCGTGCCGCGCAGGTGCAGCTGCAGTACACCCGCATCACCGCGCCGATCTCAGGCATCGCCGGCATCCGCGCGGTCGACGCCGGCAACGTGGTCAGCGCCGGTACCGCGCTGGTCACCCTCACCCAGATCCATCCGATCCACGTGCTGTTCAACCTGCCCGAGCGTCAGCTCGCCGACGTGCGCCAGGCGCAGAACGCCGGTGCCGTGCCGGTGGCCGCACTGGACCGCGCCGACTCGCACGTGCTGTCCGGTGACGGCAAGCTGGACGTGGTCGACAACCTGATCAGCGCCGACAGCGGCACCTTCAAGGCCCGCGCGATCTTCGACAACACCGACAACGGCCTGTGGCCGGGCCAGTTCGTCAACGTGCGCATGCAGCTGCGCACGATCGGCGGCGGCGTGGTCATTCCCACCCAGGCGGTGCTGCGTGGCCCGGACGGCGAGTACGTCTATGTCGTGCAGGGCGACAACACGGTGAAGATGCAGACCGTGCGCAGCGGCGTGGAAGTGGGCGACAGCCAGGTGCAGATCGCCGAAGGCCTGAAGGGCGGCGAGCGCGTGGTCAGCGAAGGCCAGTTCCGCCTGAAGCCGGGCAGCAAGGTGACCGCGCTGAAGCCGGGCGAGACGCCGGCGGCACCGACCGAGGCCGAACTGAAGGCCGCTGAACAGAAGAGTGGCGGCAGTGGCCGTCGTGGTGGTGGCCCGCGCTGAGCGCAGGCCACCCTTTCCTTTCGCGCCGGCCTCGCAGCCGGCGCTGCCATTGAAGCGCCAGCAAGGATCAGTCCGTGGGCTTTTCGACGATCTTCATCCGCCGTCCCATCGCTACCTCGCTGTTGATGGCGGGCCTGTTGCTGCTGGGCATCCTCGGTTACCGCAAGCTGCCGGTGTCGGCGCTGCCGGAAATCGATGCGCCCAGCCTGGTGGTCACCACCCAGTACCCGGGTGCCAACGCGACCACCATGGCCTCGCTGGTGACCACGCCGCTGGAGCGCCAGTTCGGGCAGATCTCCGGGCTGGAACTGATGACCTCCGATTCCTCGGCGGGGTTGTCGACGATCATCCTGCAGTTCTCGATGGACCGCGACATCGACATCGCCGCACAGGACGTGCAGGCGGCGATCCGCCAGGCCACCCTGCCCTCCTCGCTGCCCTACCAGCCGGTCTACAACCGGGTGAACCCGGCCGATGCGGCCATCGTCACCCTCAAGCTGACCTCGGACACGCGCCCGCTGCGTGACGTCAACAACTACGCCGACTCGATCCTCGCCCAGCGCCTGTCGCAGGTGCAGGGCGTGGGCCTGGTCTCGATCGCCGGCAACGTGCGCCCGGCCGTGCGCATCCAGGTCAACCCGGCGCAGCTGTCGAACATGGGCCTGACCATGGAGGAGCTGCGCAGCGCGCTCACCCAGGCCAACGTCAATGCGCCGAAGGGTTCGTTGAACGGCAAGACCCAGTCCTACAGCATCGGCACCAACGACCAGCTGGCCAGCGCCGCCGAGTACCGCGACACCATCATCAGCTACAAGAACGGCCGCCCGGTGCGGCTGTCCGACGTGGCCGACGTGATCGACGGCGTGGAGAACGACCAGCTGGCCGCCTGGGCCGATGGCAAGCCGGCCGTGCTGCTGGAAGTGCGCCGCCAGCCGGGCGCCAACATCGTGCAGACCGTCGAGCGCATCCGCGCGATCCTGCCGCAGCTGCAGGGCGTGCTGCCGGCCGACGTGCACCTGGAAATCTTCAACGACCGCACCGAGACCATCCGCGCCTCGGTGCACGAAGTGCAGTTCACCCTGATCCTCACCATCGGCCTGGTGGTGGCGGTCATCTTCGTGTTCCTGCGCCGGTTCTGGGCCACCATCATTCCCTCGGTGGCGGTGCCGCTGTCGCTGGCCGGTACCTTCGCGGTGATGGCCTTCACCGGCATGTCGCTGGACAACCTTTCGCTGATGGCGCTGGTGGTGGCCACCGGCTTCGTGGTCGACGATGCGATCGTGATGATCGAGAACATCGTCCGCTACATCGAGCAGGGCAAGAGTGGCAAGGAAGCGGCCGAGATCGGCGCGCGCCAGATCGGCTTCACCGTGCTGTCGCTGACCGTCTCGCTGGTGGCGGTGTTCCTGCCGCTGCTGCTGATGCCCGGCGTCACCGGCCGCCTGTTCCACGAGTTCGCGTGGGTGCTGAGCATCGCCGTCGTGCTGTCGATGCTGATCTCGCTGACGCTGACCCCGATGATGTGCGCCTACCTGCTCAAGCCCGACGCCCTGCCCGAGGGCGAGGACGCGCATGAGCGCGCGGCCGCGGCCGGCAAGCAGAACCTGTGGACGCGCACCGTGGGCCTGTACGAGCGCAGCCTGGACTGGGTGCTGGGCCACCAGAGGCTGACCCTGGCCGTGGCCGGCGCCGCGCTGGTTCTGACCGTGCTGCTGTACGTGCTGATTCCCAAGGGCCTGCTGCCCGAACAGGACACCGGCCTGATCACCGGCGTGGTCCAGGCCGACCAGAACATCGCCTTCCCGCAGATGGAGCAGCGCACCAGGCAGGTGGCCGAAGCACTGCGCCAGGATCCGGACGTGACCGGCGTGTCGGCCTTCATCGGCGCCGGCAGCATGAACCCCACGCTCAACCAGGGCCAACTGTCGATCGTGCTGAAGGAACGCGGCGAGCGTGATGGCCTGGATGAGATCCTGCCGCGCCTGCAGAAGGCCGTGGCCGGCATCCCCGGCGTGGCGCTGTACCTCAAGCCCGTGCAGGACGTGACCCTGGATACCCGCGTGGCCGCCACTGAGTACCAGTACTCGCTGTCGGACGTGGATTCGGCCACCGTGGCCACCCAGGCCACGCGCCTGACCGAGGCGCTGCGCAAGCGCCCGGAACTGGCCGACGTGGACAACAACCTGTCCAACCAGGGCCGCGCCCTCGAACTGAACATCGACCGCGACAAGGCCAGCGTGCTGGGCGTGCCGATGCAGACCATCGATGACACGCTCTACGATGCGTTCGGCCAGCGCCAGATCTCGACCATCTTCACCGAGCTCAACCAGTACCGCGTCGTGCTGGAAGTCGCGCCCGAGTTCCGCACCAGCACCGCGCTGATGGAACAGCTGGCCGTGGCCTCCAACGGTGCAGGCGCCCTCACCGGCACCAACGCCACCAGCTTCGGCCAGGTCACCTCGTCCAACTCGTCCACCGCCACCGGCATCGGCGCGCAGAACACCGGCATCACCGTCGGTGCGGGCAACATCATCCCGCTGTCGGCGCTGGCCGAAGGCAAGGTCACCAGCGCGCCGCTGGTGGTCAGCCACCAGCAGCAGCTGCCGGCAGTGACGGTGTCCTTCAACATCGCCCCGGGCTATTCGCTGTCCGATGCGGTCAAGGCCATCCAGGAAACCAAGGACAGCCTGGACATGCCGGCCCACCTGCATGCCGAGTTCATCGGCAAGGCGGCCGAATTCACCGGCAGCCAGACCGACGTGGTGTGGCTGCTGCTGGCCTCGCTGGTGGTCATCTACATCGTGCTGGGCGTGCTGTACGAAAGTTACATCCACCCGATCACGATCATCTCCACCCTGCCGCCGGCCGGCGTCGGCGCGCTGCTGGCGCTGATGGTGTGCGGGCTGAGCCTGTCGGTGGATGGCATCGTCGGCATCGTGCTGCTCATCGGCATCGTCAAGAAGAACGGCATCATGATGGTGGACTTCGCCATCGAAGCGCGCCGTGCCGGTGCCAACGCGCACGAAGCGATCCGCCGCGCCTGCCTGCTGCGCTTCCGCCCGATCATGATGACCACCGCTGCGGCCATGCTCGGTGCGCTGCCGCTGGCGCTGGGCACCGGCATCGGTTCGGAGCTGCGCCGCCCGCTGGGCATCGCCATCGTCGGCGGCCTGCTGCTCTCGCAGCTGGTCACCCTGTACACCACGCCGGTGATCTACCTGTACATGGAACGCTTCTCCGAGTGGCTGGCCCGTCGCCGCGAGCAGCGCGCCCTGCGTGACGGCACGCTGCAGGAGCCGCAGGCATGATCCACGCCCCGCTGCTGCGGGGGGCCGCACGATGAACCTGTCCGGCCCCTTCATCCGCCGCCCGATCGGCACTGCCCTGCTGGCCATCGGCTTGTTCATGATCGGCCTGATCTGCTACCTGCGGCTGGGCGTGTCGGCACTGCCGAACATCCAGATCCCGGTGATCTTCGTGCACGCCAGCCAGGCCGGTGCGGATGCGGCGACGATGGCCTCCACGGTGACCGCGCCGCTGGAACGCCACCTCGGCCAGCTGCCGGGCATCGACCGCATGCGCTCGTCCAGCTCGGAAGGCAGCTCGCTGGTCTTCATGATCTTCCAGACCGACCGTGACATCGATTCGGCCGCGCTGGACGTGCAGACCGCGATCAATTCGGCACAGGCCGACCTGCCCTCGGGGCTGGGTTCGCCCATGTACCAGAAGGCGAACCCGAACGACGATCCGGTCATCGCCATCGCCCTGACCTCGCAGACGCAGTCGGCCGACGAGCTGTACAACGTCGCCGATTCGCTGCTGGCCCAGCGCATCCGCCAGATCAGCGGCGTGGCCTCGGTGGACATCGCCGGTGCCTCGACGCCGGCCGTGCGCGTGGACGTCAACCTGCGCCTGATGAACGCCCTCGGCCTGACCGCCGACGACCTGCGCAATGCCGTGCGTGCGGCCAACGTGACCTCGCCCACCGGCTTCCTCAGCGACGGCAACACCACCACGGCGATCATCGCCAACGATTCTGTGGCGCGCGCCGCCGATTTCGCCGAGCTGGTGGTCAAGACCCAGGGCGATGGCCGGGTGATCCGCCTGAAGGACATCGCCAACGTCTACGACGGCCAGCAGGATGCCTACCAGGCCGCGTGGTTCAACCACAAACCGGCCGTGGTGATGTACGTGTTCACCCGTGCCGGCGCCAACATCGTCGAAACCGTGGACCGGGTGAAGGCGCAGATTCCCGCGTTGCGCGACTACCTGCAGCCCGGCACCACCATGACCCCGTACTTCGACCGTACGCCGACCATCCGTTCGTCGCTGCATGAAGTACAGATCACCCTGCTGATCAGCCTGGCCATGGTGGTGCTGACCATGGCGCTGTTCCTGCGCCGGCTGGCGCCCACGCTGATCGCCGCAGTGACCGTGCCGCTGTCGCTGGCCGGTGCCGCGCTGGTGATGTACGCGCTCGGTTTCACCCTCAACAACCTGAGCCTGCTGGCCCTGGTCATCGCGATCGGTTTCGTGGTGGACGATGCCATCGTGGTGATCGAAAACATCATGCGCCACCTCGACGAGGGCATGCCGCGCCTGCAGGCGGCCTTCACCGGCGCGCGCGAAATCGGCTTCACCATCGTCTCCATCACCGCCTCGCTGGTGGCGGTGTTCATCCCGCTGCTGTTTGCCAGCGGCATGATGGGCGCGTTCTTCCGCGAGTTCACCGTCACCCTGGTGGCGGCCATCGTGGTCTCGATGATCGTCTCGCTGACCCTGACCCCGGCGCTGTGCAGCCGCTTCCTCAGCGCGCATGACCACACCGCCGCACCGTCGCGCTTCGGCCGCTGGCTCGATGCCGGGCACGACCGCATGCTGCGCATCTACACGGTGTTCCTGGACTTCTCGCTGCGCCATGCCCTGCTGCTTTCGCTCACCCCGCTGATCCTGATCGGCGTCACCATCTTCCTGTTCGGTGCGGTGAAGAAGGGCGCGTTCCCGCCGCAGGACACCGGCCTGATCTGGGGCCGCGCCAATTCCAGCGCCACCGTTTCCTTCGAGGACATGGTCGCCCGCCAGCGCCGCATCACCGACATGCTGATGGCCGACCCGGCAGTGAAGACCGTGGGCGTGCGCCTGGGCAGTGGCCGCCAGGGTTCCAGCGCGCAGTTCAACGTCGAGCTGAAGTCGCGCAAGGACGGCCGCCGCGAGACCACCGCCCATGCGCTGGCCCGCCTGAGCGCCAAGGCCGACCGCTACCCCGACCTGCAGCTGCGCCTGCGGGCCATCCAGGACCTGCCCAGCAACGATGGCGGCGGCAACAGCCAGGGCGCGCAGTACCGCATCTCGCTGCAGGGCAATGACCTGGCCGCGCTGCAGGAGTGGCTGCCCAAGCTGCAGGCGGCGCTGAAGAAGAACCCGAAGCTGCGCGACGTCGGCACCGATGTCGACAGCGCCGGCCTGCGCCAGAACATCGAGATCGACCGGGCCAAGGCCGCGCGCCTGGGCATCTCGGTGGGTGCCATCGATGGCGCGCTGTACGGGGCCTTCGGCCAGCGCCAGATCTCCACGATCTACTCGGACATCAACCAGTACAGCGTGGTGGTCAACGCGCTGCCGTCGCAGACCGCCACGCCGACGGCACTGGACGAGGTGTACGTGAAGGCGCGCAGCGGCGAGATGGTGCCGATCACCGCGGTGGCCCGCCAGGCGCCGGGGCTGGCGCCGTCGCAGATCACCCATGAAAACCAGTACACGACGATGGACCTGAGCTACAACCTCGCACCGGGCGTCAGTGCCGGCGAGGCCAAGGCGATCATCGACGCGACGGTGGCCGGCATGCGCATGCCGGGCGACATCCGCCTGGCCGACGATGCGGGCTTCGGTTTCAATTCCGACCCCAGCGACATGCTGATCCTGGTGATGGCGGCGATCCTGACCGTGTACCTGGTGCTGGGCATGCTGTACGAGAGCCTGATCCACCCGGTGACGATCCTCTCGACCCTGCCAGCGGCCGGCGTGGGCGCGCTGCTGGCGCTGTTCGGCACCAACACCGAACTGTCGGTCATTTCGATGATCGCGCTGGTGCTGCTGATCGGCATCGTCAAGAAGAACGCGATCATGATGATCGACTTCGCCCTGGTGGCGCAGCGCGAGCATGGCCTGGCACCACGCGAGGCGGCGCGCGAGGCCAGCATCGTGCGCTTCCGCCCGATCATGATGACCACCATGGTGGCGATCCTGGCGGCGGTGCCGCTGGCGATCGGCCTCGGCGAGGGCTCGGAGCTGCGCCGCCCGCTGGGTATCGCGATGATCGGCGGCCTGCTGTTCTCGCAGAGCCTGACGCTGCTGAGCACCCCGGCGCTGTACGTGATCTTCTCGTGCCTGGCCGAACGCTGGCGGGCACGCCGCGCGCGCAAGCGCGAAGCAAAGCTGCTCAAGCGCGCGCAGCGGGCGTGATGGGAGGTGCCGGCCAGCGGCCGGCACTACCGCGGAAGGCCATCCACGCAGGGCGTGGATCTACTGGTAGAGCCGGCCGCTGGCCGGCTGCCTGGCCCTCCGGGTTTGACGCGCCGTAACGAAAAGAGAACAATTCGCATCCAGCCACGGTCCTGCGCCGCCTCCCCCAGCGACGCCCCGCTGCCGCTTGCCGGCACGCCTGCGTGATCCCAGCCATTGACCCCTTCCCTTCCGCCACCGCGGACGGTCGCGTGCTGTCCGCCGAGGATCCCCCACCGATGCTGCCCACCCGCTCCCCCCGCCTGGCCGTGCTGGCCATGGCCCTGTCCGCCGCCTGTGCCGCCCACGCCGGAGCCCCGGCCGATACCCGCAGTGCCACCGACCTGGATGCGATCAAGGTCACCGCCGAACGCACCCATACCGAAGCCGGCGCCCTCGGTGACCGCGCCCTGCGCGACACCCCGTTCGCGATCACCGCCGTCGGCCGCGAGCAGATCGAGCAGCGCCAGGTCGTCTCGCTGGGCGAAGTCTTCCTGTTCGATCCGTCGGTCACCACCCAGGTCAGCGCCTACGCCAGCGGCTGGAGCTCGCCGATCCGCAACCGCGGCATCGACCTCAACTTCGACAGCTACCGCGTCAACGGCCTGCAGGTGTCCTCGTGGGGTACCGAATGGCCGCTGGAAGTGATGGAGCAGGTGGACCTGCTGAAGGGTCCCGGTGGCTTCCTGTACGGCTTCGGCGCGCCCGGCGGCATCGTCAACTACATCACCAAGAAGCCGACCGACACCACCACCTTCAGCGCCCAGCTCGGCTGGCGCGAACAGGGCATCGCCAGCGGCGGCGTGGATGTCGGCGGCCGCTTCGGCAACGAGCAGATGTTCGGCTACCGCTTCAACGCGTACCAGGAAAAGGGCGAGACGTTCAACGGCGGCCATGTCGACCGCAAGGTCGGCGCGCTGTCGCTGGACGCGCGCCTGAGCGATGCGCTCACCTGGACCTTCGACGGCGTGTTCCAGTCGCGCGACCTCAGCGAGGAATCGCCGCAGTACTACTTCATCGGCCTGACCTCGCTGCCGCGCCCGATCGCCGGTGACGTCGACAACAGCGTACCCGGCACCTACTACGACACCCGCTCCAGCCTGCTGTCGACCGCCCTCAACTGGCAGATCAACAGCGACTGGAAGGCCAGCCTGAGCTACGGCGTCACCACCTCGTGGAATGACGTCAACAAGATCTTTGCCTACATCGACGATGTGAACGGCGACTACGACGTGAACGTGTACGAGCTGGGCGGCAAGAGCGAGTGGAAGCTGGCCCAGGCGCTGGTGCAGGGCAGCTTCCGCACCGGCCCGCTGCAGCACCAGCTGGTGGCCGGCGTCAGCCACCAGACCGGGCTGGGCTGGGACCGCCCCTACGAGTGGAGCAACATCGGCCGCGCCAACCTCTACCAGCGTTCGGCCATCCGCCACGACGCGGTGGGCTCGCGCGTACTCAGCCGCGGCGATGAAACCGTGCAGCAGGCGGTCTTCGCCAGCGACACCATCGATGTCGGCGGTGGCTGGTCGGTGCTGGCCGGCTGGCGCTACAACGACTTCGAAACCAAGGGCAGCTACCACACCTACCCGGTCACCCCGACCTACGCGGTGATGTACAAGCCCAGCGATGCGGTGACCCTGTACGCCAGCTACATCGAATCGCTGGAAGCCGGCAGCCGCGTCGGCAACACCTACATCAATGCTGGCGATGTGCTGGACCCGACCATCAGCAAGCAGTACGAGATCGGCGCCAAGGTGGAAGCCCCGCGCTGGAACGCGAACGTGGCAGCGTTCCGGCTGGAACGCGGGGCCAACATCGACCTGCTGACCAGCGCCGGCAAGTTCCTGGTGCAGGACGGCATCACCCTGTATGAAGGCGTGGAAGCCAGCGGCGACCTGCACCTGAGCGACGCGCTGACCGTCGGCGGCGGCGTGACCTGGCTGGACCCGACCTACGACAAGCTGTCCCCGGCCAGTGCATCGCAGGAAGGCAACCGCACCGCCGGTGCCGCCCGCTGGAGCGGCGTGCTGCACGCCAACTACCAGTTGCCGTGGGTGGACGGGCTGGAAGCCTATGCGGCCGTGCGCTACTACGGCGATGTCTGGTACGACGCCGACAACACCCTGAAGCTGCCCGACTACACCCTGGTCAACGCCGGCGTCGGCTACCGCCTGCTCGCCTCGGGCCATCCGGTCACCCTGCGCGCCAGCGTGGAGAACCTGGGCAACCGCAAATACTGGTCGAACGCGGGCGTCGGCCTGCCGCGCACCTTCGCGGTAAGCGTGCGCTGGGAGATGTGACCCGGCGCTACCCAACTCGGTGGGTGCGGACCGTTGGTCCGCACATCGGCTGCTGAAGGTGGGTGGGTGCGGACCGTTGGTCCGCACATCGGCTGCTGAAGGTGGGTGGGTGCGGACCGTTGGTCCGCACATCGTCCCCCCATTTCACGCGCGCACCGCAATAATGGGGGCATCCCGCCCCCCGAGCCTGCATGTCCACCCGCGAATCCCGTTTCAGCCGCCTGTGGGCACACGAAAAGGCCAGCTACGGCCTGCGCGTCTTCATCGCCCTGACCACGGCGCTGGGCGTGTGCTGGCACCTGGATGCGCTGCCGGCCCTGCCCGGGGTGTTCCTCGGCATCATCGCCAGCGCCATCGCCGAGACCGATGACAACTGGTGGGGCCGGACCAAGGCGGTGCTGCTGTCGCTGCTGTGCTTCTGCATCGCCGCCGCCTCGGTCATCTGGCTGTTCCCGCTGCCGTGGGTGTTCATCGGCGCGCTGGCGCTGTCCACGTTCTGCCTGACCCTGCTGGGCGCGCTGGGCGAACGCTACGCGTCCATCGCCCAGGCCACGGTGACCCTGGCCATCTACACCATGATCGGCCTGGAGCAGCACGGCGGCGCCGGCGACCTGCCGCGCGCCATGGAAGCGGCCAGCCACCTGCTGATCGGCGCGGTCTGGTACGGCCTGCTGTCGATCCTGTGGACGGCGCTGTTCGCCAACCGGCCCGTGCGCGAACGGGTCGCCCGCCTGTACGTGGAACTGGGCCGCTACCTGCAGCTCAAGGCCACGTTGTTCGAACCGGTGCGCGAAGCCGACCTGCAGCGCCGCCAGCTGGACCTGGCCGAACAGAACCGCCGCGTCGTCGGCGCGCTCAATGAAGCGAAGGCCGCGATCCTGGCCCGCTTCGGCCGCTCCGGCCGGCCCGGCGTCAATTCCGGCCTGTACCTGCGCCTGTACTACATGGCGCAGGATTTCCACGAACGCGCCAGTTCCTCGCACTACCCCTATGGCGCGCTGGTCGATGCGTTCTTCCACAGCGACGTGCTGTACCGCTGCCAGCGACTGCTTGACCTGCAGGGCCAGGCCTGTGCGCGCCTGGGCGAAGCCATCCGCCTGCGCCGCCCGTTCGTGTACGGCGAAAGCAACCAGCAGGCCGGCCGCGACCTGGCCGATGCGCTGGCCTACCTGCGCGACCAGCAGCGCCCGCAGTGGCAGCGCCTGCTCGGTTCGCTGGACCTGCTGGTGCACAACCTGCGCAGCATCGAACGCCGCCTGCTTGATGCCGAACGTTCCGAAGCCAGCCTGGACAACGTCGATACGCGCCTGCGCGACAGCAATCCACATACCCTGCGCGAGATGGGCGTGCGCATCCGCCAGCAGCTCACGCCGGGCTCGGTGCTGTTCCGCCACGGCCTGCGCATGGCCGTGGCACTGGTCGCCGGCTTCCTCGCCATCCGCCTGTTCGACGCGCAGCACGGTTCGTGGGTGCTGCTGACCATCGTCTTCGTGTGCCGGCCCAACTTCGGCGCCACCCGCCAGCGCCTGGCCCAGCGCGTGGTCGGCACCCTGGCCGGCCTGGTGCTGACCTGGGCGCTGCTGCAGCTGTTCCCGCAGCTGCACGTGCAGCTGCTGATCGCCCTGCTGTCGGCGCTGCTGTTCTTCTACAACCGCACCGATCGCTACCTGGTGGCCTCGGCAGCGATCACGGTGATGGCGCTGACCTGCTTCAACCTGATCGGCGACGGCTTCGTGCTGATCGTCCCGCGCATGGTCGACACGGTGCTGGGCTGTGCCATTGCCGCTGCCGCTGCGTTCCTGATCCTGCCCGACTGGCAGGGGCGGCAGCTGCACCTGGTGCTGGCACGGGTGCTGGATACCGCCTCGCGCTACCTCGATTCGGTGCTGGGCCAGTACCGCAGCGGCATGCGCGATGACCTGGCCTACCGCATCGCCCGCCGCGACATGCACAACGCCGACGCGGCCCTGTCCACGGCGCTGTCGAACATGCTGCGCGAGCCCGGCCACGTGCGCCGCAACCTCGATGCCGGCTTCCACTTCCTGGCCCTGTCCAACACCCTGCTTGGCCACCTGTCCGCGCTGGGCGCGCACCGCGACCAGGTGGACAGCTACGCCGGCGATCCACTGGCCCTGGCCGCTGGTGACCGGGTGCGCAAGGCGCTGCAGCAGCTGGCCACCGCGCTGACCGCACGGCAGCCGGTCAGCGAGGAGGACAACGATGCCGACCGTGCCGTGGCCGCCGAGCTGGAACAGATCGAAGAAGCGATGCCGCCGAAGCTGCAGTTGATCCGCACGCAGATGGCGCTGGTGCTGCGGCTGCTGCCGAAGGTGCGCGCGGCGGCGAACCAGGCGGTCACCACCCTGACCTGATGGGACGTGCGGACCAACGGTCCGCACCCACCGGGGCGCTTTCATGCGGACCAACGGTCCGCACCTGCCGATGCCGCACCATTGTGTTGCAGCTGGCGCTGCATGCCGATCACAGCGTCGGGTGGATACTGGCCAATCTCCCCCTTTGCTGGATGTTCCCCATGAAGATCGAACTGGGCGGCCGCACCGCGCTGGTCACCGCTTCCACTGCCGGCATCGGTCTGGCCATCGCCGAGGGCCTGGCCGCCGCCGGCGCCACGGTGGTCATCAACGGCCGCAGCGCCGACAGCACCGAGCGCGCCCGCCAGCGCCTGCTGGCCGCCGTGCCCGGTACCGAGGTGATCGGCGTGGCCGCCGACCTCTCCGATGCGGCCGGCGTGGACACCCTGCTGGCCGGCCTGCCGAAGATCGACATCCTCGTCAACAATGCCGGCATCTTCGGCCCGCAGGATTTCTTCGACACCGACGACGCCACCTGGGAACGCTACTGGCAGACCAACGTGATGTCCGGCGTGCGCCTGGCCCGTGCCCTGCTGCCGGCCATGGTCGATGTCGGCTGGGGCCGGGTGCTGTTCATTTCCTCCGAATCAGCACGCAACATCCCGGCCGACATGATCCATTACGGGGTCAGCAAGACTGCCCAGCTGTCGTTGTCGCGCGGCCTGGCCAAGCGCGTGGCCGGCAGCGGCGTCACCGTCAACGCGGTACTGCCCGGCCCGACCTTGTCCGACGGCTTCGCGGCGATGTTCGAGGAAGAACGCGCACGCAGCGGCAAGCCGCTGGAGCAGATCGGCCGTGAGTTCGTCATGGCCCACCGCCCGGCGTCGGTGATCCAGCGCGCGGCCACCGTCGAGGAAGTGGCCAACATGGTGGTCTACCTGGCGTCGGCGCAGGCCTCGGCCACGTCCGGCGCTGCCCTGCGCGTGGATGGGGGCGTGGTCGACGATATCGTGTAAGTGTTGGTGGGGTGTGCGAGGTGTGCGGACCAACGGTCCGCACCCACCAGAGTCCGGGTCCGCACCCACCAGAGTCCAGGTCCGCACCTACCGCATCCCTGCCTGACAGGCAGGAATGCTAGGCTGCGCCGGTCAAGGAGATTCCATGTCCGGTCACAGCCAGTTCGCCCTGCTCCGCCAGCGCCGCTTCCTGCCGTTCTTCATCGTGCAGGCGCTGGGCGCCTTCAACGACAACGTGTACCGGCAGGCCATCATCGGCCTGTTGTTCTACCTGGGCGTATCGGACGAGCAGCGCTCGCTGTACACCACGCTGGCGCCGGCCATCTTCATCCTTCCGTATTTCCTGTTCTCGGCCCTGGCCGGGCAGATCGCCGACAAACTGGAAAAATCGCGGCTGATCGTGATCACCACCACCATGGAGATCGTGATCATGTCGCTTGCGGCCATCGGGTTCATCACCGAGAACCTGCCGTTCCTGCTGGTGGCGCTGTTCTGCACCGGCATGCAGTCGACCCTGTTCGGCCCGGTGAAGTACTCGGTGCTGCCCTCGGTGCTGAAACCGGAGGAACTGACCGGTGGCAACGGCCTGGTCGAGATGGGCACCTCCATCTCGATCCTGTCGGGCATGATCATCGGCGGCTCGGTGTTCCTGCTGGCCGGCAGCCATGGTCCGATCGTGGCGGCAACAGCCGTCATCGCGCTGGCGATCTGCGGCAATCTCGCCGCGCGCATGATCCCCCGGGTCGACGCCGGCGACCCCGACCTGAAGATCAACTGGAACCCGCTGCCCGAGTCGCTGGTGGTGCTGCGCATGGCGCGGCAGCAGAAGGCGGTGCGCAACGCCATCCTCGGCGTGTCCTGGTTCTGGTTCGTCGGCACCGTGCTGACCTCGCAGCTGCCCAACTACGCGCTGGTCAACCTGGGCGGCGAGCCCAAGCTGTACCTGTTCGCGCTGGCGCTGTTCTCGGTGGGCACCGGCGTCGGTTCGCTGCTGTGCGAGAAGCTGTCGGCGCGCACGGTGGAAATCGGCCTGGTGCCGCTGGGTGCGTTCGGCATGACCGCCTTCCTGCTGGACCTGTACTTCGCCCGCACCGGCGAAGCGACCGTGCAGAACCTGGGCGTGCTGGCGTTCCTGCAGCAGCCGGGCAGCGTGCGCATCGTCATCGATCTTGTAGGCATCGGCCTGTTTACCGGTGTATTCGTGGTGCCGCTGTTCGCGCTCATCCAGAGCCGCACGCCGAAGGCGCAGATGTCGCGCGTGTTCGCCGCACTCAACATCCAGAATTCCGGTTTCATTGTCGCCGCGGCGCTGCTGTCGCTGGCCGCGCACCAGCTGCTGCACTGGTCCATCCCGCAGCAGTTCCTGGCGCTGGCCATCGCCAATGCCATCGTGGCGATCTACATCTTCACCATCGTCCCCGAATTCCTGATGCGCTTCCTCAGCTGGCTGATGGTGCGCTCGCTGTACCGGCTGCGCCCGCACGGCATCGAGGCCAACGTCCCCGACGAGGGCGCCGCGCTGCTGGTCTGCAACCACGTCAGCTACATGGACGCGCTGATCCTGTCGGCGACGATCCCGCGCCCCGTGCGTTTCGTCATGTACTACAAGATCTTCAACATCCCGGTGATGCGCTGGATCTTCCGCACCGCCAAGGCGATTCCCATCGCCGGCGCGCGCGAAGACCCGGCGCTGATGCAGCGCGCGTTCGACGAGATCGATGCGGCCCTGGCCGAGGGCGAGCTGGTCTGCATCTTCCCGGAGGGCGCGCTGACCAAGGACGGCAGCATGGCGCCGTTCAAGTCCGGCGTTGAGAAGATCCTCGAACGGCGCCCGGTGCCGGTGGTGCCGATGGCCCTGCGTGGCATGTGGTCGAGCATGTGGAGCCGGCGCGATACGCGCCTGGGCCGCATGCGCGTGCCGCGGCGTTTCCGCGCCACCGTGCATGTGGTGGCCGCTGCGGCCGTGGACGGCCACAGCGCCGATGCGCCCGCGCTGGAGGCGCAGGTGCGCGCCCTGCGCGGCGACCACGCCTGAGCATTTCCGCAGGGAAACCGGCACCCGGAAACCGTTCCAGTACTCCCCCGTCTGCTGCCGAGCCAGGCGTGGCGGGGATGTAAACGCATACATGGGCCGCCGGTTGCGGTAGATTACGCACCCACAGGGGGGAGGTTCGGTCTGTCTGCGACAGATCGACCGCCAAGGAATGGAGTCTTGCTTTGAATCAACCACCACAGCCCAGCCGTCCGGTCTACATCCCCAACCATCTGGTCTGGGCGATCCTGACGACGCTGTTCTGCTGCCTGCCACTGGGCGTGGTATCGATCGTGTATGCCTCGCAGGTCGATGGTCGCCGCGCGGCCGGTGATCTGGCCGGGGCTTACGCTGCATCGCGCAAGGCGGGCTGGTGGGCGGCGGCTTCGGCCGTGGCGCTGCCGGTCCTGTTGCTGTTGTGGTTCGGGCTGTTCGGCGGCTTGGCCGTTCTGGGCGCTCTTTCCGACCATTGATTCACCACCACCACCCATCGAGGAGCTTGAACCATGAATACCGCTACCCCGCAGATCCCGAACCACCTGGTCTGGGCCATCCTGTCCACGCTGTTCTGCTGCCTGCCGGCCGGCATCGTGTCGATCGTCTACGCCGCACAGGTCAACGGCAAGCTGGCCGCCGGTGACATCGCCGGTGCCCAGGAATCGTCGGAGAAGGCCAAGAAGTGGGCCATCTGGTCGGCCATCGCGGCGCTGGTCGTCGGCGTGCTGTACTTCATCCTGATCATGGCCATCGGCGGCATGGGCGCCCTGAGCGGCGGCAGCAGCTACTGATGCCTGCTACGGGATCCGGCCGCGCGCCGGGTCCCGTATCTCCCTGCATGCCTCCACCTCCCGTTCCCTCCCGCCTGGGCCGCTGGTCCCCGCTGCTGGCCGCTTCCGGCCTGGCCGCCGGTGCTGCCGTGGTGCTGCGCCACGTCAACCCGTATGTGCCCGGCAATCCGCTGCCGAGCTGCCCGCTGTATGCGCTGACCGGCTTCTACTGCCCCGGCTGCGGCAGCACCCGCTGCCTGTACTCGCTGGTCCATTTCGACCTGCCCGGCGCGATGGCGATGAACCCCCTGCTGGTCATCGGCCTGCCCTTCCTGTTCCTGATGCTGCTGCACATGGCGGGCGTGCGCATGAAGGCGCTCGATCCGTTGATGCGGCTGCTGGCCAATCCGAAGTTCTGGCTGTGGGTGCTGCCGGGGTATGCGCTGCTGCGCAACCTGCCGTGGGCACCGTTCACTGCGCTGGCACCGGTGTAGGTAGCGTCGACTGTCAGTCGACTGGCACCGCGCCTGGCCCGGCCTCTGACAGTTTCCGTGTGCGTTCACCACGGAAGAAAGAGAGGATCAAAAGCAGAAGCGGCTCGCTTCGCTCGGCTATGCTGGTGCGATGACTGATCGACGTGATGAATTGACCGCGGCCATGAAGGCTGCTGGCTGCACTGATCCGCGCAGCTGGGTGAACAGCGAACTGGGCGAGGACCTGCCGCAGTTCGCGCGCTTCCTGATGCTGCGCGATGTGCATACGCTGGCCGACGATGTGGACAGCGCGTTGTCCGAGGCGCTGTTTGATCGCCCGGAACTGGAACAGACACTGGCCACACTGCGCGGTGCGGTGGATCCGCAGGCCCTGCACGCGCTGCTGCGTGCGTACGGCAAGGCGCTGGGCAACAGCTTCGTGATGGCCGTGGATGAAGGTCCGGCGATGCGCGAAGACGGCATGCCCGGCTGGCTGCTGATGGAAACCGACGCCAACGACGAACCGACCGGACGCTTGGTGCAGGGCCTGCACGAGGATTACCTCGACTTCGACGATCGTTACACGCCGTAGCGCTGTGCAGCACCGCGCCATCCACGTATGGCGGATCTACGTCACCCAGCCGGCGATGACCAGCAGCGCCAGCACCGCCAGCCACAGCAGCAGCATCCGCCACACCAGGCTCATCGCATCGCGCAGGTCCGGCAGCCGCTGCCATACCGGCAACAGGCCCGCTTCGGTGTAGTCATGCGCCTCTTCGCGCAGCTCGGCATTCACGCTGGCCCGCGCCACCGCGCCGAGGAAGCCGATGCCACCGGCCAGGCGCTCGCCATGGGCCTGCCGCCACGCCTTCCACGCCGTATCGAAGTTGCCGACCAGCGCCATCGAGAACGCCATCAGCTGCGCCACTGGCCATTCGATCCAGGCCAGCAGGCGCTGTGCCAGCGCCAGTGGCTCCACCGGCACGCGTGCCCGCATCGGGCTCTCGGCCATCAGCGCCAGCAGGCGATAGGCCAATGCACCGACCGGGCCCAGCAGCAGGAACCAGAACAGCACCGCGAACCAGCGCCGCAGTGCATTGAGCACGGTCGCCTCGACCAGCGAGGGCACGTCCTCGCGCAGGCTGCCACCGGCGGCCTGCAGGTGGCGTACCGCCGCCTGGCGGCCCGCTGCGTCGTCGGCATCGATGATCGCTTCGATATCACGGTCGAGGTCGCGCGGGCCCCAGCACCAGGCCAGAACCGCCACGCCCAGCAGCAGGCCGGGCAGGCCGAACAGCACCCCGCGCAGCAACCAGGCCAGCAGTGCCATCAGCAGCAGCGGCGGCACGATCGCCAGCGCCACGCCGGCCGGCCCCTGCCATGCCCGTCCGCCATGCCCGTCCAACCAGCCCAGCCAGCGCCGGAAGCCGTCGAAACGGCGCAGCGAGGCGGCAGCAGCCGGGGCAACGTGGCCCAGGGCCAGCGCCACCAACACGGCGACCAGGGTGGTGAACATGGCAGGTCTCCCTACGAACAAGCGTTCTGCGCCGCTACCTTACCTGCCGCAGCGGCGCGTTCAGCGATGAACCCGACTGTAACCCGGCGCGTGTTCAGGTGGCGGCAATGCTGCCGCCGGCATCGGCCGGCACGGCCGCAGCGATCAGCCCTGCTGCTGCCGGTACCAGTGTTCGATCAGGCCGCGCGAGATCGAGATCGGCGGCGACAGGCGGATGCCTTCGCCATCGTCCTCGACGTCACGGGCCAGCGCCGCGCCCACCTCTTCAGCAGTGAACCAGCGTGCATCTTCCAGCTCGCCATTGACGGTCGGCACGTCGTCCTGCGCCTGCGCGCGGAACCCCACCATCAGCGCGCCGGGGAACGGCCACGGCTGCGAGCCGAGGTACTGGCAGGACGTCACCCGCACCTTGCTCTCTTCGTGCACCTCGCGCACCACGGTCTGCTCGAAGGTCTCGCCGGGCTCGACGAAGCCGGCCAGCACCGAATAGCGGCGCGGCGCCCAGTTGGACTGGCGGCCCAGCAGCAGGCGGCCCTGGTTTTCCACCGCGACGATCACCGCCGGGTCGACCCGCGGGTAATGCTCGGTGGAACACTGCGCGCAGCGACCGACGAAGCCACCGCGGGCGAAGGCCACCGCACCACCGCACACACCGCAGAAGCGCGTGCGCGAATGCCAGTAGGACATGCCGCGGGCGTAGCTGAAGGCGGTGGCATCGGCCACGCTCCACAGCAGTGCCGCCTGGCGCAGGTCGAGCCGGCGCGGTGCGGTCTGGGTGACGTTGGTGGCTTCGACGGAGAACCAGGCCTGGCCCGCGCGCAGGCCGAGGAAGATGGCCGCACCGGGGCCACCGCCGATATCGGCGCCAGTCAGGGCGACCGGCTGGTCGTCCTCACCGGTGAAGGCGGTGCCGTCCTGGTCCAGGACAAGAATGCGCGCATCCGGCCACAGGCGTGCCAGGGCATCGGCATCATCGCGCAGGGCATCGGCGCGCTCCAGCGGCTCGGCCACGAAGGCGAAACCGGAAAGCGGCGAAGGAGTATTGGGCATCCGACAAGCCTGCCGCCAATTGCCACAGGTGGCAAGGTCGGCGCTGTGCGCAATCAGTCGGTCTTGCGCGCAACGGCAGCGCGAGGCATCGGCCCCGCGCCCGGCATCACATGCTGAAGCTGCTGCCGCAGCCGCAGGTGGTCTTCGCGTTCGGGTTGCGGATCACGAACTGCGCACCGGTCAGGCTCTCGGTGTAATCCACCTCGGCGCCCATCAGGTACTGCAGGCTGAGCGGATCAACCAGCAGGGTGACCCCGCTGGTCTGCACCGCCAGGTCGTCCTCGGCGCGGTTCTCGTCGAACTCGAAGCCGTACTGGAACCCGGAACAGCCACCGCCCTCGATGTACACGCGCAGGGCTAGGTCGGGGTTGCCCTCGTCCTGGATCAGTTCCTTCACCTTGGCCGCGGCCGATTCGGTGAAGTTCAGCGGCCGCTCCAGCGACTGGTAGTCGGGAGCGGCGGCCGGCGTGGCGCCGGGCAGGGAAACTAGCGTGCTCATGACCTCAGCATGGGGGCGCCGGGGATGGCTTTCAAGCCATCGCCTCGGCCAGCTTGCGGCGCGCGGCGGTGCCGCCCTTGCCTTCCGTCGCTTCGCCTTCGCCTTCCGGCGCCGGCAGGGCCGCAACCGGGCTGCTGGCGTGGATCAGGCGGCCATTCAGCTGGGCGCCGGCGTTCATTTCCACCACCTGGTAGTGGACGTTGCCGTTCACCCGCGCGCTCGGGGTCAGTTCGACCTTCTCGCTGGCATGCACGTCACCGTCGAGGCGGCCACTGATGACCACCACCTGGGCGCGGATCTCGCCTTCGATGACGCCGTGCTCGGCCACCGTCAGGGTCGCGCCGCTGGCGCCTTCCTGGGCGATCACCTTGCCATGGATGCGGCCTTCCACGTACAGGCCACCACTGAATTCCACATCACCGCGGATCACCACCTGGTTGCCGATCAGGGCATCCACCACCAACTGGCCATCACGGCTGGATTTGCTGTTTCCGAACATCTGCCTACTCCCCTTTGCTGGCCGGTGCGCCGGCCTGTTTCCAGTCGAATACCTGCGTGGTGCCCCCTGCACCACTCCCCAGTGTCACCCTCACCCGTTGCGGGGTGAAGTCCGTCGGCAGCATCACACTGCCGGTGAGCTGCTGGAAGTACCGGAACGAGTAATCCTGTCCCGGCACCTTGCTGCGCTGGTGCAGCTCATCCCAGCTGATCGTGGCCAGCTTGCCGTTCTTCACGCCTTCCACGGTGAAGCGCATCTGCCCCTGGCTGATGGCCCCGCGGTTGAGGTTCTGGGTCAGCACCACGGCGTACTGCCAGGTGCCGGCCGATTCGGGGCTGAACTCGATCGAATGGGTGTTCAGGCCCTTGCGCTGGCTGGTCGAGCCGACCAGGCGCTCGTAGAAGGCCACGTCGGCACGCAGGCCCGCGATCTCTTCGTCGCGCTCGGCCAGCGAGGACTGCACCTCGGTGTTGGCGGCGCGGCTGATGCGGTCGGAGGCTTCCAGCGTGGCCTGCTTCTGGCGCAGCTCGGTCAGCTGTGCCTGCACCGTGTCGGCGCGCTTCTCGGCCGCCTGCAGGCGCTGCCCCTGGGCATCGCGCGGCGCGCCCAGCCAGCAGCCGCCCAGCACCGCCAGCACCAGGCTCAGCAGCCAGATGCCACCGATGACCAGCAGGCGGCGGCGGTCGAGCGGCTGCGGCTTGGCACCGGGCAGTCGGACCTGTACGCGCATGGGTGGGCGGTTGTTCATGGGTAGTCTCCGTGGACTCGCAATGGCGACACCAGCACGGCCCCTGTAGCAAACGACGGGCTAGTGTATGACAGGAACGGGGGCTTTCCCCGGTGCCGGCCGTCAGGGGCCGGTGGTGTTCAGCCACGTCATCGCCGATAGTGTGGCACCCCGCACAGTTCCGTCGCCGGAGCCCCGCCATGACCGAAGCCCACCTGTTCGTGATCGGCATCCTGCTGGCCTGGCTGGCCGGCATCCGCGTGTACCTCACCGTATTCGGCGTCGGCCTGGCCGGCCTGCTCGGCTGGGTCGACCTGCCACCGGCCCTGCAGGCCACCGAATCGTGGTGGGTGCTGGGCACCTCGGCGGCCCTGGCCATCGCCGAATTCTTCGCCGACAAGATTCCTGGCGTCGATTCCATCTGGGATCTCGTGCATACCCTGGCGCGGGTACCGGCCGGCGCCTTCCTGGCCGCCGCCACGCTCTCGCCCGATGGCCAGCTGGGCACCGGCACCCTGCTGGCCGGCGCCGGCGTGGCCCTGGCCAGCCACGGCCTGAAGGCCGGCACCCGCGCCCTGCTCAACACGTCGCCGGAGCCGGCCAGCAACTGGGTCGCTTCGGTCGCCGAGGACACCGTGGTGGTCGGCGGCCTGGCACTGGCACTGGCCCATCCCTGGATCGCCCTGGTCGTGGTGCTGGCCTGCAGCCTGGCCGGCGCACTGCTGGTGTGGCTGGTCTGGCGCACCCTGTGGAAGGGCGTGCGATGGCTTGCACGTGCTGGCGGAACAGCCTCTGCAGGCCAACCACGCACCGGCTGACGGCCGGGCTTGGCGCATAATGGCGGCGAACACCAGGAGCTTTGATGTCCGCAAATGAATCCCCCGCGGGCGCACGCCCCGGACGCGCTGAAACCCCTCCGGCCGATCATTGGCAGCGCTGGGCCAGTGCCCCGGCCGCCGCCGCGCCCAGTCTTGCCGTGGTCCCCTCCGCACCGGCAGATGCGACCGACGGGCTGGCGACGCCGCCGCCGCTGCCGCCCGCGCCGATGGATGCAGACAACAGCAGTGATGCCCCGGTGCCGTCCGACTCGCCGTACCGCGTGCTGATCGTCGAAGACGACCGCGCCCAGGCCCTGTTCGCACAGAGCGTGCTGCACGGTGCCGGCATGCAGGCAGTGGTGCTGTCCGATGCCGATGGCGTACAGCAGGCGATCCGCGAACAGCGCCCCGACCTGATCCTGATGGACCTGCACCTGCCGGGCCTGGATGGCATGCGGCTGACCGCGATGATCCGCCAGCAGCCGGGCATGCAGCTGCTGCCGATCGTCTTCCTCAGTGGCGACCCGGACCCGGAGCGCCAGTTCGAAGTGCTCGACAGCGGCGCCGACGATTACCTGAGCAAGCCGATCCGCCCGCGCCACCTGATCGCGGCCGTGGCCAACCGCATCCGCCGCGCCCGCGCGCAGGCCGCCACCCTGCCCGGCGCCAACGGTGCGCCGGCCACCAGCAACCCGGAAACCGGCCTGCCCACCCGCCACCATGTGCTGCAGCAGCTCAACGCCGCGCTGGAACAGCGCGACCGTGGCGGCGTGTTCTTCGTGGAAATCTCCAGCGCGCTGGGCCTGCGCGAGCGCTATGGCTACGCCGCCTTCGAGCGGCTGATGGTGCAGGCTGGCCAGCGCCTGGCCGAGGCCGGCCACCCGCACCTGCTGGCACGCCTGAACGACAACAGCTTCCTGCTGCTGGCCCGCGGTGCCGACGAGGAAAGCCTGGAAGGCATCGCCGCGGCGCTGCGCGAACAGCTGTCCGCACGCGCCTTCGTCATCCGCGACGATGAATCGGTACACCTGCGTGGCGTGGTCGGCTATGCGCCGCTGTCGCCGGGCTTCGACGATGCCAACAGCGCGCTGGAAGCCATCGAACGCACCACCCTGCAGGCGCGCCTGCTCACCGCCGGCGTGGCCGGCCACGTGCATCGCCAGGCGATGACCGAGCAGGAACACCTGGCCCTGCTGGAAGGCCAGCTGGAACTGGCCTACCAGCCGATCGTGGCCGTGGCCGGTGGTGATACCGCGCAGTACCAGCTGCTGCTGCGCCTGCGCCAGGCCGATGGCACCGTGCTCACCGCCGGCCAGGTCATTCCGGCGGCCGAAGCGGCCGGCCGCATCGCCGATCTGGACCAGCAGGTGCTGGAGCATGCGATGGGCCTGCTCGACCTGTACCGCCACGCGACGCAGCCGCTGAACCTGTTCGTCTCGCAGTCGCTGCGCACGCTGCAGCGCGATGCCTTCACCGATTGGCTGCTGGAATCGCTGCAGCAGCGCGACCTGCCCGGCAGCGCGCTGGTGATCGACGTGCGCCTGCCCGACGCGCTCATCCATACCGTGCCGCTGCAGCAGTTCTGCCAGCGCATGGCCAGTGCCGGCGTGCGCTTCTGCCTGAGCCAGTTCGAGCCCGGCAGCGAAGCCGATGCCCTGCTCACCCAGCTGCCGCTGTCGTTCGTGCGCATGGCCGCGCGCTTCTCCAGCAGCCATTCCAACCCGGGCACCCGCGAGGAACTGCGCCGGGCGATCGATCGCGCTCATGCCGCTGGCCTGCAGATCATCGGCCAGCAGATCGAGGATCCGCAGGCAGCCGCGGCGATGTGGGTCGGTGGCGTGGACTACATCCAGGGCAACATGGTGCAGTCGGCGGGCAGCGACCTGAACTTCGACTTCCACAACGCGGTGCTCTGAGTGCCGCTGACGGTCACGCTGCTGGCGGCACTGGTGCTGGCCACCGGCGTGGCAGTGGCCCTTGGCCTGCGCCTGCGCCAACGCGGCCAGGCGCTGGCGGCACTGCAGCGCGAACGCACGGTGCTGGCCAGCGAGCGCGACCAGCTGCGCCGCACCACCGAGCGCCAGGGCCAGCTGGAACAACAGCTGCTGCAGGCCAAGCAGGCCGCCGAAGCGGCCGCGCTGGCCAAGGGCGAATTCCTGGCCACCATGAGCCACGAGATCCGCACGCCGCTCAACGGCATCCTGCCGATGCTGGAGCTGATCGCACGCGGGCCGCTGGGCGACGACCAGCGGCAGATGCTGGCCACCGCATCGGTCAGCTCGCAGCAGCTGCTGCGCATCGTCGATGACATCCTCGACTACTCGCGCCTGGAAGCGCAGGCGCTGGAGCTGGAGATCACCAGCTTCAACCTGCGCGAACTGCTTGATGGCGTGGTGCAGCTGCTGCAGCGCGCCGCCGAATCGAAGGGCCTGGTGCTCGGCCTGCAGCTGGACCCTGCCGTGCGCCTGCCGGTGCGTGGCGATCCGGTGCGCCTGCGCCAGGTGCTGACCAACCTGCTGGCCAACGCCATCAAGTTCACCGCACGCGGCCAGGTCCAGCTGCGCGTGCAGCGCCTGGGCGAAGGCCCGGCCCAGCACCAGCTGCGTTTCGAAGTGGCCGACACCGGCATCGGCATCGACGCCACGCTGCAGTCACGGCTGTTCCAGTCCTTCAGCCAGGCCGATGCGTCGACCACCCGCCTGTATGGCGGCACCGGCCTGGGCCTGGCCATCTGCAAGCGCATCATCGACCTCATGCACGGCCAGATCGGCGTGCAGTCCACGCCTGGCCAAGGCGCCACGTTCTGGTTCGAGATTCCGCTGCTGAAGATCCCCGGCGACCTGCCGGCACTGGCGCGCGCGCCCTCGCCGCTGCTGCTGCACAGTGCCGATGTGGCCCTGCAGGCGCGCGTGGAACGCATTGCCGCCCACCACGGGCTGCCCGTGCAGGTGCTGGCCGAACGCGATCTCCTGCTGGAGCGCCTGCGTGCGGCGCCACGCCCCGGCCAGCCGCCGCCGGCGTGGCTGCTGGTGGACGCCCGCCAGCGCCGCGGCGGCGAAGCGACGCTGCTGCGCACGCTGGCCGAGCGCGGCACGGAGGACACGCTGCAGGTGCTGTGGCTGCAGGACGAGCCCGCGCCCACGCAGGCCCGCCAGCAGCAGTTGCCGGGCGGCTTCAGCGACGCCACCCTGCACGCCCTGCTGGCCACGCCCACCGCCAGCGTACGGCCGGCGGCCCTGCTGGCCACGGCCGAGTATGGCCAGGCACCGGCGATGCTGCCGCCCCTGGGCCTGCGCGTGCTGCTGGTGGAGGACAACGCGGTCAACCGCATGGTGGCCGAACAGCTACTGCGGGTGTTCCAGTGCGAGGTGCGCAACGCCGCCGACGGCGAGCAGGCCCTCGTGGCGCTGCGCCAGGGCGGTATCGACGTGGTGCTGATGGATTGCCAGATGCCGGTACTGGATGGCTATGCCGCCACCGGCCAATGGCGGAGCGAGGAAGCGGCACAAGGCCGCGCGCGGCTGCCGATCATCGCCATGACCGCCAACGCCATGGCCGGCGACCGCGAACGCTGCCTGCAGGCCGGCATGGATGATTACCTGTCCAAGCCGATCAACCGCGAAACCCTGCATGCGCTGCTGCAGCGCTGGGGCGAAGCGCCTGTGGCTGTCGACCGTTGCGATGCTCCCGAAACCGTAGAGTCGAGCTTGCTCGACTGCCGCCATACCCAGAACAGTCGAGCAAGCTCGACTCTACCTCCGCCGCCCGAAGCAGACATGCCGCCGCAGCCGGTGCTCGACCGCAGCGTGCTCGAGGAACTGCAGGCGGTGATCGGAGCGGCCGCACTGCAGATCGTGGCCGTGTTCCTCGAAGATGCCCCTGCGATGGTGCAGGCCCTGCAGCAGGCCGCGCAGGGCAACGACATCGAGCGCCTGCAGGCGCTGTCGCACAGTCTCAAGTCATCCAGCGCCAATGTCGGCGCACTGTCACTGTCGGCCGTCGCCCGGCGCATCGAGCACGAAGCCCGCGCCGGCAGCCTGCAGCGCCCCGCCGTGGCAGTGGCGCTGCTGGTGGCCGAGTTCGCCCGCGCACGCGTGGCGCTGACCGGCTACCTGGCCCAGGAACGGTAGCGTCGAGCTTGCTCGACTACCGTTTTGTAGAGTCGAGCCATGCTCGACGCCACATGTTGAATCAGTCTTCCAGCTTGCTCAGCAGGTACTTCGGCTCGCCGATGCGCTCGACCAGGTCCAGCTGGGTTTCCAGCCAGTCGATGTGCTCTTCCTCGGCATCGAGGATGCTGGTGAACAACGAACGGCTCACGTAGTCGCCCACCGAATCGGCGTAAGCCACGGCGTTGCGCAGCACCACCACGCCGTCCTGTTCCAGCGACAGGTCACACTGCAGCATTTCCGGCGGGTTCTCGCCGATGCGCAGCTTGCCCAGCGCCTGGAAGTTCGGCAGGCCTTCAAGGAACAGGATGCGGTCGGACAGCGCGTCGGCGCGCTTCATCGCGTGGATCGATTCCTTGTACTCGTACTCCGCCAGTTCCTTGATGCCCCAGTTCTTGAACATCTTGGCGTGCAGGAAGTACTGGTTGATCGCGGTCAGCTCGTTGAAGAGGACCTTGTTGAGGAATTCGATGACCTTGGCGTCGCCTTTCATGGCTGGCTCCTAGCGCTGAGAACGCGGGCACTGTACCCGGTTCGCCGCCGCCGTGAAGGAACGCGAATCGTGCTCATTGGCGGGTTCGCCCCGCCACCGAAGCTGGCATGCTGGGCGGCCCCTCCCCTGCGCGATGGACATGAGCGACGATTCCAACGACCCCTGGCAGCCGGTGCGTGCCTTCGTCGCCCTGCGCATGGACGCCGCCGCCTTCGAGGCGGTGCTGTACCGCGATGCGGCGCTGGCGGCGGCCCTGGAAGCGGCACGACCGCTGCCGGCCTGGCTGCCGCTGCCGGATCTCTACAGCTGGGCCTGCTCGCTGGACCTGGCCCGCGCCGATGACCTGCTCAACCTGCGCAGCGTACTGGCGCAGGTGCTGCCTGGCGGGGAACGGGAAGTGGAGGTCGACCAGGCCGCAAGGAAGGCGGCCGACGCACGCGACCGCGCCCTGCGGTCTGCACAGCCGCGCTGGCTGTCACTGGATGAAGGCTATCTCGCGCACTGGCTGGCCGGACACGGCGAAGACGCGCCAGACGTCCTGCGGGCCGCGTTGCAGGCCCACATCCGCGCGCATTTCCTCTCGGTCAAGCGACCACCGCGCTGGCTGCAGGAAGCGGCGTGGCCGATCGAGCAGGGGCGTCCCCTGCGGTTCATCGGCCAATTGCCATTGGGCGATCACGCGCACGATGACGCGTTCGTCTATGTGTTCCAGCGTGGGGATGGGAGCTGCTGGACGATCGTCCAGCACGCCTGAACCGGGCTCAGGCAGCCTGCAGGCCCAGCACGGGCAGCGGCAGGTCGTGGGTGGCCAGCGCCTTGGCCAGCAGATCGCCGGCCATGTCCAGGCAGGAACCGCAGGTCGCGCCACAACCGGTACGCATGGTCAGCTCGCCCACCGTGGTGACGCCATGGCTGGCGGCCTCGCGGATCTGGTGGTCGGTGACTCCGTTGCAGATGCAGACGTACACAGGCGGGAACCGGGCTGACAGGCCAGAAGCGGCCTGGTGCCCATTCCAATGGAAACGAGAATGGTTGTCAATCAGAGACCTGAACCATTCTCGCTACCGTTCATCCACTCAGCTGGCGGGCGCGTCGCCCTGCGCCTTGCGTGGCCAATAACCCTTGCTGCGCGGGCGCTTGCGGGGGCGGTCGTGGCCTGCGGTATTGCCCGGCATCCAGGCCTCGGCCGCGGTCTTGGGCATTGCGGTCACCCCCTGCCCGGCCACCCCGCGCGCCAACGGCGCCAGGTGGCGCAAGGCACGCGCATAGACCCCCCGCTTGAACATCACCACATGCTCGACCGGGTACCAGAAATCGACCCAGCGCCAGTTGTCGAACTCGGGCGAGTCGGTATGGTCCAGCCGCACATGCGATTCATCGCCGGTGAGGCGCAGCAGGAACCAGACCTGCTTCTGGCCGATGCAGACCTGCCGCTCGTTACGGCGGATGGCCCGGGCTGGCAGCTTGTAGCGCAGCCAGCCCGGTGTCGCCCCCAGCACTTCTACGTGCTCGGGCAGCAGGCCGGTCTCTTCCTGCAGTTCACGATACATGGCCTCGACCGGGGTCTCGTCGGTGTTCATGCCACCCTGCGGGAACTGCCAGCCATCCCGGCGCACGCGTCGTGCCCAGAACACCTGCCCGTCCTGCCGCATCAGCACGATGCCGACGTTCGGTCGATAGCCGTCCGGATCGATCACGATGCGGACTCCTAAGAAAATCTACTGGTCGGGACTATCCCATGCCGCCTGTCGGCCCACAAGCTCGGCACAAAAGTGTTGACAGGCCCGATACACATGAGCAGAATAGCTGGCTCACCGAGGCTATGTAGCTCAGCCGGTTAGAGCACAGCACTCATAATGCTGGGGTCGGTGGTTCGAGTCCACCCATAGCCACCACACTGAAAATCAAGTTGTTTTTCAGCGTGAAAAGTGACAAAATAGTTTTTCGTTACATTGCCCCTTAGCCAAGCGGTAAGGCACCTGACTCTGACTCAGGCATCGGTGGTTCGAATCCATCAGGGGCAGCCAAATTAAAAAGAAAAAGGCCTGATCTTTCGATCAGGCCTTTTTCTTTTTAATTTGGTCACGCATTCCACCTGATCCCCGCGCCTGTCGGCGCGCCCCCCCCCCCCCCTTGAACATCAAGGGGGCTCCTCTCCAGAGAGAACCCCAGGGTCGGACATGCAAAAAGACGGGTAGTGCCGGCCGCTGGCCGGCAATCAGGAAATCCACGACCCCAGAACGACAAAAGCCCGGCCGAAGCCGGGCTTTTGCTTTTCCAACCAGCGGGCTCCCGAAGGAGCCCAACCAGGCGCGGTAAATCAGCGCTTGGAGAACTGGGTGGCGCGGCGGGCCTTGTGCAGACCGACCTTCTTACGCTCGACTTCACGGGCGTCACGGGTCACGAAGCCAGCCTTGCGCAGCTCGGACTTCAGGGTTTCGTCGTACTCGACCAGAGCACGGGCGATGCCCAGACGGATCGCACCGGCCTGGCCGGTGGTGCCGCCGCCAGCGGCGGTGACCAGGATGTCGAAGCTTTCGGTGTTCTTGGTCAGCTCGAGCGGCTGGCGCACGATCATGCGCGCGGTCTCACGACCGAAGAACTCGTCCAGCGGACGGCCATTGACGGTGATGTTGCCCGTACCCTTGCGCAGGAACACGCGAGCGGTGGAGGACTTGCGGCGGCCAGTGCCGTAGTTTTGAGTGATAGCCATGATTAGATATCCAGAACCTGCGGCTGCTGTGCGGCGTGCGGATGCTCAGTGCCGGCGTAGACCTTGAGCTTGCGGTACATCTGGCGACCCAGCGGGCCCTTCGGCAGCATGCCCTTGACGGCAGTCTCGATGACGCGCTCCGGGTGACGCTCCAGCGCCTGGGCCAGGGATTCGGTCTTCAGGTTGCCGATGTAACCGGTGAAACGGTGATACATCTTGTCCTGCAGCTTCTTGCCGGTGACGGCAATCTTTTCTGCATTGATGACGACCAGGTAGTCGCCGGTATCAACGTGGGGGGTGTAGACCGGCTTGTGCTTGCCACGCAGACGGCGGGCCAGCTCGGTGCAGAGACGGCCCAGGGTCTTGCCCTCGGCGTCGACGAGGTACCAGTCGCGCTGGACGGTCTCGTTCTTGGCAGTGAAAGTGCTCATGAAGAACTCTAGGTTAGGTCGGGCTCATTGCGGCGAAAGGCTCGCCGGAACTCTGCCACGCGTTGTGAAAAGGTGAAGCGTAAGAGGCGGGATTGTACTCACCCCGGCGCCCCGGCGCAAGCCGCCCCCTGTACCGGGTTGGCAGGGGACCGGGGCCGGGCGAGAATCGGGGGTCCCCCGCCCCACCCATGCCGCCATGACCGTGCTCCGCCAGACCACCCCGCTGGACCATCTGCTGACCGAGGCGCAGCGCGCCCTGGACACGGTGTTCGGCAACCCGCCGGCATCGCGCCCCTACCCGGCGGCCGAAACCGGCGAGCCGGGCATGGACACAGCGCAGCGCCGCCATGCCGCTGGCCTGATGCGGATCAACCACGTCGGCGAGGTCTGCGCGCAGGGCCTGTATTTCGGCCAGGCCGCGGTCGCCCGTGACCCCTCCACCCGCGAGCACCTGCTGGAAGCGGCGCAGGAAGAAACCGACCACCTGGCCTGGTGCGCCACCCGGCTGGCCGAGCTGGACAGCCGCCCCAGCCTGTTCAACCCGCTGTGGTACGCCGGCAGCTACACCATCGGCACCCTGGCCGGGCTGCGCGGCGACGGCTGGAACCTCGGCTTCGTGGTCGAGACCGAGCGCCAGGTGGAAGCCCACCTGGACGAGCACCTGGTCGACCTGCCGGCCGGCGACCTGCGCAGCCGCGCGGTCATCCGGGTGATGAAGGAAGACGAGGCCCGCCATGCCGAGCACGCCGAGCAGGCCGGCGCCCGCCGCCTGCCGTTCCCGATCCCGGGCGCGATGGCCCTGGCGTCGAAGGTGATGAAGCACATCGCCTACCGCATTTGAACGGCCGCCCCCATCAACGGTGAGGGCCTACCAAAGGTGCGGTGGGGCCCGACCGTTGGTCGGGCCGTCGGGTCGCCTTAATTGGGCGACACCAGCTTCAGGCCGATCACGCCGGCCACGATCAGGCCCACGCAGGCCAGGCGCGCCGGCGACGCACTGTCGTTGAACAGGAAAATGCCCAGCACCGCCACGCCCATGGCGCCGATGCCGGTCCAGATGGCATAGGCCGTGCCGACCGGGATGGCCTTCATTGCCTGGCTCATCAGGTACAGGCTGATCAGGGCCGACACTACGGTGGCAGCGGTCGGCAGCGGCTTGCTGAAGCCTTCGGAGTACTTCATCCCGAGCGCGAAGCCGATTTCGAACAGGCCGGCCAGCAGCAGGTAGATCCAGGGCATGGGTGGGGGCTCCTCACCTTGTTGAAGAAAAACAAAACGGCCCGGTGTTTTCACACCGGGCCGTGGGTCGGTACATCACCGTGGAACTGCAAACTGCGCGAAAAGCGCGTTCCACGGGGCGGGTCGTCCCGCCTGGGTGGCGATGCCGGAGGGCATCGCGCACGGGTCTTACTCGGACAGGTTCCGGCCGTGGAACAGCTCTTCGATCTCGCGCTTGAGCAGCGCTTCGATCTTCATGCGTTCCTTGAACGACAGGTTCTTGGCCTTTTCCTCGAACAGGTACTGGTCCAGGTCGAAGTCCTTCAGGTGCATCTTCGTGTGGAAGATGTTTTCCTGGTAGACGTTGACGTCGAACATCTCGTAACGCGACTTGATGTTCTTGGCCAGGAAGTTCTGGATCGAGTTGATCTTGTGATCGATGTAGTGCTTCTTGCCCTTCACATCACGGGTGAAGCCACGGACACGGTAGTCCATGATCACGATGTCCGATTCCAGGCTCTCGATCAGGTAGTTCAGGGCCTTCAGCGGCGAAATGACGCCACAGGTGGCCACGTCGATGTCGGCACGGAACGTCGCGATACCTTCCTGCGGATGGGTCTCCGGGTAGGTGTGGACAGTGATGTGGCTCTTGTCCATGTGCGCGACCACGGCATCGGAGATCAGCTCCTTGCCAGCCTGCTTCTTGTCGATCACCGGCTCTTCGGAGATCAGGATCGTCACCGAGGCACCCTGCGGATCGTAGTCCTGGCGGGCCACGTTCAGGATGTTCGCGCCGATGATCTCGGCGACATCGGTCAAGATTTGAGTCAGCCTGTCGGCGTTGTACTCTTCATCGATGTATTCAATGTAACGCTGACGCTCCTCTTCGGTGCGCGCGTAACACACGTCATAGATGTTGAAGCTCAGCGCCTTGGTGAGGTTGTTGAAACCCTGCAACCTCAGGCGAGGCAACGGCTTGACCACGGCGGTCGATTCCTGTGTAAGAAGGGAAAGGGTGAATTATGGGGCAAAGTGCCCCCGGGGGGAACGTGAAGAGCTCACGACTCTGGCACACTATTTGCCCTTAACAGGTGCGCTGGTTAAGCTCCGCCATCGAACCTGTGAATCCGTTCATGCGCAGAGGGAGCGCCCCTATCGTGTCAACCGTGCGCCTAGCTAGCAGCCCATTGGCCTTGGACATCGCCACAATCGACCGTTTCCTGGCTCACAGCCATCGGCGGCGATACCCCACCCGGACCGACGTCTTCCGCCCTGGAGACCCGGCGGGGACCCTGTATTACGTCATCAGCGGCTCGGTTTCGATCATGGCCGAGGAAGATGACGACCGCGAGCTGGTGCTGGGCTATTTCGGCGCAGGCGAGTTCGTCGGTGAGATGGGCCTGTTCGTGGAGTCGGACCGCCGAGAGGTGATCCTGCGCACGCGCACCGCCTGTGAACTGGCCGAGATCAGCTACGAGCGCCTGCACCAGCTGTTCCTGGGCCCGCTCTCGGCCGATGCCCCGCGCCTGCTGTACGCGCTCGGCCAGCAGATCTCCAAGCGCCTGCTCGATACCAGCCGCAAGGCCAGCCGCCTGGCGTTCCTGGACGTGACCGACCGCATCGTGCGCACCCTGCACGATCTGGCCCAGGAGCCGGAATCGATGAGCCACCCGCAGGGCAGCCAGCTGCGCGTCTCGCGCCAGGAACTGGCGCGCCTGGTCGGCTGCTCGCGTGAAATGGCCGGCCGCGTACTGAAGAAGCTGCAGACCGACGGCCTGCTGCATGCCCGCGGCAAGACCGTGGTGCTGTACGGCACCCGTTGAGAAAGCCGTGTCCGCCGGGCATGGCCCGGCGCTACCACGAGGCACGCATCACCGTAGCGCCGGGCCATGCCCGGCGGATCGGCGGACGTGCGACATGCCATCGCACGCCCCGCACACGCGCATCCGCTAGGCTCGGTGCATGGAACTGAGCAGCGAATTCTGGTGGTTCATCCTCATCGGCCTGGGCGCACAGCTGGTCGATGGCGCATTGGGTATGGCCTTCGGCCTGGTGTCCTCGTCGGTGATGCTGGCCATGGGCATCCCGCCGGCACAGGCCAGTGCGGCCATCCACACCGCCGAAGTGTTCACCACCGGCGCCTCCGGTGTGTCGCATCTGGTCGCCGGCAATGTCGATAAACGCCTGTTTTTCCGTCTCGCCATTCCCGGCGCGATAGGCGGCGCGGTGGGCGCCTACGGCCTGACCCAGTTGCCCGGCGACGTGATCCGCCCGCTGATCTACCTCTACCTGCTGGTGCTGGCCATCATCATCCTGGCCCGTGCCGCTGGCCGGCTGATGCCCAAGGGCGAGGTCAAGCGCGTGCCCGTGCTGGGCTTCGTGGCCGGCTTCCTCGATGCCAGCGGCGGCGGTGGCTGGGGCCCGGTGGCCACCTCCACCCTGCTCGCCCGCGGCGGCCAGGCGCGCACCACCATCGGCACGGTGAATGCGTCCGAGTTCGTGGTGACCCTGACGGTTTCAGCCACTTTCCTGATGTCGATGGGGCTGCATCACCTGCAGATCGTGGCCGGCCTGCTGATCGGCGGCATGATGGCCGCGCCGGTGGCGGCGCTGCTGGTGAAGCGGCTGAAGGAACGCTGGGTGCTGATCGCCGTGGGCGTGCTGGTGCTGGCCATCAGCCTGTTCCAGATCGGCCATGCGCTGACCGGGTACCTGGGGCGCTGAGCGTTTGCCGGCCAGCGGCCGGCACTACCGGGTAGTGCCGGCCGCTGGCCGGCAGATCCGTCACCGTGCGATGGGTTCAGGCCTTCTCGCCACCGCGGTCCACGCAGCCCCAGTTGAGGATGCGGGTACCGGCCGGCAGCACGCGGCGGAAGAAGTCCACCTTGCCCGGCTTCGGGTTCACCACCACCGGGGCCTTGGCCGCCAGCAGCAGCGGCAGGTCGGCGGTGCTGTCGGAATAGGCAATGTCGATCTGCCCATAGCCGCGCTCGCGCAGCATGCGCATCTTTTCTTCGTTGTGGCAGTGCCGGGTCGGGCCAACACCGCCCAGCCGCGGGCCGACCTCGGTACCGATCACCGGCACGTCCTGGTGGGCCACGAAGGCCAGGATGGCGCGGGCCAGCTCCGGCGGCGCGCCGGTGGCAACCACCACGCGGTCGCCCTTGGCCCGGTGCGCGGCGAACACCTCCAGCGCCTGCGGCAGCAGCTTGGCGCGCATCTGCGCCTCGTTGCGCAGCACGTAGGCGTCGATGACCTTGTTGAAGTCACGCGCGCGGTGCAGGCCGAAGCTGCCGATCCACACATAGACCGAAATGCCGGCACGGCGGGTCGGCAGCATCGCCACCATCGGCCCGGCGATCGGCGTGACCAGCAGCGCGGCCAGCATGCGCAGCGGGTTGCGCTTGATCAGCGAGGCGAACAGGTGGGTGCCCGAATCGCCGTCGTAGAGGGTGTGGTCGAAGTCGAAGACCACCAGCGGCGCATCCTCGCGCGGCGTTGGATAGTGCGTTGTCATGCCGCGAAGAATAGCTGACGCAGGCCCTCGCCCGGCTCTTCCACGCGCATGAAGGCCTCGCCGACCAGGAAAGCGTGAATGCCGGCGTCGCGCATAAGGGCCACGTCCTGCGGGCCGAGGATGCCGCTTTCGGTCACCAGCAGGCGGTCACGCGGCACCGCTTTCTGCATGTCCAGGGTGGTCTGCAGCGAGACTTCGAAGGTGCGCAGGTTGCGGTTGTTGATGCCGATCATCGGCGCCGGCACCTGCAGCGCGCGCTCCAGCTCGTCGATGTCGTGCACTTCCACCAGCACGTCCATGCCCAGCGACAGCGCCAGTTCGGACAGGGTGGCCAGCTGGGTGTCGTCCAGCGCGGCGACGATCAGCAGGATGCAGTCGGCGCCCAGCACGCGCGCCTCGTACACCTGGTAGGCGTCGATCACGAAGTCCTTGCGCAGCACCGGCAGCGTGCAGGCCTCTCGGGCCTGCTGCAGGTAGGCGTCGGCGCCCTGGAAGAAGTCCACGTCGGTGAGCACCGACAGGCAGCTGGCACCGCCGAATTCGTAGCTGACGGCGATGTCGGCCGGGCGGAAGTCCGGGCGGATGACGCCCTTGGACGGGCTGGCCTTCTTCACCTCGGCAATGACCGCCGGGTCGCCGTTGGCCACGGCCGCCTGCAGGGCGCGCACGAAGCCACGGACCGGCGGGGCGCTGGCCAGGGCGGCCTGCAACGCCTCGAGCGGGCGCTGGGCGCGGCGCTGGGCCACTTCTTCGGCCTTGCGGGCCAGGATCGTCTGCAGGATGTCGCTCATCGTCGTCGGTTCAATGCGGGGGCGGTGAGGACGGCCATTATCGGCCATCGGGTGGGTCAGGCTGAACCGCGCGCTCAGGCAACCAGCGCGCGGGTGGTGTCAACGTACTGCTGCAGGCGCTGGCGGGCGCTGCCGTTGGCGATGGCGGCACGGGCGCGGGCCAGGCCGTCTCCGATGTCGCTGGCCACGCCGGCCACGTACAGGGCAGCGCCGGCATTGAGGGCCACGATGTCCAGCGCCGGCCCCGGGGTGTTGTCCAGCACCGCGCGCAGCATCTGGATGGACTGCTCCGGGCTGTCCACGCGCAGGTTGCGGCTGGCCGACATGGCGATGCCGAAGTCTTCCGGGTGGATCTCGTACTCGCGCACCTTGCCGTCGCGCAGCTCGCCCACCAGGGTGCCGGCGCCCAGCGAGATCTCGTCCATGTTGTCGCGGCCCCAGACCACCATGGCGCGCTCGGTGCCCAGCTCGCGCAGCACGCGCGCCTGGATGCCCACCAGATCGGGGTGGAACACGCCCATCAGCACCGACGGTGCGCTGGCCGGGTTGGTCAGCGGGCCGAGGATGTTGAAGATGGTGCGCACGCCCATCTCGCGGCGGACCGGCGCGACGACCTTCATCGACGGGTGGTGGATCGGCGCGAACATGAAGCCGATGCCGGTCTGTTCGATCGCGGCGGCCACCTGGGCCGGCTGCAGTTCGATGGCCGCACCCAGCGCTTCCACCGCATCGGCGCTGCCGGACTTGGACGACACGCTGCGGTTGCCGTGCTTGGCCACGCGCGCACCGGCGGCGGCGGCGACGAACATCGCGCAGGTGGAGATGTTGAAGGTGTGCGAGCCATCGCCACCGGTGCCGACGATGTCGACCAGGTGGCTGGTATCGGCCACCGGCACCGCCAGCGCGAATTCGCGCATGACCGTGGCTGCCGCGGCGATCTCGTCGATGGTTTCCTTCTTCACCCGCAGGCCGGTGAGGATGGCGGCGGTCATCATCGGCGAGACGTCGCCGCGCATGATCTGCCGCATCAGGTCGACCATTTCGTCGAAGAAGATTTCGCGGTGCTCGATGGTGCGTTGCAGGGCTTCCTGGGGGGAGAAGCTCATGGGAATGCTCCTTGGATCAGGCCGCCGGGCGCTGCAGGAAATTGCGCAGCAGGGCGTGGCCGTGTTCGGTGAGGATGGATTCGGGGTGGAACTGCACGCCTTCCACCGGGAACTGGCGATGGCGCAGGCCCATGATCTCTTCGATCGAGCCGTCCTCGTTCTCGGTCCAGGCGGTCACTTCCAGCGCGTCGGGCAGGCTGTGCTTGTCCACCACCAGCGAGTGGTAGCGGGTGGCCTGGTAACGGTCCGGCAGGCCGGCGAACACGCCCTTGCCTTCATGGCGGATGGGCGAGGTCTTGCCATGCATGATGTTGCCGGCGCGGATGACCGTACCGCCGTAGACCTGGCCGATGCCCTGGTGGCCCAGGCACACGCCGAGGATGGGCGTGGTCGGGCCCAGGCGCTCGATCAGTGCCAGCGACACGCCCGCTTCGTTGGGCGTGCACGGGCCGGGCGAGATGACGATGCGCTCGGGTTTCTGCGCGGCGATCTCGTCCACGCTCATCGCATCGTTGCGCACCACTTTCACCTCAGCGCCCAGCGTCTGCAGGTACTGCACGAGGTTGTAGGTGAAGCTGTCGTAGTTGTCGATCATCCACAACATGGTCAGGTTCCGTCGCTTATCAGGAAAATGGCGTACACGTTTTCGGTGTAGGTGATGGGGCCGGCCTCGAGGGATTCCGGCGCCCTGGGCGCGGCACTGCCGGTCACGGTGATGTCGTTCGCGCGCGGCTCGGGAACATCGACCTCATCCCCTTCGTCCGACGCCGGCCATCGACCCGCCTGGATGCCGTAGGCGAAGTCCGGCGCCACATCGGAAATGCTGTACAGCCCGCGCAGCTGGGTGCCGTAGGCCTTGGCCAGGCCCTGCGCGGACTGGCGCGTCTGTGCCGCCGCCTCACCCTTGAGTTCGCGTCGCAGTGCCACTTCGCCCGAATAGGAGGGGGCGACGCTGCTGACCTGCACGTTCTCGTTGGCTTTCAGCGCCCCCAGCACGTCCTGCATCGCCTTCACGCTGGCGAAGCTGGCACGCAGCTGGCGCGACACGCGGGTGCCGACGAAGACCTGCCGGCTCTGCTCATAGCGCGTCGCCGGGCCAATGCGCAGGTTGTCCGCGCGCACGCTGCCTTCCACCGCATTGTTCTGCTTGAACAGCGCCAGCGCGCGGGCGACGTTGTCCTGCACGCGGCGGCGCGCGGCGTCGGCGTCCATGTCGGTTTCTTCGATGTTCAACTGCAGGCCGAACCGGTCGGGCATCACCGTGCGGGTACCCTGCCCCTTCACCAGCAGGTGCGGCTGCGAGGGGATGGTGTTGGCCTGCGCCCATGCAGAGGGGGCCATCGTGGCCAGCAGCGACGACCACAGCAATGCGCTCAGCAGCTTCATGCGGTACTCCTTGTCGGGAAGTGGGGAGGGCGGGAGACGCGTTGCTGCCGGCAATACACACGGCCAGGCAAGGCGCCCACTCCAGGTGGCCGCCGCGTCGCATCAGTATGTCGGGGGTACGCTTTGTGCAGCAATCAACCAGCTCCTGTTGGGGGAGCCGCCGTGCCGGGGAGCGTTCTATTGGATCTTGCCCGCCGATACGGCGGCAAGGTGCGGTCCGGGACCGCGACGACCTGCCGCTTCCTATTGGAAGCGCCACCACTTGGCTACGTTGTTCAGCAGGGTGCGGGTCATCGGACAACTCTGGGGGGCGATTACCGGAGGCAGCGGCCTGGAAGCGCCGTTGCGGTGTATGGGCCAAGCGTATCAGATCCCGAACGCCCCGGGGCGGGGAGATTTATCTGCCTGATCAGGGAGCAGAACCGGGGTCACCTCGTGCATGTCGCAATTGCCTTGGTGCGGAAAGGGCTCCGTCCTGGTTTTTCAGACTTTTACCTGGCCCTATGTGACCGCCCTTGCAGTTGCGTGCCAGTGCGATTGAGGCGGCGTTCCCTCCCGCTCATCGTCCCTCGCACTCTCCAGCAGCACAGGAGCGCCAGGATGGCGCGATTATTCATCGTCGTGGGCGACAGACTCAGTAGTGGCGGCAGCGTTCTCACCGGCTCACCGTTCACCGATATCGAGGGGCGGCAAAACCAGAATCTGATCCAACGGCCACCATCATGTCGACTTCAGGTTCCACCACCACAGAATCAAGGCACGCCTGGCCGATCGCTCTGGAAGCACAGACTTCGCTGAGCCTCGTGATAGGGAGGGCAGTAACATGCGCCATCACTTGATCATCCATGCCGCCATCCTCTTGAGCAGCAGCGCAAGCGCCGAGACCCAACCCATGAGTTCGAATCCCGACTTCGAGGTAAGTGCGGCATGCGCCGGAAGCTCTCGATGCATCTTTGACCGTGACGATGTTGATTTCATTGTCACGGTAAAGAATGTCAGCAACACCACGATCAAGTTCCCACTGGAGTTCATTCGACGCGGCGGCCCGTACATCACCCTGCACGACAACAGGCGCAATTACTCGGAGTCCGTGCCGTCTGGCATGCGGGACGAGAAGCTGTTGAATGATTTCACTCTGTTAGAGGCAGGACAGTCTGTTTCGGTGCCTGGATCCATCAATGCCTCACGGCTTGAGGAATGGGGCGGCTCGTCCGCGGACGTCACAGCGCAGATAAGGATCTCCGCACCACTGGACGGAACCTTCACGTTCCGCCTGATTGGTGAAACGACGCTTCGCATCATCGGCAAGGATGTAAGAGAGAACCCTTGATTCGTGCCTGTGACATGCGTCGGCTAGCGCTTTTCATGGCCATGGGATTGAGCAGCGTTATAAACGCGGAGAGCCGCTCCACGGACAGCGATCCTGACTTTGAAATCACTGCCACCTGCAAGGGGCAGACTCCCTGCATCTTTGATGGCGACAGAATCGCCTTCGATATCAGCGTCAGGAACGTCAAGGACACGCCCATCAATCTGCCATTGGAATTCATTCGCTACGGTGGCCCTTACATTGTTCTTCATGACAACCGGACGCAGCGCCAACTGACGCTTCCCTCGCACATGCTCGATGGCGCCCTTCTGTCCAACGTGACCGCAGTAGCACCAGGCCAGTCGGTGTCCGTATCCGGTTCCATCGATGCATCCTATCTGGATGCGTGGGGAGGTGAGGATGCAGATGTGACTGCCATGGTAAAGCTCGCCGCACCTTTGGACGGGTCAAAAGAGTTCCGTTCGATTGGAACAACAGCACTTCGAATCGTCGGAAGCAAGGCATTCACAGGCCCGGCCCTCAACAGGGCGCCCAGCAACTACAACCCCTTGGCGGCCTGGGCGACGGCACGGAACAGCGCGCGGCCCTTGTTCATCGTCTCGTCCCATTCCTTGTCCGGGTCCGAGTCGTAGACGATGCCAGCGCCGGCCTGCACGTACAGGCGGCCGTCCTTGATCACCGCGGTGCGGATCGCGATCGCGGTATCGGCATCGCCATGCCAGCCGATGTAGCCGATGCTGCCGGCGTACACGTTGCGCTTGATCGGTTCCAGCTCGCGGATCACTTCCAGCGCGCGGATCTTCGGCGCGCCGCTGACCGTACCGGCCGGGAAGGTGGCGCGCAGCACGTCCGCATAGCTCAGGCCCGGCTGCAGCTGCCCGGTCACTTCGCTGACGATGTGCATGACGTGGCTGTAGCGTTCGATCACGAACTGCTCGCCCACTTCCACGGTGCCGGCCTTGGACACGCGGCCCGCATCGTTGCGGCCGAGGTCGATCAGCATCAGGTGCTCGGCACGTTCCTTCGGGTCGGCCAGCAGCTCGGCTTCCAGCGCCTGGTCCAGCTCGGGCGTGGCACCGCGCGGGCGGGTGCCGGCAATCGGGCGCACGGTCACTTCGCCGTCCTGCAGACGCACCAGGATTTCCGGCGAGGAACCGACCACCTGCAGGTCGCCCACGTCGAGGAAGTACATGTATGGCGAGGGATTCAGTGCACGCAGCGCGCGGTACACATCCACCGGGCGCGCCTTGAACGGCACGCTCAGGCGCTGGCTGAGCACCACCTGGAAGATGTCGCCGGCGCGGATGTATTCCTTGCTGCGCTGGACCGCATCGACGAAGCCTTCGCGGGTGAAACCGGAAACGAAATCGGATTCGTCCAGCACATCACTGTTGAGCGGGGCGGGATAGCCCGCACCCGGCGCACGCAGCTTGGCGGTCAATGCATCCAGGCGGGCCTGGGCCTGCTCGAAGGCACCCTCGACACGCGGGTCGGCATGCACGATCAGGTACAGGCGGCCCTTGAGGTTGTCGAACACCGCCAGCTCGTTGGAGTCCAGCAGCAGGATGTCCGGCGTGCCCAGCTCATCGCGGCCGGCCGGCGGCGCCAGGCGCGGTTCGATGTAGCCGATGCATTCGAAGCCGAACCAGCCGACCAGGCCGCCGGTGAAGCCCGGCAGGCCGTCCAGCTTGGGCACCGAGTGGGCGCTGCGCAGCGCCTCAACCTCGGCGAAGGGATCGGCGACCTCGCGGGTGTCCACCACCTGGCCATCCTCGCGCACGGTCAGGGTGTGGCCGTGGAAGGCGTACACGCGACGTGCCGGCAGGCCGATGATCGAGTAACGACCAAAGCGCTCGCCGCCTTCGACGGATTCAAACAGGTAGGTATTGGGGCCGTCGGCGAGCTTCAGGTAGACCGAAAGCGGCGTGTCCAGGTCGGACAGCACTTCACGGACGACGGGAATGTGGGTGTGGCCTTCAGCGGCCTGCTGCTGAAACTGAGCGAGCGAATTCAAGACGACTTTCCTTCCGGGACACAGCGTTATGGGGGCGGACGACGGCAACGGGCCACCATCGCCACCAACGGCGTGCGGAAGAAAGAGTATGCGGGGTCGTCAGGCTGGACACCCCTTGACTGTAACGCAGCTTCGCCGGGAGGGAAACCCTGTGAAACTGAACCACGGCGAGTGGTGGGCCGGTGATGGGGGCCTGTGGCGCGGACCGCGGCGGCGACCTGTGCGGGATCGGCGGCGGGGTCGCGGCGACTACCGGTGCGGGGACCGGGACGGGGCCGGTGGCGGCGGCCGGTAGAGTCGACTGTTAGTCGACTGCTCTTCCATCCGGTGCCGGGAAACCCCGCGCTGCGCGCGTCAGTCGACTAACAGTCGACTCTACCCGTCGACTCTACCCGGTCGACTCTACCCCTGCCCCGCCAGCAGCTCGCAGTCGGCCGGCAGGTGCATGCGCACCCGCCCGGCCACGCAGTCGATGCGGAAACGTTGCGCCTGCACCGGCTCGCCATCCAGGTTCAGGGTCAACGCCTGCGGGGCGTCGATCTGCAGCCACGGCAGCTGCGCGCGGGTCGCCACCCGCTCCAGTGCCGCCTCCTTGCCACCGGTCAGCATCTGACCCAGGGTCGCGGCCACCTCGCCGTCCAGTTCGGGCACCACGGTGACGTCCAGCAGGCCGTCATCGATCAGCGCCTGCGGGCACAGCTGCTGGCCGCCACCGGCCTGGCGACCGTTGCCGATGCCCAGCGCGATGAAACCGCCTTCCCAGCTGAAATCCGGGCCGGACAGGCGCGCAGTGATCGGTTCGATGCGGCCCAGCTTGGCAATGCCGGTGATGACGTAGGCCAGTCCGCCCAGCATTTTCTTCAGGCCGGCATCGGTTTCCACGGTGACCTGGGTACCGAAGCCGCCGCTGGCCAGGTTGGCGCACCACCAGGGCGTGCCATCGGCCTCCACACGCAGCAGGTCGATGGGCCTGGCCGGCACCTGCCCGATCAGGGCGAAGGCCTCCGAGGGTTCGGTGGGAATGCCGGCCGACGTGGCGAAATCGTTGGCCGTGCCCATCGGCACCAGGGCCAGCGATGGCAGTGCGTCGGCCGGTTCATCGCGATGGGCGAGGGTTTCGGCGACCGCACTGAGCGTGCCGTCACCGCCGGCCGCCACGATCACATCCACGCCGTGGTCGATGGCTTCAGCCACGTAGCGTTCGGCGTCGCCTTCTTCCCACGTCACCCGCACTTCCAGCCGCACGCCCTGCCCGCGCCAGTGGCCGACGGCACTGCGCAGTTCGTCATTGCCAGCGGATTTTCCGTTGAGTATCAGGCGCCAGCGCGGGGTGGTCATGCAGGTGCTTCCAGTGGGGGTGGCACAGGCTAGCAACCGCGCGTTCGCGGCCGGTGAAGCCTCCGTGTCATGCGGGTGTCATCGCCGACCCGGAACATGGGAGGCCATAGCAGGGACGACGGATGGAGGCAGGATCAGCCTCCCACGAATGCAGCAGGGCCGCGCCAGTGTTTGGCGCGGCTTTTTTTTGCTTCAACCGTTGGCGAAATCGTGCAGCGCCTGGCCCTGCAGCCGGTACACGGTCCACTCGTCCTGCGGCTTCGCACCGGCAGCGGTGTAGAACTCGATGGCCGGGGTATTCCAGTCCAGCACCGACCATTCGAAGCGGCCGCAACCTTCGGCCACCGCCTGGCGCGCGATGTACTTCAGCAGCGCCTTGCCGGCGCCGGCACCGCGCTTTTCCTGGCTGACATACAGGTCTTCCAGGTAGATGCCCTTGCGGCCCAGCCAGGTCGAGTAATTGTAGAAATACACCGCATAGCCGATGGCCTCGCCGCCGGCTTCGCAGATCAGCGCGCGGGCAGTGGCATCGGCCCCGAACAGGCTCTCGGCGATGCCGGTTTCATCGGTCTGCACCGAATGCTCGGCCTTCTCGTAGATGGCCAGCTCGCGGATGAAATGCAGGATCAGGCCGGCATCGGCCACGGTGGCCGGGCGGATGTTCAACACGGCCACCGTGCTCATGGCTCAGCCCCGCGCCGCAGTGACATTCGCGCGCATCTGCGCGATCACGTCCTGGTAGCTGGTCTTGGCGTTGAAGATGGCCGAACCGGCGACGAACGTGTCGGCGCCGGCAGCGGCGATCGCACCGATGTTGTCGGCCTTCACGCCGCCGTCGATCTCCAGGCGGATGTCCTTGCCGCTGGCATCGATCTTCTGGCGGACCACGCGCAGCTTGTCCAGCGCCGAGGGGATGAAGGCCTGGCCGCCGAAGCCCGGGTTGACCGACATCAGCAGCACCAGGTCCAGGTCATCCAGCACCCAGTCCAGGATGTCCACCGGGGTGGCCGGGTTCAGCACGATGCCCGGCTTGCAGCCCAGCGAACGGATCAGCTGGATGGTGCGGTGCGGATGGCGGCTGGCCTCCGGGTGAAAGCTGATGTAGGTGGCACCGGCCTCGGCGAAGTCCGGGATGATGCGGTCCACCGGCTCGACCATCAGGTGCACGTCGATCGGCGCGGTCACGCCGTGCTTGCGCAGGGCCTGGCAGACCATCGGGCCGATGGTCAGGTTGGGCACGTAATGGTTGTCCATCACGTCGAAGTGGACCCAGTCCGCACCGGCGGCCAGGACGTTGTCCACTTCCTCGCCCAGGCGGGCGAAATCGGCGGACAGGATGGACGGGGCGATGAGGCAGTTGGACATGGCCGGGGCCTTGGGGACGAGGGAAAGGGGTCAGCGCTTGCGCAGCGTCTTGATGCGGTCGTAGGCGGCGTTGATCCGCCGCGACTTCTGCTCGGCCTGCTGCTGCAGCTCGGGAGCCGCGCCGCCGAGCTTGTCGGGGTGGTACTGGGAAATGAGCTTGCGGTAGGCCCGCTCGACCTCGGCGTCGGTGGCCTCGGACGTCAGCCCCAGCTCGCGGTACGGGTTTTCCTTGTTCAGGCGGAACCAGTCCGAATCGAAGGCATGGCCGAGCAGCAGGCCGATGACCGCCCCGAACAGCGGATTGGGCCGGAACAGCAGGGCACCGGCGATGAAACCGAGCAGTTTTCCGTACCAGCGCATGGCGCTCCGGGGTCGGCCGACGAAATGGACGCTCATTTTACGTCACAGCGGGCCCGGACCGCTTTACACTAGGCCGCCCGCTGGTCAGCGGGCCCGCCGGGTCCGCTGGGCAGCCGTATCGACAACGCCCCAGGAGTGCCCGTGCCAACCACGCTGTTGCAATCCGATCTCCCCGGCCTGCCCTTGCGCCATCGCGGCAAGGTGCGTGATGTGTTCGATATCCCGCGCGAGCGGCTGCCTGCAGGGACCCCGCCGGGCGACTACCTGCTGATGGTGGCCACCGATCGCCTGTCGGCGTTCGATGTGGTCCTGCCCGACCCGATCCCGGGCAAGGGCGAGATGCTCTGCCAGGTCTCCAACTTCTGGTTCGCCAAGACCGCGCACCTGATGCCCAACCACCTGACCGGCATCGACGTGGCCAGCGTGCTGCCCGAGGGCGTGGACCCGGCCCTGTACGCCAAGCGCGCGGTGGTCACCCGCAAGCTGAAGCCGGTGCCGGTGGAAGCGATCGCCCGCGGCTACCTGATCGGCAGCGGCTGGAAGGACTACCAGCGCACCGGCAAGGTCAGCGGCATCGACCTGCCCGATGGCCTACGCCAGGCCGAGCAGCTGCCCGAGCCGATCTTCACCCCGTCCACCAAGGCCGCCGTCGGCGACCATGACGAGAACATCGATTTCGATGCGATGGTCAAGCAGGTGGGCGCGGACCTGGCCGAGCGCGTGCGCGATGCCACCCTGCGCATCTACAAGTTCGCGGCGGACTACGCCCGCGAGCGCGGCATCATCCTGGCCGACACCAAGTTCGAGTTCGGCACCGATGCCGATGGCCGCCTGTACATCATGGACGAGATGCTGACGCCGGATTCCTCGCGTTACTGGCCGGCCGACGAGTACGAGGTGGGCACCAGCCCGCCGAGCTACGACAAGCAGTTCGTGCGTGATTACCTGGAGACGCTGGACTGGGGCAAGACCGCCCCGGGCCCGGCCATCCCGGCCGAAATCATCGAGCGCACCCGCGCCAAGTACGCCGAGGCGCTGCAGCGCCTGGCCGGCATCAGCGTCGACTGATGCCCCTGCGCCCCCGGCCGGTCTGGCCGGGGGCGTTCGCGCAGCCAGGCATGGCCTGGCTCTACTGTGGGTGTGGCGGGAGATGCGCCCGATGAATTGGACCCGGTAGAGTCGACCGTGGGTCGACTATCGCGCGCAGCGCGGGAATTTCGCGATCTGATGGTAGAGCAGTCGACTGACAGTCGACTCTACCAAGTCGACTCTACCAAGCCGGCCCCACCCCGGCGGCCCACCATTCTGCGCCCCCCATGATCGCGCGGTGCTGCGGGAGTATGCTGGCAGCATGCAGACCACCACCCAGCTTGCGCGGCCGATCGACCGCTACTTCGCCAGCTACTCCGACGACCACCGCAATGTGATCAACCAGCGCATCCACGTGGTGGCGGTACCGGCGATCCTGTGGTCGGTGGTGGCCCTGCTGTGGTGCGTACCGCCGCTGATCACCTGGTTCCAGTACGGCATCTGGGCCGCCTTTGCGATGTTCAGCGCCTGGTGCTTCTACAACAAGCTGTCGCGCCCGCTGGGCATCGGCATGCTCATCCAGTTCTTCGTGTTCGGCTGCCTGTGCCGCCTGCTGGAGGCCGAGATCGGCCTGCACAACCTGTTCTGGCTGGCGGCGGGCGTGTTCGTGGTGGCCTGGGTGGCGCAGTTCATCGGCCACAAGTTCGAAGGCCGCAAACCCAGTTTCCTGACCGACCTGACCTACCTGCTGATCGGACCGGCCTGGGTGATGGCCAAAGCCTACCGCAAGCTCGACTGGCGCTACTGACACCTCCCGCCGCGCCGTCCGGCCGTCGTTTCCTGAACGGGCGCGGCCCGTCACCCCTGCTGCACGATCGACCTGCCAGCCTGCGATGCAAGGGCGGCGCAGGCCTGCCTGCAGGTTCGCCGTGTGGCCCCCAGCCGTTGCCACGCGGGGGCGCAGCCCCCCATGCGCGGGCGTAGGGAGCCGATCCGGCAAAGCCGGCGACCACACCCTGCAAGGCACGGAAAAGGGCGTGCCGCACCGCAAAAAATATGAATAGCGCACGTTACATGCCGTTTGTAGCCGTTACATGGGTTTCGGCGACATTTGGCTGACTGTTAGACTCAATGACCTGCTCGTGAATCATGGATTCCCTGCATGCTCCCCAGCCTGCCCCTGCTGCTGGCCCTGCCGTTCCTGATGGCAGTGGCTGTTGCGGCCTTCCCCCGTAGTTCCCGCTCGACAGCCGCCTGGCTGGCGGCGCTGGCGCCGTTGGGCGGCCTGGCCATCCTCGGCTGGCTGACCCCGGCGGTGATGGACGGGCAGGTGGTCCGCACCCTGGTGCCCTGGCTGCCGCAGATCGGGCTGGATTTCGCCCTGCGCCTGGATGGCCTGGCCTGGATGTTCGCCGGCATGGTGCTGGGCATCGGCGCGCTGGTGGTGCTGTATGCGCGCTACTACCTCAGCAGCCAGGACAACGCGCACCGCTTCTACTGCTACCTGCTGCTGTTCATGGGCGCCATGCTGGGCATGGTGCTGTCGGGCAACCTGCTGCTGCTGATGGTGTTCTGGGAAATGACCAGCATCAGCTCGTTCCTGCTGATCGGCTTCTGGTCGCACCGCAAGGATGCCCGCGAGGGCGCGCGGATGGCGCTGGTGATCACCGGCGGCGGCGGCCTGGCCCTGCTCGGTGGCGTGCTGCTGATCGGCCGCATCGTCGGCAGCTTCGACCTGGACGTCGTGCTGGCCGCCGGCGAGCAGATCCGCGCCAGCGCGCTCTACCCCTACGCCCTGTTCCTGGTGCTGGCCGGCATCTTCACCAAGAGCGCGCAGTTCCCGTTCCACTTCTGGCTGCCGCACGCCATGGCCGCGCCCACCCCGGTGTCGGCCTACCTGCATTCGGCCACCATGGTGAAGGCCGGCGTATTCCTGCTGGCGCGCCTGCACCCGGCCCTGGCCGGCAGCGACCTGTTTTTCTACACGGTCAGCGGCATCGGCGCGCTGACCCTGCTGATCGGCGCCTGGAACGCGATCTTCCAGCATGACCTGAAGGGCCTGCTGGCCTATTCGACGATCTCGCACCTGGGCCTGATCACCCTGCTGTTCGGCCTGTCCACGCCGATGGCGGTGGTGGCCGGCGTGTTCCACATCCTCAACCACGCCACCTTCAAGGCCTCGCTGTTCATGGCCGCCGGCATCATCGACCACGAGACCGGCACCCGCGACATGCGCAAGCTGGGCGGGCTGCGCAGGCTGATGCCCTTCACCAGCGCGCTGGCGATCATCGCCTCGCTGGCGATGGCCGGCATCCCGCTGCTCAACGGCTTCCTGTCCAAGGAAATGCTGTTTGCCGAGGCGCTGACCGCCGGCGGGCCAGGCACCATGCGCACGGCCGTGTCGATCGCCGCGCTGCTGGCCGGCGTGTTCGGCGTGGCCTACAGCCTGCGCTTCGTCCACGACACGTTCTTCGGCCCCGGCCCGCATGGCCTGGACCGCGTACCGCACGAGCCGCCGCGCTGGATGAAGGTGCCGGTGGAGATCCTGGTGGTGATCTGCGTGGCGGTGGGCATCGCTCCGGCGCTGACCGTGGCCCCAGTGCTGCACGCCGCGGCCGGTTCCATCCTCGGCAGCGCCATGCCCGAGTACAGCCTGTCGGTCTGGCACGGCTTCAACCTGCCGCTGGCGATGAGTGCGATCGGCGTGGTCGGCGGCGTGGCCCTGTACTTCGGCCTGCGCAAGCTGATCAACCTGCACGGCGTGCAGAACACCACTACCGGCCGCAACGTCTTCCATGCGCAGCTGGACACGATTTCCGCGCTGGCCATGCGCCTGACCAACGGCATCGCCAACGGCAGCCTGCAGCGCATGCTGCTGGGCCTGGTACTGGTGGCGATCACCGTAGCCGCCGCGCCGTACATCGCCAACCCGGCCTCGCCCAACTGGACCCGGCCGCAGCCGATCCCGCTGCTGGGCTGGGCGCTGTGGCTGGTGATGATGGCCTGTGCGGTGGCCACCCTGCGCGTGTACAAGCAGCGCTTGCTGGCGGTGCTGCTGGTGGGTGGCGTCGGCCTGATGGTGTCGCTGACCTTCGTGTTCCTGTCCGCGCCGGACCTGGCGCTGACCCAGCTGCTGGTGGAGATGGTGACGCTGGTGCTGATGCTGCTGGGCATGAACTACCTGCCCGCCCAGTCGGGGCCGGAGCGGCCACGCTGGCGCAAGCGCCGCGATGCGGTCATCGCGATCCTCGCCGGCAGCGGCCTCGGCGCGCTGGCCTACAGCGCGATGACCCTGCCGCCGAACACCATGGCCGGCGAGATGCTCGCCCGCGCCCTGCCCGAGGCCTATGGGCAGAACGTGGTCAACGTGATCCTGGTCGACTTCCGCGGCTTCGATACCTTCGGCGAGATCACCGTGTTCGGCATTGCCGCGCTGGTGGTGCATGCCCTGCTGCGGCGCACGCGCATGGCACCGGAACAGATCATGCCCGGCCCGCCGATCAAGCTGCCGGTGCCGGCCGATCTGGCCCAGATCATGTTCCCGCTCACCCTGACGGTGTCGATCTTCCTGTTCCTGCGCGGCCACAACGCGCCCGGCGGCGGCTTCATCGCCGGCCTGGTGCTGGCGGTGCCGCTGCTGATCCAGTACGTGATCCAGGGCACCGCGTCGGTGGAGTCGCGCTTCGGCTTCGACTACATCCGCTGCATCGGCATGGGCCTGCTGATCGCCCTGCTCAGCGGCAGCGCCTCGATGCTGTTCGGCGTGCCGTTCCTGACCAGCGGCCACCTCGACCTGCACCTGCCGTTGATCGGTGAGGTGCCGCTGGCCAGCGCCATTGGTTTTGACATCGGCGTCTACCTGGTGGTGTTCGGCGGCGCCATGCTGATGCTGTCGATGATGGCCACCGTGAAGCCCTCGCGTACCCGCAGCGCGCGCAAGGGCGAGATCGACCTGCAACGCCGTTCGGCCCGTACCGGGGAGATGCACTGATGGAACTGGCCCTGGCCACCGCGATCGGCGTGCTGACCGCCATTGGCATCTACCTGCTGCTGCGCGCGCGCAGCTTCGATGTGATCCTCGGCATGACCTTCCTCTCCTATGCCACCAACCTGCTGATCTTCGCCGGTGGCCGCGTGGTGCAGGGCAAGGCGCCGGTGCTGCAGGACGGCCTGGAAAGCCACCTCGGCAACTACACCGATCCACTGCCGCAGGCGCTGGTGCTGACCGCCATCGTCATCGCCTTTGCGATGACCGCGGTGACCATCGTGCTGGCCATGCGCAGCCGCAGCGACAACCACAGCGACCACGTGGACGCCCACGAACCGGATGAGGACGCACCGCCGCGTCGGGGCGAGGACCAGGCATGAACCATCTGGTGATCCTGCCGATCCTGATTCCGCTGCTCGGCGCCTCGCTGTCGCTGTTCGTCGAACACCGCCGTTACGGCCCGAAAGTGCAGCGCAGCGTGGCCTGGACCGCACTGGGTGCGCTGGCGCTGGCCGTGGGCCTGCTGTTCGCGCAGACCGCCGGCGGTGACATCAACGTCTACCTGCTGGGTGACTGGCCGTCGCGGCTGGGCATCGCGCTGGTGGCCGACCGCCTGTCGGCGTGGATGCTGCTGACCACCCTGCTGCTGGCCATCCCCTGCCTGATGCACGCCTGCTCGGGCTGGGACCGGCGCGCGCCGCACTTCCATGCCCTTTTCCAGTTCCAGCTGGTGGGCCTGAACGGCGCGTTCCTCACCGGCGACATCTTCAACCTGTTCGTGTTCTTCGAGGTGATGCTGATCGCCTCCTACGGACTGCTGCTGAGTGGTGGCCGTGGCCTGCGCATGCGCATCGGCCTGCATTACGTGGTGTTCAACGTCACCGCCTCGACCTTGTTCCTGATCGCGCTGGGCCTGCTGTACGCCTCGCTGGGGTCGCTGAACATGGCCGAGCTGTCGCAGCGCATCGCCGAAGTGCCGGCCTCGCAGCTGACCCTGGTGAAAGCGACCATCGGCCTGTTGCTGCTGGTGTTCTGCGCCAAGGCCGCGCTGATGCCGCTGTATCTGTGGCTGCCCGAGTCCTATGCGCGTGCGCCGGCCGCAGTGGCCGCGCTGTTTGCGATCATGACCAAGGTCGGCCTGTACGCCGTGCTGCGCGTGCAGATGCTGTGGTTCGGCGAAGACGCCGGCGCGCTGGCCGGCTACGGCCGCGACTGGCTGCTGTGGGCCGGCGTGGCCACCCTGGTGCTGGGCGGCCTGGGTGCACTGGCGGCTGCGCGCCTGCGCGTGCTGATCTCCTACCTGGTCATCGTCTCGGCAGCGACGCTGTTCATCGCCTTCGCGGTGGGCACGCCGAAGGTACTGTCGGCCGGTCTCTACTACCTGCCGCACAGCAGCTTCGTTGCGGCGGCGCTGTTCCTCATCGCCGACCTGATCCGCCGCCGCCGTGGCGGTGCCAGCGATCGGAAGGAAGTGGTGGCACCGATGCCGGGCAAGGAAACGCCGGCCGTGCTGTTCCTGATCGGCGCGGTTTCGGTGGCCGGACTGCCGCCACTGTCCGGCTTCCTGGCCAAGGCCGCGCTGCTGGCGGGCATGCCCGCGCAGTACACCGGTGCGGTGTGGACGGCGGTGCTGGCCAGCAGCCTGCTGGTCATCATGGGCCTGACCCGCGGTGGCATCCGCCTGTTCTGGCGCGTGCCGCTGCCCGACCCGGAGGCACCGCCGCCGCGCAAGGCACCGCTGCGCCGCATCGAGCTGTACGCCGCCTGCCTGCTGCTGGCCTACGGCATCGGCATGACCCTGGGTGCCGCACCGCTGATGCGCCACACCGATGCCATCGCCGCCCAGCTGCTGCAGCCGGGTGACTACGTGCAGCAGTTGCGCGCGACCACGCCGGAGATCCGCCAGCCATGACCGCCAAGCGTTCCTTCCGCCGCCGCGTGTTCCCCTCGCCCGCCCTGAGCATGATGGTGGTGGCGTTCTGGCTGCTGATGTCCGACAGCTTCACCCTCGGCCAGATCGTGCTGGGCCTGGTGCTGGGCGTGGTGGTGCCGCTGTTCGCCGCGCGCCTGGACCGCGAGTTCGCCCGCATCGGCACGCTGCGGCCGGTGCCCAGGCTGCTGGTCGTCACCCTGTGGGACATCCTGATGTCCAACATCCGCGTGGCCATCCAGGTGCTCGGCCCGGAGCGCAACATCCACCCCGGTTTCATCTGGTTGCCGCTGGATATCGCCAACATCCATGGCATCGCCGCGCTGACCAGCATGATCACCCTGACCCCGGGCACCGTGTCGGCCGCGCTGAGCGATGACCGCAAGTACCTGCTGGTGCACGTGCTGCACCTGGAAGACCCGCAGGAGCTGATCGACACGATCAAGCGACGTTACGAAGCCCCGTTGATGGAGATCTTCCCATGACTGGATTCCAGATCATCCAGACCACCCTGGTGGTGTGCATGCACGTGGTCGGCCTGGCCATGCTGCTGGGCACCTGGCGCCTGCTGCGCGGCCCGACCGTGCCCGACCGCATCCTCGCGCTGGACACGCTGTCGGTGACCGCCATCGCCGAGCTGATGCTGTTCGGCATGTACCTCAACTCGGCGATCTACTTCGAAGCGGCGCTGGTCATTGCCATGCTCGGCTTCGGCAGCACCGTGGTGCTGAGCAAGTTCGTGCTGCGCCGGGACATCGTCGAATGATCACCTTCATCCAGATCGCCCTGTCGGTGCTGCTGCTGTTTGGCTGCTTCTTCATCCTGGTCGGTGCACTGGGGCTGGTGAAGCTGTCGACCTTCTTCAAGCGCCTGCACGCGCCGACCAAGGCCAGCACGCTGGGCGTGGGCTGCGTGCTGGCGTGTTCGGTCTGCTACCACATCTTCCTGGGCCAGGATCCGCAGCCGCGCGAGCTGCTGATCACTGTGTTCCTGTTCATCACCGCGCCGATCAGCGCGCACATGATGGCCAAGGCCGCGCTGTCGCTGCTGATGGAAACCCGGCCCAGCCTGCCCGGCAACGAACGCGCCAAGGAAGAACAGCTGCCGCCGCCGGAACCGGCGCGGGAAGAGGACACCCCGCAGAACCGGTAGGTGGCGGCCGCTGGCCGGCACGGTTCATTGATGGTGGGTGCCACAGCTCATTGATGGTGGGTGCCGACCGTTGGTCGGCACGGCCCGTCATCCACGCATGGCGTGGATCTACATGACCAGGGCGATCTCCAGCCCCAGCCACGCAACGAATGCGCCCAGCAGGATCGCGCCTTCCACCCGGCTGATGCGCAGGTCGCCGCGCAGCATCGGGTACAGCACCAGGGCGAAGGCCAGCAGCGCCGGCAGTTCCAGGCGCACGAACGAGGCCGGCAGCGCCAGCGGCTGCAGCAGGCCCATCGCACCGATCACCAGCAGCAGGTTCACCACGCTGGAACCCAGCACGTGGCCCAGCACCATGTCGCCGTGGCCGCGCCGCGCCGCCGCGAGGGCCGCGGCCACTTCCGGCAGCGCGGTGCCGATGGCCACCGGCAACAGGCCCACCAGCACCGGGGTCCAGCCCAGCGCCGTGCCGAAATCCGCCGCAGCGCCTACCACCAGGCGCGCGCCCCAGTAGAGCGTCAGCGCGGCGATCAGCACGCGCAGCACGTTCAGCGGCAGGCTGGTGCGGCTCAGCGCGGATTCGGCGATGACCGCCTGCACGTCCGGCGCTTCCAGGCGCCCGCGACGCAGCAGCACGATCTGCACCAGCACGAAGCCCGCCACCAGCACGCCGGCTTCCCAGCGCTGCAGGCGCCCATCCAGGCCGAACACGATCAGCAGCAGGCCGGCGGCCAGCAGCGACCACCACAGCACGCCCTGCAGGCGCGCGCGCAGCAGCAGCGGCGCGGCGATGGCGGCCACGGCCAGGGTCAGGCCGAGATTGGCGATGCTGCTGCCGATGGCGTTGCCCAGGGCCAGTTCGGGCTGGCCAACCCACAGCGCGCGCGCATTGACCGCCAGTTCCGGCAGCGACGTGGCGACGCCCAGCAGCACCAGCCCGGCAGTGAAGGCACTGGCGCCGAAGCGCTGGGCGAGGCCGGCGACGGCCTTGACGATGGAATCCCCGCCCAGCGCCAGCAGCAGCAGGCCAAGCAGGAACCAGGCAATTGAAATGGCGATCATCGAGCACTCCCCAGCGGTCGTGGCGCGATTCTACGCGTGGCCCACCCTTCGCGGGTGAGCCACGGCGGCCGTGGTCAGCCGCAGCCTTCCACGTAATCCACCTGCGGGGTCTGGCCGACCCGCCAGCTGCCGACCTTGCCGTCGGCGCCCAGCGCGAAATCGATGATGGCCGCGCCTTCCTGGGCCGGGCGAACGCGCAGGTGCTGGGCCTTCTCGTCGTACTTGTCCGGGCCGACGTCAGCGCGCTCGGGGTACAGCAGCTGCAGTTCGCCCAGGGTCATGCCGACCTTGCCGCCGCCCGGGGCGACGATGCCGGTGCTGCGTACGTCGTAGCGCACCAGCTTGCGGCCCTCGATCATCAGGCGCGGGTCCTCGGCATCCTGCGGGCGGAGGAAGTAGCAGCCGTCGTTGTTGTCATCGGCCGGCAGCGGCTTGCCTGCCGCGTCGCTGCCCAGGCCCTGCAGCGGCGTGCCGAAGCCACTGCGCACGTCGGCGATGGGCGCGCCCAGGCGGGCACCGCCGAAGCCATCCAGCCGCGCCGGGCTGTCGCTGCGCGGGTCGGCCGGGGAGGTGGTGGCGAGGTCGGCATCGGCTGGGGCGGTGGCGGTCGCCGTGTCCTTGGCCGGGGCAGAGGCCTCGGCGGGGGCGTCGGCGGTGCGGTTGCAGGCGGCCAGCGACAACAGCAGCAGGCCGGCGATGGGCAGGTGTTTCATGGGTGCGGGTCCTTGGCACAGGGTGCTGGCACGCTAGCGCAGCGCGCGTGCAGGCGCTGCATTGTCATCGCCGTTTCATGGCCCTCGTTCAGGCTCGGCGTGCACCGACTTGGCTGTCCTTTCCATGCAACCGCGCAAGACCGACCTCGCCCGAACCGCGCTGCAGGCCCACCGCGCGCCGCTGGACATGCGCCAGCGCCGGCTGCTGATCCTGTGCGACGGCCAGCGCAGCATCGCCGACCTGACCGGCTTGATCGGCCAGGAGGCGCCCGCCATGGTGATCCAGCTGGTCCAGGGCGGCTACCTGGAAACCGGCGCGCCCGCGCCACCACCACCGGCACCGTCACCGCCCGTGGCTCCCCGCCCGACGGCGGCGGTGGCACCCGCAGTGGTCCCTGCAGCTGCGCCAGTGCCTGCACCTGCCGCCCCGGTGGAGCGCCGCCGCTCGCTGGTGGCCGCGCGCATCTACCTGCTGGGCATCCTGGAGATGCAGCGCAATCCGATGGCCGCCGCCCTGTTCCGCGACCTGCAGCAGGCCCGCGCCGAAGAGGATGTGGTGAAGGTGCTGCAGGCAGCGTTGCAGGCGTTGCCGGGCATGACCTCCGACGGCTACTGCGAGCGCGTGCGGCAGCGCCTGCTGGAGGCGCTGCCGACGGAGCATTGCGACGCCTTCGCGGCAACGGCGTAGGGTCGCGAAAACATCCACGCATGGCGTGGATCTACAACATCACCGGTCGGATTGACCACGTGGATCCACGCCATGCGTGGATCCCGCATCCCGTCAGTAGATCCACGCCATGCGTGGATGCAATGGATCAACGGAAATGGTTGCGCAGGCCGTTCCAGCACTGCTGGTAATCGCCCTGGCGGTGGCCGGCCGCCAACGCCTGCGCGCTCGGGCGGATCACCGCGCGGGTCTCGAACATGAAGGCCATCGTGTCCTTGATGACATCGGCCTTGGACAGGTCGGCGTTGGACGCCTTGTCGAAGGTCGGCGCATCCGGGCCATGCCCGCTCATGCAGTTGTGCAGCGATGCGCCACCGGGCACGAAGCCTTCGGCCTTGGCGTCGTAGGCACCGTGCACCAGGCCCATGAATTCGCTGGCGATGTTGCGGTGGAACCACGGCGGGCGGAACGTGTTCTGCGCCACCAGCCAGCGCGGCGGGAAGATGGCGAAATCCATGTTGCTGGTGCCCGGTGTGTCGCTGGGCGAATGCAGTACCAGGAAGATCGACGGGTCCGGGTGGTCGTAACTGATCGAGCCGATGGTGTTGAAGCGACGCAGGTCGTAGCGGTACGGCGCGTAGTTGCCGTGCCAGGCCACCACGTCCAGCGGCGAATGATCGATGGGCGCGCGCCACAGGCGGCCCTCGAACTTGGCGATCAGTTCGAAATCACCGTCCAGGTCCTCGAACGCGGCGTGCGGCGTTTCGAAGTCACGCGGATTGGCCAGGCCGTTGGCACCGATCGGGCCCAGGTCCGGCAGCTTCAGCAGCGCGCCGTAGTTCTCGCAGATGTAGCCGCGGCTGGGGCCGTCGGGCAGCTCGACGCGGAAACGCACGCCACGCGGGATCACCGCAATCTGCTGCGGCTCGACCTCGACCACGCCCAGTTCGGTCAGCAGGCGCAGCGCGCCCAGCTGCGGCACGATCAGCAGTTCGCCATCGGCGTTGTAGAAGTAGCGGCCCACCATGTCCCGGTTGGCCGCGTACAGATGGATGCCGACGCCGGCGTGCGCATCGGGCGAGCCGTTGCCGCCCATCGTGTACAGGCCTTCGACGAAATCGGTCGGCAGTTCCGGCAGCGGCAGCGGGCTCCAGCGCATCTGGTTGGGCGAGGCCGGCTGTGCGCCGAAATCACACTGCAGCTGCGACTGCGCGAACGGGGTGAACTCGCCGTGGGTCACCGCCGGGCGGATGCGGTACAGCCAGCTGCGGCGGTTGCTGCCGCGCGGGGCGGTGAACGCGGTGCCCGAGAGCTGTTCGGCGTACAGCCCGTGGGCCACCTTCTGCGGTGAGTTCTGCCCGACCGGCAGCGCGCCGGCGACGGCCTCGGTGGCGAACTCGTTGCCGAAACCGGACTGGTAGCCGCGGGCGGTGAGGGCGGTGGACATGGGAACTCCAGAGATTGCCGGCCAGCGGCCGGCACTACCATTCGGACAGGCAATGCCGGCGGGCCGCCGACATTGCCTGCAGACGTTACAGCACGCCGCGGCGGATCTGGTCGCGCTCGATGCTTTCGAACAGCGCGGTGAAGTTGCCTTCGCCGAAGCCCTCGTTGCCCTTGCGCTGGATGATCTCGAAGAAGATCGGGCCGATGCAGTTCTGGGTGAAGATCTGCAGCAGCTTGCGCTGGTGGGTTTCCGGGTCGGCGTCGATGAGGATCTTGTTCTTCGCCAGGCGCGCCACGTCTTCACCGTGGTTGGGCACGCGCTGGTCGATCACATCGAAGTAGGTCTCCGGCGTGTCGAGGAAGTCCACGCCCTGCGCGCGCATGGCTTCGACGGTCTCGTAGATGTTGTCGGTGAAGCAGGCGATGTGCTGGATGCCCTCGCCCTTGTACGCGTCCAGATACTCGTTGATCTGGCTCTTCGGGTCGGACGACTCGTTCAGCGGGATGCGCACGATGCCGTCCGGGGCGGTCATCGCCTTGGACACCAGGCCGGTCTTCAGGCCCTTGATGTCGAAGTAGCGGATCTCGCGGAAGTTGAACAGGCGCTCGTAGTAATCCGACCACTGCTGCATGTTGCCGAAGTACAGGTTGTGGGTCAGGTGGTCGATGAAGGTCAGGCCGAAGCCGAACGGACGCAGGTCGGCGCCGTCGATCACTTCGTAGTCGCCATCGAAGACGCTGCCGGCGCTGCCGTAGCGGTCGACCAGGTACAGCATGCAATCGCCGATGCCCTTGATGACCGGGGCGTTGACGGCCTTGCTGTCCGGCTTGAAGGCGATGGCCTCGGCGCCGTTGCCCAGGGCGGTCTGGTAGACCTCCTGGCCCGGCTTCTTGAAGCGGATGGCAAAGCCGCAGGCGCAGGGGCCGTGCTTTTCGGCGAAGTCGGCGGCGAAGGAATCGGGGTCTTCGTTGACGAGGAAGTTGACGTCGCCCTGGCGATAGACGGTAATCGGACGCTGCTTGTGCTTGAGCACCGCGCTGAAGCCCATCTTGCGGAAGTACTCGTGCAGCTCCTGGCCACGGCCGGCCGGGGCGGCAAATTCGACGAACTCGAAGCCGTCGATGCCCATCGGGTTTTCGAAGGTGGTGACCTGCATGCCGGGGTTCGGGTGCGAGGCGGTCGGGACTGCGGTATTCATGGCGTGGCTCCGAATCGGTACCGCATCGGTACAAACCAGGTGCGGGCTAGGGTGGACCCGGCGAGAATGCAGGGTCCGGACATACCACTTATAGTTACACTTGAAACCACCAGCAAGGTGCACCGCAGCATGAGCCCAGCCGACCCCGCCTCCACCCGCGTGCGTGCCTCGCACGTCCTGCTCGACCTGGAACAGTTCCTGCCATATCGGCTGAGCGTGCTGTCCAACCGTGTGAGCGGCAACATCGCCAAGCTCTATGGCGACCGCTACGGCCTGGCCATTCCCGAGTGGCGGGTGATCACCATCCTGGCGCTGTACCCGGGGTCGTCGGCCAGCGAGGTTTCCGATCGCACGGCGATGGACAAGGTCGCGGTCAGCCGCGCGGTGGCGCGCCTGCTGGAGCGCGGTTTCATCAAGCGTGAGACGCACGGCGATGACCGCCGGCGCTCGGTGCTGGCGCTGTCAGCGGCGGGTTTCGAGGTGTACGAGACGATCGCGCCGCTGGTGATCGAGATCACCCGCAAGCTGATGTCGGTGCTGAGCGAGGAAGAGGAGCAGGTGCTGGAGAAGCTGATCCTGCGGCTGGCCGGCGATGGCCTGGAGCGGATGGGCGAAGGCGTCTGAGGGGAAGGTTTCCGGGGCTCTGCCCCGGTCCCCGGTAGTGCCGGCCGCTGGCCGGCAACTTCAACGGCGACCGCTGGCTTTCCGCTGGATGGCGGGGCGTTGTGGCCTTGCAGGACACGCCGTGAACCCGTTCCTGGGGCTCGATGGCGCCATCCATGGCGCCAACGGTCCTGCAAGCCCACACCGCCCCACCTCTGACAGATTCCGTGCGCTGTCGGTGGGTGCCGACCGTTGGTCGGCACATCTGTCAGATATCGAAATCAATTGTGGGTCAGAACCGGTGCCGACCAACGGTCGGCACCCACCCGTTCTGGTAGATCCACGCCATGCGTGGATGGCGTTGCCTGCCTCGCCCAGCGTGTCGTCGGTAACCCTTCGCGGGTGCATCGGGCCGTCGTTGATGACGTTGATCGCGTGCAATTGGGTGTCCGCCGACGAACGGCACCCGGGCCTCACGCGTCACTGGCTGTCGGCGTTGCCACCTGATGTTTCGGAATTGGCCCGGTAGCATCGTCTTGGACAGATCAGGCCTATCCAACGGCCTCAATCGAGTGGTTTTGCCTATTGGACGAACGCTCCGGCCGAGGCGAGGTTGGGCGCGCAGCGGAGCACCGCTGCCGGGGTTGAACGCCCGTTGATCCAGGCTCAGGAATCCCGCCATGTCCCGATCCGCCCGCCGCAAAGACCCGGCGCCCTCCCCCATCACCCTCGATCATGAGGCTGACCTGCAGTGCATCGATGAGGCGCTGGCGACGGTGGAGTCCATCGCCGATGCCTGGTTTGAACACCATCGCCTGAAGCCCTGCCCGCCCGGGTTCCTGCTCTCGCTGAACCGGCTGCGCGACTTCACCAGCTTCGCCAAGGCCTACGCGACCGCGCTGCGGCTCGTGCGCGAGTAGATCCACGCCATGCGTGGATGCTCCTGCTCAGCTCAGGTGCTTGCGCCGCGCATGGATCCACGGCACGGCCAACGCGGCGATGGCACCGCCGGCAAAGCCCAGCGAGGCGGCAACCGTAGCCGCTTCGATCGCACCGGGCAGCGCCAGCGCGGCAGCGACCAGCAGCAACGATGGCAGGCCGACGAAGGTGCCGAGGAAGAAGGTCCAGCGCGGCGACCAGGTGTTGAGCTGCAGCAGGCTGACCGGCTGCCAGGCCTCCGAGGCGGTGTCTTCGGCGATCTTCGCCACCACCTTGCCCAGGTCGACTTCCGGCACCAGCCGGCCCGGGCGGGCGGCGGCGATGGCCTCGGCCACGGCCTCTACCGGCGGGAAGCTGGCCGGCCACGCGCCCGGCGCGACCACGCCATAGGCGGTCAGCAGCGGCACGCTCAGCCACGGCGCCACCAGCGGGCGTACCTTGCGCCGGCCGTACACGCACCAGATCTGCGCCTGGCCGTGCGCGGTCACGTTGTACAGGGCAAGCTCGCCCGGCGGCGGGTAGCCCAGCATGGTCACCCGTGCGGCCATGCTGTCCTGTTCCATCGCGCGCAGGAACCCGGGGCGGCTGCGCCCTTCCTGCATCCAGGCCAGGCCGAGCGCGCCGACCAGCCAGGCTTCGGCGACGTCCTTGCTGCCAGCAGTGGCGCGCTCATCCGCGGCCAGGTACCAGGCCAGCGATTTCGGTTCGGCCACGTCGTCCACGCCCCAGCGGCTGTCGTCGCCCAGCACGTGGCGCACCGGCAGGCGTGCCGGCGCGGTCTCGCCACGTTCGCCGGTGTGCAGGAACGGCAATACGCCCTGCACGAAGCTGGGCAGATCAATCGCGCGCAGGCCATTGCCCTGCCATTCCGGCGGCAGCAGGCCAGCCAACTGGCCGTCGGCGGCCAGGCGGTCCAGGCGGGCCTTCTGTTCAACCAGCTTCTGCACCGCGCCCTTCAGCACGACGTTGTCCGGCAGGGCGATCTGCGGCAGGCGGTGGCGCGGCGGCGCCAGCTCCACGGTGTCCTCGCCGGTGCCTGCGTCATCCAGCAGGGCATCCTGCGGCGGCAGGCTCACCCCCTCGGGGGCGGCGTCACTGGCCGCTTCGGGCAAGCGTTGGGCGTGGTCGGTGTGCATGGGCGCTCCGGTAGGGGCAGCCGACGATCCTGTCGACTGACGTCCTTGCCGTTAGCGGCCATGGGGTGGGTTTCTGTAGCGGTCGAGCCACGGCAGCCGAGCATGGGCTCGGCTCTACAAATACGGGGTCAGCGCTGCGGCGCCCACTTCTTCAGGAAGGCCATGAACTTGCTGCGGTTGTAGCCCTTGCCTTCGTTCTTGGCTTTTTCCAGCTCGCCGGTGAACTGCGACTGCAGCAGGGTGCCATCGGAATCGAGCACGAACAGGTGCGGGTACCCCTTCACCTGCGGGTACTCCGAGAGAAACGCCGCGTTCTCGTTCTCTTCGCTGTAGTTCACCTTCATCCAGACGTAGTTCGCATCGCGGAAGCGGCGGATTTCGGCATCGCCTTCCACGAACTGGTCCATCAGGTGGCACCAGGGGCACCACTCGCCGCCTACGTCCAGGATGATGTGCTTGTTGCCGCGCTGGGCTTCGACCTTGGCCGTTTCCAGATCGGCGGCCGGGTCGCGGGCCGGGTCGAAGCTGGCATTGAGGCCGGCGATGGCGGCGATATCGGCCGCCGCCGGGGTGTTGCCCGAGGCCACCGGCGCGCTGGGATCAGCGGCCGGTGGCTCGGTGGGACGGGTGTCGAGCGGCTGCGTGGGTTCGGCCGGTGCCGGCGGCGGTTGCTGGGAACAGGCGCCGATCAGCGCCGCACACACCACTGCCACCACTGCACTGCCGAACGTTGTACGCATGCCCACTACCCTCTGTTTACTTGACGCCGTGCATCAGCTTGTTGATCAGCGGGGCCACCAGGAACAGCACCACGCCGGAGCCGATCAGGGCCCAGAAACCGAAGGTATACCCCTTCAGTGCCGATTCGATCGTCATGCCACCTTCACCGGACACCGCGCCGGCGAAGATACCCGACAGGTTGTTGCCGATGCCGGTGGACAGGAACCAGCCACCCATGCCGAAGCCGACCAGGCGCACCGGGGCCAGCTTGGTCACCATCGACAGGCCGATCGGCGACAGGCACAGCTCACCCACCGACTGGATGACGTAGACCATGAACAGGGTCCAGAACGGAATCTTGCCGTCCACGACCATCTGCGACAGGGCGAACATCAGCAGGGCGAAGGCGGCGCCGTTGAACAGCAGGCCCAGGCCGAACTTGCGCGGGATGGACGGATTGGCGCTGCCCATGGCTACCCAGATCCAGGCGATGATCGGCGCCAGGGTGATGATGGCCACCGAGTTGACCGACTGGAACCACGCGGTCGGGAAGGTCCAGTCACCGAACTTGCGGTTGACGATGTTGTCGGCCAGGAAGGTGAAGGAGCTGCCCGCCTGTTCGAAGAACATCCAGAACATCACGTTGAAGGCGAAGATGATCAGCATGGCGATCACGCGGTCGCGCTGCACCTTGCCCTCGCGGATGCCTTCCACCAGCAGCAGGATGGCCAGGATGGTGAACATCGCGCCCAGGATCCAGGCCAGCGCAGCGGCGCCGGTGGCCAGCAGGAAGTACGACACCGGAATGGCGACGATCGCACCCACCACCACCTTGATGATCGGGCCGATGCCTTCGGCGCCGGCCGGCGGTGCACCAATGCCCTTCAGGCCGGCGCGACCGATGTAGAACCACACCAGCGAAATCAGCATGCCCACGCCGGAGGCGATGAACACGATCTTGTAGGACGGCATCTCGGCGGTGCCGAAGATCTTGCGGGCCAGGTACTCGGTCAGCACCGGGGCGATCATCGCGCCGATGTTGATGCCCATGTAGAAGATGGTGAAGCCCGAATCGCGGCGCTCATCCTTCAGGCCGTACAGCTTGCCGACCATGGTGGAGATGTTGGGCTTGAACATGCCGTTGCCGACGATGATCGTGGCCAGGCCGAGCTTGAAGATGTGCTCCTGCGGCAGGGCGATCATGAACAGGCCTGCGGCCATGATGACCGCGCCGGTCAGGATCGACCGCTGGTAGCCCAGCACCCGGTCGGCCACGTAGCCACCGAAGATCGCCGCGGCGTACACCAGGGCCAGGTAGGCGCCGTAGATGCGGCTGGCGTCGGCTTCGCCGGCGGCACTGCCGTTGCGGAACTGGGCAACGATGTACAGCACCAAGGCCCAGCGGATGCCGTAGAACGCAAAGCGCTCCCAGAACTCGGTCATGAACAGCATCCACAACGGGCGCGGGTGGCCCATCAGGGTCTTGAATTCCGGCACGGCCGGCTCTGGGGTGTTCGCAGTGGCGTTTAGGCTCATGCGGGTTTCCTGGTTCGGTGGATGGACGGCACATCCGATGTGCGCTTGGAGCAACGCGCGAGGATCACCGACTTCTGGCGTTCACGTCAAATACACGCCGTTTGAGGCAGGTCACGGCCTGCTCGCTGAACTTGCATCTGAAACGATCCAGCCCGTCGCCGGCGGCCTTGCTGAATGGGGCTCAGGCCGGGTCGGCCGGCGGTGGCACCTGCAGGCTGGTGCGCACCTGGAACAGCTCGGGGAAAAAGGTCAGCTCCAAGGCCTGTCGCAAAAAGCCCACTCCGGAGGAGCCGCCAGTGCCGCGCTTGAAGCCGATCACCCGCATCACGGTACGCATGTGGCGGAAGCGCCACAGCTGGAAGGCGGTTTCCAGGTCCACCAGGTCCTCGCACAGCGAGTACTCGCGCCAGTAGCGGTCGGTGTCCTGGTAGATGCGGGCGAACACCGGCTGCAGGCTGTCGTCGGACACGTGCGGCAGGGTCCAGTCACGGTCGGTGTAGAGGTCGGGGATGGCGTGGCCGAAGCGCGCCAGGTACTTCAGGAATTCCTCGTACAGGCTCGGCGCTTCCAGCACGCTGCGCAGCTGCGCCTGGCCTTCCACGTCATGCTCGAACACCTGCAGCATCTGCTCGTTCTTGTTGCCCAGCAGGAACTCGATGTAGCGGTACTGCAGCGACTGGAAACCGGAGGACGGGCCCAGCACATCGCGGAAGCCCATGTACTCGGACGGGGTCAGCGTTTCCAGCACCGACCACTGCTCGGTCAGCTGGCGCAGCACCTGCTTGCTGCGCGCCAGCACCTTGCGGCACTGCCAGACTTCATCGCGCTGCAGGAAGCCGATCGCCGCCCGCAGCTCGTGGCCCAGCAGCTTCAGCCACAGCTCCGAGGTCTGGTGCTGGATGATGAAGAGCATCTCGTCGTGATGCGGCGGGTTGGACAGCGGCTGCTGCGCGGTCAGCAGCTGGTCCAGCCGCAGGTAGCCGCCGTAGGTCAGGCGCCCGTGCAGGTCGGTGTGGATGCCGGCTTCGAGATCGCGTTGGTTGTTGTCGACGGACATGGGCGGGACCAGATCAGGGGCGGCAAGGGTAGCGCGTTGCCTGCCGTGCGGGCAGCGGGCAAGGGGCAGCGTGCGGACCATACCGGGGCGTGCAGTCGGCCTGTGGAACCGCCGTTGCGCGTGGAACCTTTCGCGCCGTTGCGCCGGCAGTCAGCCAAAGGCGTATTCTGATGCTTTGCAGCAACGACTGAATACGTTGTTGTTATTGGCCCCCGAGCCGTCGCCAGGGGTACAAAGGGGAATCCCCGTGTTGCGCCGCAGGAAGGCTATTTCGTACGCGTTCCTTAACATGGCGATTCATATCATTTGTAACTTCTCTGTCGAAGGTGCAGTACGCAATGACGGTTGCCGCTGAGTTCAAGATCGAATACCTGCAGTACCTGGACGCGGACGGCAAGCTCGTCCGTGACGACCTGCCCGCATCCCTGAAGGATCCGGCCGTCCTGGTGCCGCTGTTCAAGCAGATGCTGTACGTACGCACGTTCGACAGCAAATCCATCGCGCTGCAGCGCACCGGCAAGCTCGGCACCTATGCCGCCTGCCTGGGCCACGAAGCCGCACACGTCGGCATCGGCGCTGCGATGAAGGCCGGCGACGTGTTCGCGCCCAGCTACCGCGAATACGGTGCGATGTTCATGCGTGGCGTGCGCCCGTACGACGTGCTGATGTACTGGGGCGGCGACGAGCGCGGCAACGACTACACCGGCAACGCGGTGAAGGACTTCCCGTTCTGCGTGCCGATCTCCACCCAGTGCCTGCATGCTGCCGGCGCTGCGCTGAAGTTCAAGCTCAACAACGAAGCGCAGATCGCGGTGGCGGTGTGCGGCGATGGCGGCAGCTCCAAGACCGACTTCTACGCCGCGCTCAATTCCGCCGGTGCCTACAAGCTCCCGCTGATCCTGTGCATCGTCAACAACGGCTGGGCGATCTCGGTGCCGCGTTCGGCCCAGACCGGTGCCGAAACCCTGGCCCAGAAGGGCCTGGCCGGTGGCCTGCACTGCCTGCAGGTGGACGGCAATGACCTGATCGCCGTGCTGGCCGCAATGGAACAGGCGCGCGAACGCGGCCTGGCTGGCGACGGCGGCACCGTGCTGGAGCTGCTGACCTACCGCCTGTCCGACCACACCACCGCCGACGACGCACGCCGTTACCGCGACGACGCCGAAGTGAAGGATGCCTGGACCCGTGAGCCGATGCTGCGCCTGCGCAAGTACCTCATCGCCCAGGGCGTGTGGAGCGAAGACGAAGAAAAGACCTGGGTCGAGCAGTGCGCGGCCAAGGTGGACGAGGAAGTGAACCAGTACCTCAATACCCCGGTGCAGCCGGTCGAGGCGATGTTCGACTACCTGTATGCCGATCCGCCGGCCGACCTGCTGGCCCAGCGCGCGGCCGCCATTGCCCTGGAGCAGCGCCATGGATGACATCAAGACGGGCGCATCCGCTTCCCAGGCCAATGCCGCCGACAGCGCCGCTGTCGCCGGTGGAGATATCGCAATGACCGCTACCCCCATCACCCTGATCGAAGCCATCACCCAGGCCCTGGCCTGGGAGCTGGAACACGACCCGTCGGTGCTGGTGCTGGGCGAGGACGTGGGCGTCAACGGCGGCGTGTTCCGTGCCACCGCCGGCCTGCAGCAGCGCTTTGGTTCGCAGCGCATCCTCGACACCCCGCTGGATGAAACCACCATTGCCGGCCTGACCGTCGGCCTGGCCGCGCAGGGCATGAAGCCGGTGGCCGAAGCCCAGTTCGACGGCTTCGTCTACCCGATGGTCGACCACATCATCTGCCACGCCGCGCGCCTGCGCACCCGTACCCGTGGCCGCCTGCACTGCCCGATGGTGCTGCGCGTGCCGTGGGGCGGTGGCATCCGCGCGCCGGAACACCACAGCGAAGCCAACGAATCGATCTTCACCAACGTGCCGGGCCTGCGCGTGGTGCTGCCGTCCAGCCCGCAGCGTGCCTACGGCCTGCTGCTGGCCGCCATGCGTGATCCCGACCCGGTGATCTACATGGAGCCCAAGCGCATCTACCGCCAGTACAAGGAAGTGGTCGTCAACGACGGCGAAGCGCTGCCGCTGGACGTGTGCTTCGTGCTGCGCGACGGCACCGACGTGACCCTGGTGGCCTGGGGCGCACAGGTGAAGGAAGCGCTGGAAGCGGCCGACAAGCTGGCCGGCGAAGGCATCAGTGCCGAAGTCATCGACGTGGCCACGCTGCGTCCGCTGGACTTCGCCACCATCGCCGAATCGGTGGCCAAGACCGGCCGCTGCGTGGTCGTGCAGGAAGCCCCGAAGACCGCGGGTTTCGGTGCCGAGATCGCCGCGCGCCTGGCCGAGGAATCCCTGTACGACCTGCTGGCCCCGGTCGAGCGCGTTACCGGCTACGACACCCACATTCCGCTGTTCCGCCTGGAAATGAAGTACCTGCCCAGCGTGGACCGGATCGTGACCGCGGCCAAGCGCGCGGTGGCGGCAGGCTGACATGCGGGCCCGCCTCCTTGGGGCTTACCGCAGCCAGTATTCCAACCCGCTCCGGTTCCGCACCGGCCAGATCGTCGAAGTCGGTGTACGTGACGAGGAATGGCCGGCGTTTGCCTGGGTACGCACCAACGATGGGCGCGCTGGATGGGCGCCCGTCGCTTGGCTGCAGCTGCTGGATGATGGTCGCGCCGAAGCCCTGCGCGATTACGACGCCCGCGAGCTGGATGTGGAAAACGGCGAGATGGTGAAGCTGCATCACGAACATGGTGGGTGGTGGTGGTCCGAGCGCGCGAATGGCGCGACGGGCTGGCTGCCGGCCCGCGAACTGGAACTGCTGGAAGAGAACTGCACATGAGCCAGACCAAGAATTTCAACCTGCCCGACCTGGGTGAAGGCCTGCCGGACGCGACCATCGTCGAGTGGTTCGTCAAGGAAGGCGACGTGATCAAGCTGGACGCGCCGCTGGTGTCGATGGAGACCGCCAAGGCCGTGGTGGAAGTGCCTTCGCCGGTGTCCGGCAAGGTGCTGAAGCTGTCCGGCGCCGCCGGCGACATCATCCCGACCGGCGCGGTGCTGGCCAGCTTCGAGATCGACCCGAACCTGCCGCAGCGCGCCGATGGCCAGGACACCGGCCACAGCCACGGGCACGCCCCGGCGGCCCCGGCCGCACCGAACCCGCCGCCGCTGCCAGCCGCCTCGGTGGCTGCCGCCGCTGAAGAAAAGGCCGAGCGTGATGACGCCGGCACCGTGGTCGGCGCGATGCAGAGCTCCAATGCCGTGCACACCGAACAGGCGCTGGCCGTCGGTGGCGTCAAGGCCGTGCCGGCCGTGCGTGCCACCGCGCGCAAGCTGGGCGTCGACCTGGCCCGCGTGCGCGCCACCGGCGCCGATGGCGCGGTGACCATGGCCGACGTCAAGCAGGCTGCGGCCGACGGCAGCGCCAAGCTGGGTGCTGCCCCGGCACCGGTGGCCGCCGCTGCTGCGTATACCGCCCCGGCCCCGGCCCAGGTGGCTGCGCCGGTGCAGAGCGAAGCCCGCACCCCGCTGTCCGCCGCCGGCAAGCCGATGCGTACCCAGCCGCCGGGCGTGGTCGCCAAGGGCCAGCCGGAGCCGCTGAAGGGCGTGCGCCGCAACATGGCGCGGGTGATGGCCGATGCGCACAGCAAGGTCGTGCCGACCACGCTGAATGACGACGCCGACATCCACGCCTGGCTGCCGGGCAACGACGTCACCGCCCGCCTGGTGCGCGCGATCGTGGTTGCCGCGCAGAAGGTGCCGGCCATGAACGCCTGGTTCGACGGCGAAGCGCTGACCCGCACCCTGCACGCGCAGGTGGACATCGGCATCGCCGTGGACACCGACGACGGCCTGTTCGTGCCGGCGCTGCGCAATGCCGACATGCTCGATGCCCGTGGCATCCGCGAAGGCGTCAACCGCCTGCGCGAACAGGTGGAAGCCCGTTCCATCGCGGCCTCCGAACTGAGCGGCTACACCATCTCGCTGTCCAACTTCGGCATGTTCGCCGGCCGCTACGCGACCCCGGTCGTGGTGCCGCCGTGCGTGGCCATCATCGGTGCCGGCCGTGCCCGCCACCAGATGACCCCGGTGATGGGCGGCGTGGAAGCACACAAGGTCATCCCGCTGTCGGTGACCTTCGACCACCGCGCCGCCACCGGCGGCGAAGCGGCCCGCTTCCTGCGCGCGATGATGGACGACCTGGCACTGGCCAGCTGATCCACCACCTGATTGGTGGGTGCCAACCGTTGGTTGGCACATGACCTGAAAAAACGCCGGGCACTGCCCGGCGTTTTTTTTGCGCGCAGCGTGGCGATCAGTCGCGCGCGACCATGCCCTCGGCACGGCTGTACACGCGCAGGCGATGGCCATCGGGATCGACGCCAACGAAGGTGTGGCCGAATTCCAGGGTCACCGGCGCCTGGGTGATCTGCACGCCAAGCGCGCGCCAGGCGTCGTGCAGCTGCTGCACTTCTGCAACGTTGGCCACCACCATCGCCAGCTCGGCCGCGCCGGCTTCTGCGGTGACCGCTGGCAGCACGCCATCACGCTGCCACAGGCCCAGCGCCGCGCCATCGCCCAGCAGGAACAGGGCGAAGCCGGGCGACTGCTCGACCGGCGGCGTGCCGAGGATGCTGCTGTAGAACGTGGCACTGGCCGCGACATCACGCACGTACTGCAGCAGGGTGCTGGGCTTGAACATGGGGAACCTCCGTTGTTGGGAGTGCCCATGGTGGTGCGGCCCTGCTGACAGATCCTGTCAGCAGCGTGGCGGCGCTGGCTTCTGTTTCTGCCTTCGTAGAGTCGACTGTCAGTCGACTGCTCTTGCCTCATAAAGTCCCGCGCTGCGCGCGATAGTCGACTAGCAGTCGACTCTACCCCCGCTTCTCTATCTCCCCCGGCCGGCAACTCACGACTGGTCCAGCCAATCCGGGGCGATGCCCTGTGCTTTCTGCCAGCGCCGCAGCAACGTGCCGCGCGGCACCAGGTAACGCGCTTCCAGCGTGCGTACCCGGCGGATGCGGTCCAGGCGGAAATGGCGGAAGTCTTCGCGGCTTTCGCACCACGCCGCCAGCATCTGCACTTCATCGAAATAGCCCAGCGCGAAGGGCCAGACCACGCGCTCGGTGCGCTGCCCTTGTGCATCCTCATAGGCAAACTGCAGCCGCATCTGCGCGCCTACCGCCTCGCGCACTGCCTGCAGGCGCGCCGATGGCACCTTCGCCGCGGCTTTCGAGGGGCCTACGCGCAGGCCGCTGTCGCGCAGTGCTTCGCGGCGTGCCGCTGGCAGTACGTGGGCGATGCGTGCCAGCGCATCACGGGCGGCGTCGGCCAGCGCCGGCTCGGTGCGGGCGGCCACCCAGCGCAGGCCCAGCACCAGTGCATCGATCTCGGCCGGGGGCAGGGTCATCGGCGGCAGCACGTCGCCGGGCACCAACTGGTAACCCACGCCGGCCTCACCACGCAGGTCGGCGCCCTGTGAACGCAGCGTCTCGATGTCGCGGTACAGCGTGCGCAGGCTGATGCCGAGCGCATCGGCCAGCGCCTGCCCGGCCACCGGCCGGCGATGCCGGCGCAGCAGCTGCAGCAGTTGGCTCAGGCGCAGCGCACGCGACATCAGCCGACCAGCGCGCTGGACGCCACCACGTGTTCGCCCGGCGGCGGCGCCAGCGCGGCATCCACCAGCGCCCTGGCGATACGGCTGGCCGGATTGATCCGCCATGCCCGCGGCAGTACCGGCCCGAGCGCGCCAAGCACCTGCAGGGCGAAGTGTTCGCCACGGCGAACCTGCTGCCGCTGCCCACCAATCAGGCCTGGCCGCACCAGGGTGAGCGAAGCAAAGGTGAGCGCGCGTAGATCGCGCTCGAGCTCGCCCTTCACCCGATTGTAGAAGAACGCCGAGCCAGCATTGGCACCAGCGGCCGAGTTCAGCACGAACACGCGGGCGCCCTGGCTGCGCGCCAGCCGGGCGAAGGCCAGCGGGTAATCGTGGTCGATGCGGTAGAAGGCCTCGCGGCTGCCGGCCTGGGCCATCGTGCTGCCCAAGGCGCAGATCACCGCATCCACCTGCGCCCAGTCCGGCGCATCGGGCAGCGCGTCGAACGACAGCACGGGGGCATGCAGCTTCGGATGGCTCAGGCCCAGCGGGCGCCGGGTCGGGGCCACTATCGCGCGGCAAAGCGGGTCGTCCAGCAGCATCGGCAGGGCCAGCCCGCCGACCAGGCCGGTCGCCCCCAGCAACATCACGCGCATACCCACCTCCCCTACGGCATCCTGTCGCCCATCGTAGCCGTTCAAGCCGTCGGCGGCCGCGCCGATATGCTGTCACCAGTCCCTGCCAGCCCCAGGATTTTCTTGCCATGACGGACCAGCCCGACCACCGCCCTGCCCCCGGCACCGCCCTGGGACCGCCGGCGCGCACGCGCGCGGTACCCGACGATGGCCGTGGCGACCGGGTGGTCCTGCAGGGCGGCACGGCCGTGGCCCTGCAGCAGCTGTTTGCCGGTGCCGATGCCCCCGAGCCGCTGCTGGCCGCCTTTGCCAATGGCATGGCCACCCTGCCCGGCGAGCTGGGCGACATGGGCGACCGCCTGCAGTCGGCGCAGGCCAGTGCCGACTGGCCGCGCTACGGCCGGGCGATGCGGCAGCTGATCGACAAGTACATCCGCACCATCGAGCAGCATTCGCCCGATGGCCAGCCCGACAGCCTGCGCCTGTCCGAACAGCTGCGCCTGCTGCTGGGCGGCGCGGTGGTGTCGCTGCTGCTGCACGACCCGGACCTGCGCGAGCAGGCCCAGGCGCTGGCCGCCCAGCTGCGGCAATGGCAGCCGGGGGCGCCGCTGGAGCCCATCGAACAGGGCGTGCGCGAGCTGGGCCACCAGGTGGGCGTGCGTGCGGAAAGCTGGCAGGAACAGCAGGCGCTGCTGCTGGAGCTGTTTGCCCTGCTGCTGGAAAACGTGAGCGAGCTGCTGGATGACCGCAGCTGGCTGCAGGGGCAGATCGCGGCCGTACGCCAGCTGCTGGCCGGGCCGCTGGAAGCGGAATCGGTCGAGCGCACGCGTGCCGAACTGCGCGAGGTGATCTACAAGCAGGGGCTGCTGCGCCAGGGCATCGATGATTCAAAGGCGGCGATGCGCGGCCTGATGGGCGAGTTCATCGAGCGCATGGACGGCATGGCCGCCAGCACCGGTGAGTACCACGACCGCATCGGCACCTATGCCCTGCAGCTGCGCGAGGCGCGCAGCATCGCCGACCTCAACCACCTGCTGCAGGAAGTGATGCACGACACCGGCAAGGTGCAGCAGCAGGCCGCGCAGGCGCGTGACCACCTGGCCAGCGCGCGGCAGGAAGTGGAACGGGCCGAGCGGCGCATCACCGAGCTGGAACAGGAACTGCGCGAGGCCGGCGACCTGGCCCGCATCGATCCGTTGACCCAGGCCCTGAACCGGCGTGGGCTGGACGAAATGCTGCAGCGGGAAATGGCACGGGCGGCGCGCAACAACACGCCGCTGGGCCTGGCGGTGATCGACCTGGATGACTTCCACCAGACCAACGATACCCATGGCCATGCCGGCGGTGATGCCCTGCTGCAGCACCTGGTGTCGATCTGCCGCCTGCTGCTGCGCGCCACCGATGGTGTTGCCCGGCTCGGCGGTGACGAGTTCGTGCTGGTGCTGCCGGAAACCCCGGGCGCCGACAGCATGGCCACGGTGCAGCGCCTGCAGCGCTCGCTGGCCCATCGCGTGCTGACCGTGCAGGACCAGCGCGTACCGGTGCATTTCAGCGCCGGCCTGGCGCAGTGGCAGCCCGGCGATGATGCCGAGGCCCTGCTGCGCCGCGCCGATGAGGCCCTGTATGTTGCCAAGCGCCAGGGCAAGAACCGGGTGCAGGCGGGGTAACCCGCCCTGGTGGGCATGGCCCGGCGGCGGCGGCTGGTGGGTGCCGACCGTTGGTCGGCACGCCCTTCAATGCAGCCGAGCATGGGCTCGGCTCTACAGCTTCCCGCGCAGTTTCTGGAACCCGGTCACCGCGGCCAGCACGATCGCGCCGGCAACGATGCCGACCACCATGTTCGCCGCCGCACTGATCAGCCAACCCCACTGCCCTTCGCCACCGAAGCCCTGCACCGCGTGGTGCAGCACCGGCACGTTGTGCACCAGGATGCCGCCGCCGACCAGGAACATGGCGATGGTGCCGGCCACCGACAGGAACTTCATCAGCCACGGCGCGGACACCACCAGGCCACGGCCGAACGCAGCCACCGCCCCGCCCTTGCGCGACAGGTACAGGCCCACGTCATCCAGCTTCACGATGCCGGCCACCAGCCCGTAGACGAACACCGTCATCGCCAAGGCCACCACGGCCAGGGTTACCAGCTGCTGGGTGAAGGCCGCGGTGGCGACCACGCCCAGGGTCAGCACGATGATCTCGGCCGAGAGGATGAAGTCGGTGCGGATGGCACCCTTCACCTTGTCCTTCTCCCACGCCACCATGTCCACCTGCGCATCGGCAAGCGCCTTGCGGCGCTCGGCCTGGTGCTCGGCGTCCTCATCGGCCGAATGCAGGAAGCGGTGGGCCAGCTTTTCCACGCCTTCGAAGCACAGGAAGGCACCGCCGATCATCATCAGCGGCACGATCAGCGGCACGTTCCAGCCCCGGCTGTGCAGCCAGGCCTCCAGCGCGCTGATCGCCAGCGCCGCCGGCACCAGGATCACCTTGTTCACCAGGGAGCCCTTGGCCACCGCCCACACCACCGGCAGTTCGCGGTTGGCGTTGACGCCGGTCACCTGCTGCGCGTTCAGCGCCAGGTCGTCGCCCAGCACGCCGGCGGTTTTCTTCGCCGCGACCTTGGTGAGGATCGAGACGTCGTCGAGCAGGGTGGCGATATCGTCGAGCAGGGCAAACAGGCTGGCACCGGCCATGGTGGATCCAAAGAGGGGATGGACGGATTCTGACTGATCCGGTGCCTGCTGCGGAAGCGGGTTCACCGCGTGCCTACTGCCGCCCGGCCACACTGCAGGGCCCCGGTAGTGCCGGCCGCTGGCCGGCAGCCGCCCCGCCCCGGCGTTGCCGGCCAGCGG
>NZ_JBYSZR010000023.1:73890-78113 GCF_058787375.1 Stenotrophomonas sp. FW305-3-2-15-E-LB1
CCCCCCCCCCCCCGGCACTACCCCTGTCTTGCCTGCATGGGAGTTCCGCTTGAGCAATCCGTCCACCGCCACGGCCAATCCCCCGCTGGTCAAGGGCATGAACCGGCGCAGCCAGATCCTGCGCCTGCTGATGCGCTACCGCCATTCGGGCGTTTTTTCCGGCATGAACCTGGACGCGGCCGGCAGCCATTCCGACGTGCCGGCCGACGGCAACCCGGAGCAGTTCGTCAGCGACCTCGAAGCGCTGGGGCCGACCTTTGTCAAGCTCGGGCAGATGCTGTCCACGCGGCCGGACATGGTGCCGCCCGAATTCGCCACGGCGCTGGAGCGCATGCAGGAGAACGTGGCGCCGATTCCCGTCGAGCGCATCCACGCCATCGTCGAACAGGAGCTGGGTGCCGGGGTGAACAAGCTGTTCGCTTCGTTCGACCCCGAGCCGCTGGGCTGCGCCTCGATCGCGCAGGTGCATCGTGCCGTGCTGCACGACGGCCGCCAGGTGGCGGTGAAAGTGCAGAAGCCGGAAGTCGCCGCACAGCTGCGCTCGGATCTGGAGGCGCTGCGCAGCTTCGCCCTGGCCGCCGACCACCTCACCCAGGTCGGCCGCCGCGTGCGCCTGCGCGACTGGCTCAACGAATTCGCCAAGACGCTGATGCAGGAGCTGGACTACCACGCCGAGGCCGAGAACCTCGCGCGCTTCGGCCGCCACCTCAAGCCGTTCCGGCGCCTGTGGGTACCGCAGCCGCTGTGGGATTACTGCAGCCAGCGCGTGCTGACGATGGAGCTGGCCACCGGCGTACGCGTGGACGCGATTCCCGACGTGCGCCGCACCGAGCAGGCGATGGATCCCCTGGCCGCCGCATTGATCCGTGGCTACCTGGACCAGATCTTCGTGCATGGCGAGATCCATGCCGACCCGCATCCGGGCAACCTGCGGGTGACTCCCGACGGGCGCCTGGCGATCTTCGACCTGGGCATGGTCGCGCACATGCCGCCGCGCCTGCGCGAGCGCCTGCTGAAGATCCTGTTCGCCGCCGTCGATGGCCGCGGCGAAGAGGTGGCCGATGACCTGATCAGCATCAGCACGCGCCTGGAAGCCTTCGACGAGGAGCGCTACCTGCGCGAGACCGGCCAGCTGATCGCGCGCTACGCCGCCAGCGGCAGCTTCTCCGAAGGCCGCGTGGTGCTGGACATGGTGCGCATCGCCACCGCGTCCGGCCTGCGCACGCCGCCGGAACTGAGCCTGGTCGGCAAGGCCCTGCTCAACCTGGAAACCGTCTGCCGCCTGCTGGCACCGGACCTGGATACGCGCCGCATCGTCGAGCGACAGCTGCAGCATGTGATGCGCGCGCGCCTGAAGAAGTCGCTGTCGGCCGCCAACCTCGCCAGCGAGGCGATGGAGCTGCAGCAGCTGCTGCGCGATGGGCCACGCAAGCTGACCGACATCATGGCGCTGCTGGCCGAGAACCGCCTGCAGATGAAGGTGACCGGGCTGGAAGAATCGCGGTTGATGGAGAACCTGCAGAAGATCGCCAACCGCGTGGCGGCCGGCATCATCAGTGCAGCGCTCATCATGGCGGCGTCGTTGATGATGAAGCTGGAAACCGGCTGGCACCTGTTCGGCTACCCCGCCATCGCACTGTTCCTGTTGCTGATCGGCGTCGTGCTTGGGTTGGGCATCGTGACCAGTGCATTGCTGTTTGATCGGCGTGCACGTGCGCGTGAGGAACGCGGGCATCGTTGAAGAAACGGGAAATCGCGCCGTTTCTTAATGAAATCGCGTAGCTGCATTCACGCTGTTTTTACCTGCAGCACGCGTTTTCACCTCATGTAACGAACAAACATTTCAGTCAGGTTCGTGCAGGCACTATCGGGTCATCGGCCTGTCATGGATGTGTGCTTGCGGCAGCGCCGGTCGGATGGACACGCGTCGGTACGACGTCCATCACCACCTCCCGTCACTGCCGAAGCCGCTTATGCTCTGGATCCTGCTGCTGTCGCTGTTGCTGTTGGCCTGGTTGTTCCTCGCCTCCGATAAGTGGGTGTGGTGGAAGGCGAGCACGTTCTCGCTGCTGCTGCTCGCACTCAGCACGTGGTGGTTGATCGACAAGCTGTCCGGCGATGGCCTGAACGCAGCAACGCTCTACCACCTGGGCGCCGACATGGAAGGCGCGGGTATCGCGGACTTCAAGGGCTATATCGCCGGCTACATCGGGCTCATCGTGGTCTCGCTGCTGCCGCTGTTCGCCACGCGGGTGAAGCGCTGGCGTCGCCCCGGCCACGGTGGCGCATGGTTCGCTGGCTTCGCGGTGGTGTGGATCGCCACGATCATGGTCAGCCCGCTGGCACGCGATGGCCAGCGCCTGTACCAGCAGCTGCGCCCGGTCGATTTCGCCCGCATCGCCCCCGAATACCAGGTGCCGACGCAGCCGCTGCAGCGCCCGCGCAACATCGTCTGGATCTATGGCGAAAGCCTGGAACGCACCTACCTGGACGAGAACGTGTTCCCGGGCCTGATGCCCAACATCAACCGCCTGGCCAGCCAGTCGCTGGACGTGCGCGGCCTGGCATCGGCCGAGGGCAGCGGCTGGACCATCGCCGGCCTGGTGTCGTCGATGTGTGGCGTGCCGCTGACCACCTCGCAGGGCGATGAGAACAGCATGGACCGCATGGGCAGCTTCCTGCCCAAGGCCGTGTGCCTGGGCGATTACCTGAAGCAGCAGGGCTACACCAACCATTACCTGGGCGGCGCCAGCGGCCGCTTCGCCGGCAAGGGCCAGTTCCTGGCCAGCCACGGCTTCGATGAAGTGCACGACCTGGAGTGGTTCAAGCAGCAGAAGAAGATCGGCCGCGTGCATTACTCGCCGTGGGGCGTGCACGACGACGTGCTGCTGGACACGGCCTACCAGCGCTTTGAACAGCTCTCGCGCAAGGGCGAGCCGTTCATGCTGACCACGCTGACCATGGACACCCACCACCCGGCCGGCCACCTGCCCGTGGCGTGCAAGGGCCAGCGCTATGAGAGCAGTTACGGCAACATCAACATGCTCAACGCACTGAAGTGCAGCGACCGGCTGATCTCGCAGCTGGTGCAGCGCATCCAGGCCAGCCCGTACGGCAAGGACACGCTGATCGTGATCGCCTCGGACCACCTGGCGATGCCCAACGACCTCACCAGCATCCTGACCAGGCAGAAGCGCGAGAACCTGCTGCTGTTCCTGGGCGATGGCATTGCCCCGCAGCAGCTGAAGGCCGACGCCGGCACCACCCTCGATTCGGGTGCGACCCTGCTCAGCCTGCTGGACCCGCAGCTGAAGACGATGGGCTTTGGCCGTTCGCTGATCGACACCCACCGTGCACCGAGTGCCAGCGTGGCGACCCAGCGTGACGGCGGCCGCGATTACCCGCAGTACCTGGCCTTCGCCCGTTCGCTGTGGCTGGGCGAGCCCACCCGCGAGTTGAAGATCGACGGTGATGACCAGGTGGTGGTGGGACTGCAGCACGTGCAGCCGCCGGTGCTGCTGGAGTACGACAAGGACTGGGGCCTGAAGTCGGTGTATCTGGAGAACACCTCGCGCCAGTTCGACGATGCCGACCCGGACAACACCCTGGCCTATGTGGACCGCTGCACCGCGTTCGAGGATGGCTCGGCCGATGGTGACTGGTGCGCGCTGCTGGTGAACCGCGACAACGGCATCAAGCTGTTCCGCGATGACGACCTGCGTGGCGGCATTGCGGTGGATGCACCGCTGGAATCGTTCCAGGGCCCGCGCCCGAGCGTGCGCCAGGCGCACATGATCACCCAGAAGGGCCGCCGCACCCGTGCGGGCCAGTACATGCTGGAACTGGTGGCGAGCACGCGCCCGGACCGTGGTTTCTGGATCGAGGCGGTATCGTCGCAGCGCAAGGTGGTGCTGGCGCAGCAGTGGGTGCAGCCGGATGCGGACGGCAAGATCAACGTCTCGTTTGGCCTGGACCACGAGGTGGATGATCTGGAGATCCGGGCGTGGTTGAACCATGCCGAAAAGCTGGCGGTGGATACGTTTGCGCTGGTGCCATCGCGCGGGCGACCGCGGGGGTAAGGGTTTTTTGCAGGGCTTGCAGCCCTGCACCTGCTCAATGCAAGGGCGACGGCAAAAGCAAGAGCGACATTCCGTGGGATGGCGGGGCACTGTGGGTTTGCGGGGACGCCGTAAACCCATCCATGGGGGCTTGGTCGCCGCATC
>NZ_JBYSZR010000024.1:0-75047 GCF_058787375.1 Stenotrophomonas sp. FW305-3-2-15-E-LB1
CAGTAGATCCACGCCATGCGTGGATGAATTCATTCGATATCTGACAGATGTGCCGACCAACGGTCGGCACCCACCAACAGCACACGGAACCCGCCATCCCACGGAATGTGGCCTTTGACGTTGACGTTGACGTTGCCCTGGCTCGAAGCAGGTGCAGGGCGGCAGCCCTGCCAACACCCCCACCTACAACGATGGTATTACCCATTCAGTGCGATATTCGCACGCGTAGTCGATTACCGCACTTGAATGGTGCAGTGCGATAAACCTAATTTCACTCCCACAGTTTCACAGCAGTCCAAGCGATCCACCCCTGGCGGGGCGAGGGCAGCAGCCGGTCCGGTGCTGAAGCCAGGTGCAGGGGATGACCGCCGGATTTCCCTTCATCTGTGCGGAGTGATCGCATGCGCCGTCGTCTGTCCGTTGTTTCCCTGTCCCTGCTTGCCGTGCTGCCGTCGCTGGCGCTGGCTTACCAGGCCGAACCGCCGCGCGAAGACCTGCAGGTCCTGCGCGTGGACCGCTATGCCGACGACGCCAATGCCGGCTCGCTGCGCTGGGCCATCACCACCGCCAACGCTGCGCCGGGCCGCTATCGCATCGAGATCGACGCCGTCGGCACCGCACCCTACGTGATCAAGCCGGCCGCGCCGCTGCCGGAAATCAAGGGTCCGGTGCAGATCATCGGCACGCCGTGGGCGCGCGATGGCCAGTACGTCGCCATCGATGGTTCAGCCTACGTCACCGGCACCGGTACCGATGCCTGCCCGGGCGCCGAGCCGGGCCAGTCCGGCACCAACGTGCGCACCACCACGCTGCCGGGCCTGGTCCTGCGCGATACCCAGGGCGTGGAACTGGCCGGCCTGGAGATCCGCAACTTCTGCATCGGCGTGCTGGTCAACCGCGCCAGCCACAACGAGATCCATGACAACCGCATCGTCGCCAACAAGGGCGGCGCCGGCATCATGCTCACCGGCGACGACGGGAAGGGCCAGTCCACCGCCACCACCACCGTGCACAACCGCATCGTGCGCAATGCGTTCCTCGACAACGGCGACGGCCTGGAGCTGACCCGCGGCGCGGCCTGGAACCTGGTGGCCGACAACCTGTTCCAGTCCACCCGGGCCAACCCGGAACCTTCGCAGGGCATCGAAATCCTGTGGGGCAACGACAACAGCGTGGTCCACAACCGCTTCGTCGATTACTCCGATGGCCTGCAGATCAACTGGGGCAACCGCAACTACATCGCCGCCAACACCTTCACCGGCAATTCGCTGGGCCTGAGCATCACCGGCAGCGGCAACGTGGTCGATGGCAACACCATCACCGGCAATGGCATCGGCATCGGCGTGCGCCCGCAGCCGGTCAGTGCGCCGAACCGCTTCACCGCCAACCGCATCTTCGGCAACGGCCTGCCGATCGAGCGCTGCGAAGCCGGTGGCGCCTGCGTGAAGGGCCAGCCGCGCGGCGCCATCGTGTTCGGCGTACCGGGCCTGGAACACGCCAGCTTCGTCGGCTCGCGGGGCCGTGGCGTCGACAACGATCCGTCCAAGCGTGCACGCATCTGCACCGCTGCCGGCCAAGCCGATTGCCAGCCGCTGCCGAACCTGGGCCAGGCAGCGCCGCAGCTGACCGCCGTGCAGGGCAAGGGCGCGCAGCGCCAGCTGACCGGCCGTTTCCAGGGCGTGCCCGACAGCCGCTACCAGGTGGAAGTGTTCGGCAACCGTGCAGCCAGCGGCAGCGAGGCCGAGCTGGTGCTGGGCAGCGTCGAGGCCCGCACCGATGCGCAGGGGCAGGGCAGCTTCACCTTCGCGCTAGGTGCCGGGGCAGATGCTGCCGCTGCCGGCAGCCTGACCGCCACTGTCACCTCGGCGCAGGGCGCCACCTCCCCCCTGAGCGCGCCGCTGTCGCTGCGCTGATCACCTCCACGAGACCGCGACCATGAATCCTGCGAAATCCCCTTCATTGGGCCTGTCCCTGGGCATCCTCGCCACTGCGCTGCTGCCGGCCCTGGCCAGCGCGCAGTCCAGCAACCGCTACGACGGCAAGACCCTCACCGGCGACTGGGGCGGTACCCGCACCGACCTGTACGAGCGCGGCATCGCGTTCCGCGGTGACTACGTGGGCGAAGCGATGGGCGTGGTGGACGGTGGCTACGGCGAAACCGGTGCGCGCTACGCGCAGCAGGTGCGCGTGGGCATGGATCTGGACATGGGCAAGCTGGCCGGCTGGGACGGCGGTGCGTTCCACTTCACCCTCAACGACCGTCGCGGCCGCAGCACCTCGGTGGATTTCGTCGGCAACCGCTTCCCGATCCAGGAAGCGTACGGCGGGCAGTACACGCGGCTGACCGAACTGAGCTACGACCAGACCTTCAACGCAGGCCAGTCGTATTACAAGCTGGGCTACTACGCAATGGGCAACCAGTTCGGCCTGCACAGCCTGCTGACCCACTTCGTCAATGCGGCCTTCTGCGCGCACCCGCTGGCGATGTCCGGCAACAGCGGCTGGTACAACTACCCGATGGCGCGCTGGGGCGGCGAGTTCGCGCAGCAGATCAGCCCGGCGGTGAACGTGCGCACCGGCTGGTTCCAGGTCAATCCGAACCTCGGCGGCAACATCGAGCGCAATGCGTTCCGCCCGTTCGTCTCGGGCACGACCGGTTCGCTGTTCCCGGTGGAAGTGACCTGGACCCCGGCCAAGGGCAGCCGCTACGCCGGCGTCTACAAGTTCGGCGGTTACTACGACACCTCGCGCGTGGACAAGCGAGGCCTGGATACCTCGCCGACCACCGGCCGCCACGGCGCCTACGTCCTGGCCGAGCAGCGCCTGACCCAGGAGTCGGCCGACCCGAGCCGCGGCCTGACCGCGTTCGCCCAGTACATGGTGTCCGACACCGATACCGCGCAGATCAAGCGCTGGTATGCGCTGGGCGGCGTCTACCAGGGCATCGGCTCGCGCGCGCAGGACAGCATCGCGCTGGGCTACGTGGGCGCCGACATCAACGACCGCCTGGTCGATGCGCGCCGGGCCACGCTGATGGCCGGGGGCGTGCCCACCGATTCGCCGCTGTACAACCTCAGCCAGGCCGAGGAGCTGTTCGAACTGTCCTACAGCTTCCAGGTGAACCCGTGGCTGATGATCCGCCCGGACGTGCAGTACATCGTCAACCCGGGCACCTTCAATTACAGCGGTACCGACAACGCCTGGGCCGTCGGTGTCCAGGCCAAGGTGACCTTCTGATGGCCGCGCGCTCCCTCCACGCTCTGGTGACTGCCATGAAATTCCCGTTCGCGTCCGTTGTCCTCGCCGGTGCGCTCAGCGCCTCCCCCCTGCTGGCCCTGGCCGCACCGCCGCCGGCGGTGCTGCAGGTCGGCCAGCTGCGCATCGGCGAGGGCAGCCCCCGCACCATCGTGCCGATCACCGGTGCCACGGCTGACGTTGCCCTGCAGCAGGCCGCTGCGATTGCCGCCAGCAAATCCACCGACATCGCCGAATGGCGCATCGATTACCTGGACATCGCCACCGACGGCAAGGCGCTGGTCGCGCTGGGCAAGCGCATCCAGGCGACGCTGGGCGGCAAGCCGGTCATCGTCACGTTCCGTACCAAGGCCGAAGGCGGCGCCAAGCCGATCAGCGATGCCGACTACGGCGCGCTCTACGCCACGCTGCTGCGCGGGGGCGTCGCCCAGCTGATCGACGTGGAGATGTTCCGCGACCCGAAGGTGGTGCAGGCGCTGGTAGCGCAGGCGCACAAGGCCGGGGTGAAGGTGGTGATGTCCAACCATGACTTCCACGCCACGCCGCCGCGCGAAGAGATCGTCGCGCGCCTGCTGAAGCAGCAGGAACTGGGCGCGGACGTGCTGAAGATCGCCGTGATGCCCCGCGATGCCGGTGATGTGCTGGCCCTGCTCGATGCCACCTGGCAGGTGCGCCAGCAGAGCGACAAGCCGCTGCTGACGATGTCGATGGGCGGCACCGGCGTGGTGTCCCGGCTCGCGGGCGAAACCTTCGGCCAGGCCCTGACCTTCGGCATGATCGGCACCCCGTCGGCGCCAGGACAGGTCGAGGTCGATCGCCTGCAGGACGTCCTGCAGGTCATCCATGCATCCAGCCAGGCCGGTCGTTGAGACCTTCCCCGCCGGACGTTCCATCGCATCACTCTGTTGCAGGAAACCGCACCATGAGCCACGCCTCCGCCGCCGCACCCTCGCTTGTCCTGGAACGGATGAGTCCCTTCCAGTGGACCGCCATCGCCATCTGCGTGCTGTTGAACATGCTCGATGGCTTCGATGTGATGGTCATGGCCTTCACCGCACCGCACGTATCGGCGGACTGGGAACTGTCGGGCAAGGTGCTGGGGCTGATGCTCAGTGCTGGCCTGGTCGGCATGGCGCTGGGTTCGTTCCTGCTGGCGCCGCTGGCGGATCGCTGGGGCCGGCGGCCGATGATCGTCTGCTGCCTGCTGATCCTGACCAGCGGCATGGCGCTGTCGGCGCTGGCGGCCAACGCCTGGCAGCTGGGCGCGCTGCGCGTGTATACGGGCATCGGCATCGGCGGCATGCTGGCCGGTGTCGGCGTGATCACCGCCGAGTACGCCAACGCCAAGTGGCGCAGCACGGCGGTCGCGCTGCAGGCCACCGGCTATCCCATCGGCGCCACTGCCGGCGGCCTGCTGGCGGCGTGGATGCTGGAGCACTGGTCCTGGCACAGCGTGTTCCTGATCGGCGCGGGTGCCTCGCTGCTGTGCATTCCGCTGGTGCTGAAGTGCCTGCCGGAATCGCTGGATTTCCTGGTCGCACGTCGCCCGGCCAACGCGCTGCCGCGGCTGAACGCACTGCTGTCGCGCATGCGCATGCCGGAACTGCAGGCACTGCCGCCGGCACCGGTGCGTGATGGCCAGCGCCAGGGCTATGCGGCGCTGTTCGTGGGCGACCTGCGCCGCGTCGCGCTGCTGATCGCGCTGGCCTTCTTCCTGCACATGTTCGCCTTCTACTTCGTGCTGAGCTGGACGCCGAAACTGCTGGTCTCGGCCGGGGTCTCGGCGCAGCAGGGCATCACTGGTGGCGTGCTGCTGAACCTGGGCGGCATCGTCGGCGGCAGCCTGTTCGGCTGGCTGGCCTCGCGCTGGTCGCTGTCGAAGCTGACTGCCGGTGCGTTGCTGCTGGCGATGGCCTCGATGCTGGGCTTTGCCGCCTTCAATACGCAGCTGGGCGTGGCGTTCCCGTTGGCCTTCGTGATCGGCGCGGCGTTGTTCGCGGCGATGGCTGGCCTGTATGCGGCAGCGCCGGTGGTGTTTGCCGCCGAAGTGCGTACGACCGGCCTGGGCTGGGCCATCGGCATTGGCCGCGTCGGCGCGATCCTCTCGCCGCTCACCGTGGGTGTGCTGGTGGACGGCCACTGGCAGCCCTCGGCGCTGTACGTGCTGTGCGCACTGCCGCTGCTGCTGGCGGCCTGGGCATGCCTGGGCCTGCGCGTCGGCGTGGGCCAGAACCGGCGTTGAACCGATGTCCAGAGCCTATTACTCAATGTGCGATTATCGAATCAACTGGCCGAATATCGCATTGACCGGACGGGGCGCCGTGGCGACCATGTCCGGGTCGCGTTTTCCCTTCGCAGTGGCCCTGCAGCGTGGCGGCGGTGACCGCCGGCAGGCAGGGCAAGGAGCAATGCAGTGATCGACAAGACCGTGGCCAGCGTGGAAGCAGCGGTGGCCGATATCCATGATGGCGCCACCGTGATGATCGGCGGCTTTGGTACCGCCGGCATGCCTGACGAGCTGATCGACGCGCTCATCGCACAGGGCGCGCGCGAACTGACCATCATCAACAACAACGCCGGCAACGGCGATACCGGCCTGGCTGCGCTGATCAAGCACAAGCGCGTGCGCCGCATCGTCTGCTCGTTCCCGCGCCAGGCCGATTCGCAGCACTTCGATGCTGCCTACCGCGCTGGCGAGATCGAACTGGAGCTGGTGCCGCAGGGCAACCTGGCCGCGCGCATCCACGCGGCCGGCTCCGGCCTGGGCGCGATCTTCACCCCGACCGGCTACGGCACCGAGCTGGCCCAGGGCAAGGAAACGCGCGAGATCGACGGCCGCCACTACGTGCTCGAGTACCCGCTGCATGCCGATTTCGCGCTGATCAAGGCCGACTGCGGCGACCGCTGGGGCAACCTGGTGTATCGCAAGACCGCGCGCAACTTCGGCCCGCTGATGGCGATGGCCGCGCGCTGCGCCATCGTGCAGGTGCGTGAGGTGGTGGCGCTGGGCGAACTGGACCCGGAGGCCGTGGTGACCCCGGGCATCTTCGTGCAGCGCGTGGTGCCGGTGGCCGCTGAAGGAGTGCAGGCATGAACAAGCTCAGCCGCGAACAGATGGCCGCGCGCGTGGCGCGCGACATTCCCGAAGGGGCCTACGTCAACCTGGGCATCGGCCTGCCGACCACGGTGGCCAACTTCCTGCCGGCCGACAAGGAGATCTTCCTGCAGTCGGAAAACGGCCTGCTGGGCATGGGCCCGGCGCCGGCCCCAGGCCAGGAAGATCCGGACCTGATCAACGCCGGCAAGCAGCCGGTCACGCTGCTGACCGGCGGCTGCTATTTCCACCATGCCGATTCGTTCGCGATGATGCGTGGCGGCCACCTCGACATCTGCGTGCTCGGTGCGTTCCAGGTGTCGGCACACGGCGACCTGGCCAACTGGAGCACGGGCGCTGCCGACGCGATCCCCGCCGTGGGCGGTGCGATGGATCTGGCCATCGGTGCCAAGCAGGTCTTCGTGATGATGGACCTGTTCACCAAGAAGGGCGAAAGCAAGCTGGTGGCCGAGTGCAGCTACCCGCTCACCGGCCTGCGCTGCGTGTCGCGCGTGTATACCGATGTGGCGGTGTTCGACCTCGGCGCCGACGGTGCGACCGTGCTGGAAATGGTCGAGGGCATGGACATCGAACAACTGCGTGAATTGACCGGCCTGCCGCTGGCACTGGCTGAGGGAGCCTGAGATGAGCCTGCACGAGACCTACATCGTCGATGGCATCCGCACCCCGATCGGCCGCTACGGCGGCGCGCTGTCCGGCGTGCGCGCCGATGATCTCGGCGCGATCCCGCTGAAGGCACTGCTGGCGCGCCACCCGCAGCTGGACCCGGCGCGGGTCGAGGATGTCTACCTGGGCTGCGCCAACCAGGCCGGTGAGGACAACCGCAACGTCGCCCGCATGAGCCTGCTGCTGGCCGGCCTGCCGGTGACGGTGCCGGGCAGCACGATCAACCGCCTGTGTGGTTCGGGCCTGGATGCAATCGGCACCGTGGCCCGCGGCATTGCAGCGGGCGAGCTGGGCCTGGCCATCGCCGGCGGCGTCGAATCGATGTCGCGCGCGCCGTTCGTGATGGGCAAGGCGACCGCGCCGTTCGCCCGCGACCAGCAGATCGAAGACACCACCATGGGCTGGCGCTTCATCAACCCGCGCCTGCGTGAACTGCACGGCGTGGAGACGATGGGGCAGACCGCCGAAAACGTGGCCGAGCGCTACGGCATCAGCCGCGAGGACCAGGATGCGTTCGCCCTGCGCAGCCAGCAGCGCACGGCTGCTGCGCAGGCGCGTGGCTTCTTCGACGGCGAGATCGTGGCGGTGGACGTGCCGGGCCGCAAGCGCGGCGAAACCTTGACCGTCGACCGCGATGAACACCCGCGCGGCGATACCACCGCCGAGGCGCTGGCCAGGCTGAAGCCGCTGTTCCGCCAGCCGGGCACGGTCACCGCCGGCAATGCCTCGGGCATCAACGATGGCGCCGCCGCGCTGCTGCTCGCGTCGGGCGCGCAGGTGAAGGCGCTGGGCCTGACCCCGCGCGCGCGCATTCTTGGCTTCGCCAGCGCCGGCGTTGAGCCGGCCATCATGGGCATGGGCCCGGTGCCGGCGAGCCAGAAGCTGATGGCACGGCTGGGCCTGTCGATCACCGATTTCGATGCCATCGAACTGAACGAAGCCTTCGCCTCGCAGGGCCTGGCCTGCATGCGCCAGCTCGGCCTGGCCGACGATGCCGCGCACGTGAACCCCAACGGCGGTGCCATCGCCCTGGGCCATCCCCTGGGCATGAGCGGTGCGCGGCTGGCGCTGACCCTGCTGCGCCAGCTGGAAGCCAACGGTGGCCGCCGTGGCCTGGCCACGATGTGCATCGGCGTGGGGCAGGGCGTGGCGCTGGCCATCGAGCGCGTGTAAGCCTTCCCCCGTATCCATGATCTGCAAGACAGCCGCGGCCTTCGGGCCGCTCGCCAACAGGAGTACGCCATGAGCGATCCCACCGAACTGCGCGGCTACCGCAAGCCGTACCCCGGCAGCCAGCCGCCGCGCATCCATCTGCCGTATGCCTCCACCGCGCTGCGTGGCCCGGGTACCGACCCGATCGCCATCCCGGTGACGCTCTCGGAAGTGACCGGCCCGAGCATCAACCGCATCACCCTGGGCGAGCATGCCGCCGACCTGACCGCCGGTTTCCCCGGCCAGCCGCAGGGCGAGCGCATCATCGTCAGCGGCCGCGTGCTGGACGAGAACGGCCGCCCGGTGCGCAACACCGTGGTCGAGGTCTGGCAGTGCAACGCCGCCGGCCGCTACCTGCACAAGGGCGACCAGCACGACGCACCGCTGGACCCCAACTTCAAGGGCACCGGCCAGGTGCTGACCGACAGCGAAGGCCGCTACCGGTTCACCACCATCAAGCCCGGCGCATACCCGTGGCGCAACCACTACAACGCCTGGCGCCCGGCACACATCCATTTCTCGCTGCATGGTGATGGCATCGGCCAGCGCCTGGTCACTCAGATGTATTTCCCCAACGACCCGCTGCTGGCGTTCGATCCCATCTACAACTGCGTGGATGACGCCAAGGCGCGCGAGCGCATGGTGTCCTCGTTCGACTGGGAAAACACCGCCAACGAATTCGCGCTCGGCTACCGCTTCGACATCGTGCTGCGCGGTCGCAAGATGACCGTCTGGGAGTAAGACCATGAGTTTCCAATCCACTCCGTGGCAGACCGTAGGCCCGTACTACCGCCTGGGCCTGGAACCGCTGTACCGCACCGAAATCGCCCCGGCCACCGCGCAGGGTGAACGCGTGGAGGTGCAGGGCCAGGTGTTCGATGGCAACGGCGTACCGGTGTCCGATGCCGTGCTGGAAATCTGGCAGGCCGACGCGCAGGGCATCTACGCCCATGGCGAAGACCCGCGTCGCGGCAACCACGACCCGGCCTTCGACGGCTGGGGCCGCGTGCCCACCGATGACCAGGGCCGTTTCGCCTTCACCACCGTCAAGCCGGGTCGCGTGCCGGGCCTGCGTGGCGAGCCGCAGGCACCGCACCTGGTGGTGCTGGTGTTCATGCGCGGCCTGCTGCAGGCCACCCGTGGCCGCATCTATTTCAGTGACGAGGCCAGCAATGGCGAGGACGGCATCCTCGCGCTGGTGCCGGCCGAACGCCGCCACACCCTGGTCGCGCAGGCGCAGGGCAAGGGCCTGTACCACTGGGACGTGCGCATGCAGGGCCCGGATGAAACGGTGTTCTTCGCCTACTGATCGCGGCGCGCCCGACGCGCCTTCCGGCCACTCCACGCCCGCATGCAGCGGGCGCGGGTAAGCTGTGGCCACCCAGGATGGACTGCACCGATGAGCCACTCCCCAACGCTGCTGGGCGGTCTGTTCGGCGACCCCGCCGTCGACGCCGTGTTCAGTGATGAAGCACGCCTGCAGGCGATGCTGGATGTCGAACGCGCCCTGGCGCGCGCGCAGGTGCAGTGCGGGGTGATCCCCACCGCTGTGCTGGCGCCGATTGAAGCGGCCTGCAGCGCCGACCTGTACGCCGTACCCGCGCTGTCGGCCGCTACGGCACTTGCCGGCAACCCGGCCATTCCGCTGGTCAAGGCGCTTACCGCGCAGGTCAAGGCGAACGATGCCGACGCCGCGCGCTGGGTGCACTGGGGCGCCACCAGCCAGGACATCATCGATACCGGCGCAGTGCTGCAGCTGCGCGCGGCGGTCAGCCACGTGCGGGCGCGCCTGCAGGTGCTGTGCACGGCGCTGGCGCGGCTGGCCGAGGCCGAGCGCGGCACCGGCCTGCCGGGGCGCACGCTGCTGCAGCAGGCGGTGCCGGTGACGTTCGGGTTGAAGGCGGCCGGTTGGCTGGATGCCCTGCAGCGCAGCCAGCGGCGCCTTGATGCGCTGGCCGACGACACCTTGGTTCTGCAGTTCGGCGGTGCCGCCGGTACGCTGGCCTCGCTGCAGACGCGCGGGCTGGACGTGGCCGAAGCCTTGGCCGCCGAGCTGCAGTTGCCGCTGCCGGCGCTGCCCTGGCACACCGCGCGTGATCGCATCGCCGAGTTCGGCAGCGTGTTCGCGCTGCTGACCGGCAGCCTCGGCAAGATCGCCACCGACATCGTGCTGCTGATGCAGTCGGAAGTTGCTGAAGCCTTCGAGCCGGCGGGCGAGGGCAAGGGTGGTTCCTCGGCGATGCCGCACAAGCGCAACCCGGTTGGCTGCGTGGCGGCCATTGCCGCCGCAACGCGCGTGCCGGGCCTGCTGTCCACGTTGTTCAGCGCCCTGCCGCAGCCGCACGAGCGCGCGGCCGGGCAATGGCACGCCGAGTGGGACACCGTGCCGGAGATCGTGCGCCTGTGCGCCGGCAGCCTGGCCCAGGTGAGCGTGGTGGTGCAGGGCCTGCAGCTGGACCGCGGGCGCATGCGCCAGCACCTGGACAGCCATGGTGGCCTTCTCTATGCCGAAGCCGTCGCAGTCACCCTGGGCGAGCGCATCGGCAAGCCGGCCGCGCACGCCCTGGTGGAACACGCCGCCAAGCAGGCGCTGGCGCAGTCGCTGCATCTGCGCGAGGTGCTGGCGCAGACGCCGGAGGTTACCGCGCAGCTGTCGCCCGTACAACTCGATGCCCTGTTCGCCGCCGACAGCTGGCGCGGCATGGCCGATACCTGGATCGACCGCGTGCTCGCGCGCGGCTGATCCCCACATTCGCTGGAGCACGCATGCCCTTCCTCGACCTTCCGCAGCATCGCCTGCATTACCAGACCGAGGGCCGCGCCGACGGGCCGTGGCTGACTTTCTGCAATTCGCTGGGTACCGACCTGGGCATGTGGCAGCCGCAGGTGGATGTACTGGCCTCGCAGTACCGCATCCTGCGCTATGACCGTCGCGGCCATGGCCAGTCCACTGCGCCGCCGGGGCTGTACACCGTGGCCGAGCTGGGCGCCGACGTGCTGGCGTTGTGGGATCACCTTGGCATCGAGCGCAGCCATTTCTGCGGGCTGTCGATCGGTGGCCTGACCGGGCAGTGGCTGGGCGTGCATGCAGGCAACCGCCTGCGCACGCTCACCGTGGCTGCCACTGCAGCAAAGATCGGCACGCTGGACGGCTGGCAGGCGCGCATCGCCCAGGTCCAGCACGATGGCCTGCTGCCACTGGTGGACGGCACCCGCGAGCGCTGGTTCACCGCCGCCTTCGCACAGACCCATGCCAGCCAGGTGGAGGACATCCTGCAGCGCTTCCTCGCCACCAGCGTGGCCGGCTATGCAGGCTGCTGCAACGCCGTGGGCATGGCCGATTTCCGTGATGTGCTGGGTCGCATCGGCGTGCCGCTGCTGGCCATTGCCGGTGACGACGATCCGGTCTGCGTGCCGGCCGAGCTGCAGGCCATCGCCGAGGGCGTGGCGCAGGGGCGTTATGCCGCTGTAGCAGGCCGCCACATCTGCAATCTGGAATCGCCGCAGGCGTTCACTGCCGCACTGGCCGCGCATCTTTCCGCGCAGCACTGAATCACTCAACAGGGTTACGACGATGGACGAACAGGAACGCTACGAAGCCGGCCTTGCGGTGCGCCGCCAGGTGCTGGGCGAGGCGCACGTTGACCGCTCGCTGCAGGCGCGCACCGAGTTCACGACTGAATTCCAGGATTTCATCACCCGCACGGCGTGGGGCACGGTGTGGACGCGCGAGGGACTGCCGCGGCATACGCGCTCGCTGCTGACCATCGTGATGATGGTGGCACTGGGCCACGATGAAGAGTTCAAGCTGCACATCCGCGCCGCCCGCAACAACGGCGTAACGCCGGAGGAGATCAAGGAGGTGCTGCTGCAGGCCGCGATCTATTGTGGCGTGCCGGCGGCCAACCACGCGTTCGCGCTGGCCAAGCCGATCCTGGAAGAGCAGGCGTCAGAGGGCTGACGCCGAACATCCGCCGGGCATGGCCCGGCGCTACCACGCCGCGGCCCCGTTAGCGCCGGGCCATGCCCGGCGGCTGCGCCTCAATTCAACAACGTGCCCAGCCGTTGCGCTGCTTCGCGCAGGCGCGGCAGCAGCTGGGTCTGCATCACGCCCAGGCCGATGCGGCCCGCCTGGGTGCCGATGTTCAGCGCGGCCACCACATCGCCGCTGCGCGAACGCACCGGCACGGCGATCGAGCGCAGGCCGATCTCCAGCTCCTGGTCGACCAGCGAGACGCCTTCACGACGCACTTTTTCCAGCAGGTCGAGGAAGTCATCCATGCGGGTGACGGTGCGGTCGGTGCGCGGCCTCAGCGGGTTGCGTTCCAGGTAGCCTTCCAGCGTGTCGCGCGGCAGGGCGGCCAGCAGCACGCGGCCCATCGACGTGCAGTAGGCCGGCAGGCGGCTGCCCGCACGCAGGCCGATCGACATGATGCGAACGGTTTCCGCGCGTGCCACGTAAAGGATGTCATCGCCATCAAGCACGCCCAGCGAGCAGGATTCGTGCACGTCATCGCGCAGGGCATCCAGCACGGGCTGTGCGGCCGCGGTCATCGACGACGAGGCGACGTAGGCGCCGCCCATGCCCAGCACGCGCGGCAGCAGCACGAAACCGCGGCCCTGCTCGCCCACGTAGCCCAGCTTTTCCAGCGTGTACAGCACGCGCCGCACGGCTGCGCGCGAGATGCCGGTATCGGTGCTGATCTGCGACATCGTCACTTCGCGCGGGTGCTGCGAGAACACGCTCAGCACGGCCAGGCCGCGGCCGAGCGAGGTCATGAAATCCGGATCGCCCTGGTTGTCCTGGATCTGCTGCATCAGCTCATGGGCCAGTCCGCGGTCCTGCGGTGGCGCAGGCGGGCGCTTGGGGCGACGGCTGGGAGGAACGGCAGGCATGGCAGCAGCTTTCATCAGGTTCGACCTTGCATGTTAAGCGCTGGAACCGGTAACCGGTACCCACGCGGCGCAGCCTGCCAGGCTGCACCGCGTGGCACGGCTCACTTGCGCTCGGGCAGCGCGTAGGCGATCACGTAGTCGCCACGGTCCGGCGACTGGCGTGCGCCACCGGCGGAGATCACCACGTACTGGCGGCCGGTTTTCGGCGAAACGTAGGTCATCGGCGTGCCCTGGCTGCCGACCGGCATGCGTGCCTTCCAGACTTCCTCGCCGGTGCGGCTGTCATAGGCGCGCAGGTAGTAATCCTGCGTACCGGCGAAGAACAGCAGGCCTGACTGCGTAGCCAGCGAACCACCCAGCGTCGGCATGCCGATCGGAATCGGCAGGCCCATCTTGATGCCCATCGGCCCGGTGTCCTTCACCGTGCCCACCGGCACCTGCCAGACCAGCTGGCGGGTGGCCAGGTTGATCGCCGACATCGTGCCGAACGGGGGCTTCTGGCAGGGGATGCCCAGCTTGGACAGGAAGCGGTCGCGCAGCGAGCCGTACGGCGTGCCGGTCTGGGAAGCCGCACCCATTTCCACGCCACCGTCGCCGCTGGTCATCTGCGTGCGCGGGATGAGCTTGGTCCACAGGCCCAGGCGCATGTCATTGACGAACAGGTAGCCGGTGGTCGGGTCGATCGAGGCGCTGCCCCAGTTCATGCCGCCCAGCGAACCCGGCCACTGCAGCGCGAGGTCTTCGCCCGGCGGCGTGTACATGCCGTCGTAGCGGAACTGCTTGAACTGGATGCGGCACAGCATCTGGTCGATCGGGGTGGCGCCCCACATGTCCGATTCGGTCAGCGTCTGCGCACCGATCTGCGGCAGGCCCACCGACAGCGGCTGGGTCGCGGCATAGCGCTCGCCTTCAGCATTGCCCTGCGGCGCGGGGATGTTGCGCACCTCGCTGATCGGCACGCCGGTCTGGCGGTTGAGCATGAAGATCTGCCCGGCCTTGGTGATCTGCAGCAGGGCCGGCAGCGTGCCGCCCTTGCCGTCGGGCACGTCGGTCAGGGTCGGCTGCGCGGGCAGGTCGTAGTCCCACAGATCGTGGTGCACGGTCTGGTAGACCCAGCGTTCCTTGCCGGTGGCAACATCCAGCGCGACTACGGCCGAGCTGTACTTGTCATCCTGCGGGGTCCGCTCGCCGGCCCACTGGTCCGGCGTGGTGTTGCCGGTGGGCAGGTAGACCAGGCCCAGCTGCGGGTCGTAGGCCATCGAGGTCCACACGTTCGGGGTGGCACGGGTGTAATGGATCGAGGGATCCAGCGGCACGTCCGGGGTTTCCTTGGACAGATCCCAGACCCAGGCCAGCGCACCGGTACGCACGTTGTAGGCGCGCACCACGCCGGACGGTTCACCCACTTCGATGTTGTCGGCCACGCGGCCGCCAACCACGATCAGCTCGCCCGCCACCAGCGGCGCGGCGGTGAGCGTATAGAAGCCGGGCTTGATCTCGCCCATGCCGGTCTTCAGGTCGACCACGCCGTTGCTGCCGAAGTCCGGGCAGAGGGCGCCGGTCTTCGCATCCAGCGCGAACAGGCGGGCATCGATCGAGGTCATCAGGATGCGCTTTTCGCACAGGGCCGGGCCGGCGCTGGCGGTTTCGGTGGCCGGCATCGGCGCAGGCGTCGGCGCAACCGTCGTTGCCGCTGCCGGTGCGGTGGTCGCATCGAAGTAGCCGAGGCCACGGCAACGCTGCCAGTTCGGTGCGGTCGCCTTGGGATCGAAGGCCCAGCGCTGCTTGCCGGAGTCGGCATCGATGGCGATCACCTGGTTGTGCGGCGTGCACAGGTACAGGGTGTCGCCGATCTGCAGCGGGGTGTTCTGGTCCTCGGCACCGAAGCCGTTGCTTTCCGGCACGTCGCCGGTGTGCGCGGTCCAGGCAACCTGCAGTTCCTTCACGTTGGCCGGGGTGATCTGGTCCAGCGCGGCGAAGCGGGTGCCGGCGGTGGTGTTGCCCCAGTGCATCCAGTCGCGCTGTTCAGCGCCCTTGGCCACCGGCACCACCGGCGGCGTGGTGCCCTGCGCGGTCTGTACCGGGCGCGGCTGGAACGCCGACACCGCCGTGCCCAGCAGGCCGACCAGCAGCACTGCAGCCACGCCATAGGCGCCGCGACCGGCAGCCTGGCCGCGGCTGCGGCGCAGCACCGGCCAGGCCAGGGCAACCAGCAGGGCCAGCACGGCCGGCATCACCAGGCGCGAGACCAGCGGCCAGAACTCCCAGCCCGCATCCACCAGCGCCCAGGCCAGCGTGGCCACGAAGGCCAGGCCGTACAGCAGCGCACCGTTCGGCCTGCGCATCGCCAGCAGCACGCCAGCCACGGCCGACACCGCACCCATCAGCAGGAAATACCAACTGCCCCCCAGCTGTACCAGGCGAACACCGCCGACCAGCAGAGCCAGGCCGAACAGGGTCACCAGGATGCCGAGCAGGACCACCAGCACACGGCACAGGGCCGGAACTTTCGTCGTCTCGTCCACGTTGCATGAACCTCATTGCGAAGAACCCGCACGGAGGCGGGCAAAGCCCCGCGCGCGCCAGGCGTGGCGGGGGCCGTCGGCATCCCGGGCGGCTGCGGGCCATGGCGGCGGGCAGGCGTCGGCCTGCTTATGACGCAGGCTGGGTGAATGACCGGTTAGGGCGATTATCGCACGCGTGTGCGATTTTGGCGTGACGCCAGCGCGCCACCGGTGGAACGCAGCGGCGCGGTGGTGCCGGGAACGGGCAGGGCAGGGGCGAACCGGTTACCCTATGCCGCCATACAAGCTGGTAGCTGCAATGACCGACGCCACCGTGGCCGTCCCCGCCTGGGCTTCGCGCCTGCGCGATATCGCCGATTTCCCGAAGCCCGGCATCCTGTTCAAGGACATCATGCCGCTGCTGGCCCACGGCGAAGACTTCCGCGGCGCGATCTCGGCCATGGCCGACCGCTGGCGCGGGCAGCAGCTGGATGCCATCGTCGGCATCGAATCGCGCGGGTTCATCCTGGGCGCCGCCATGGCGCTGGAACTGGGCGTGGGCTTCGTGCCGGTGCGCAAGCCGGGCAAGCTGCCGGGCAAGGTGCTGCGCGAGGAATACACGCTGGAATACCGCAGCGACTGCATCGAAGTGCATGCAGACGCACTGCCGGCCGGCGCGCGCGTGGCCATCATCGATGACGTGCTGGCCACCGGCGGCACCCTGGGCGCCGCGCTGTCGCTGGTACGCCGCTTGGGCGTTGAAGTGGTGGGTGCCGGCGTGCTCGTCGAGCTGGACGGCCTGGGTGGCCGCGCCCGCTGGGAAGCCGGCCTGCCGCTGCACACCGAACTGGTGTTCTGAGCGGGACGGATCGAATCACCGCACTCCGGTAGTTGCCAACCTTGGTTGGCATTGCCCGGGATGGCCAACCAAGGTTGGCCGCTACCAGATCACATCATCCGCACGCGGAAGCGACGGCCCTTGATCTTGCCGGCTTCCAGCTTCGCGACCGCCTTGTTGACCTGCTCACGGGCGATGGCCACGTAGGAGCGGGTCGGGAAAATCGCGATCTTGCCGATGTGCTTGGCCGAAAGGCCGGCATCACCGGTGAGCGCGCCGAGGATGTCACCTGCGCGCAGCTTGTCGGTCTTGCCGCCATCGATGCGCAGGGTGCGCATTGCCGCCTGCGGCAGCTCGGCCGGGCGCGAAGTCGCCAGCGGCGTCTTCTGCCAGTCCAGCGGCTGGCCCATATGGGCTTCCACCGCCTCGGCGCGGGTCTTTTCACGACCGGCCACCAGGCTGATCGCCAGGCCGCTGGCACCGGCGCGGCCGGTACGGCCCACGCGGTGCTGGTAGCTTTCCACGTCGGTGGGCAGCTCGTAGTTGATCACCGCTGCCAGCTCTTCCACGTCCAGGCCGCGCGCGGCGACGTCGCTGGCCACCAGCACGTTGCAGCTGCGGTTGGCCAGGCGGAGCAGCACTTCCTCGCGGTCACGCTGTTCCATGTCGCCATGCAGGGCCAGCGCCGAGAAGCCGAACTGCTGCAGCGAGTTGGCGACCTCGTCCACATCCTTGCGGGTGTTGCAGAACACCACCGCCGATTCCGGCGTGTACTTCAGCAGCAGGCCGGCCAGCGCCTTCTGCCGGTGCGCCGGTTCCACTTCGCAGAACAGGTGGCGGATGGCCGGAGCCTGGTCGGCGCCTTCCACGGTCACTTCCACCGCGTCGCGCAGCAGGTCACGGGCGATCTCGCGGATGCTGTCGGGGAAGGTGGCCGAGAACAGCAGGCTCTGCCGCTCCTTGTGGGTGCGGCCGGCGATCTCGCGGATCGGCTCTTCGAAGCCCATGTCCAGCATGCGGTCGGCTTCGTCCAGCACCAGGGTGCGCACCGCGCCCAGGTTCAGGGCGCGCTTGCGGGCCAGCTCCTGCACGCGGCCGGGGGTGCCGACCACCACGTGCGGATCATGGCCTTCCAGCGAGGCCAGCTGCGGGCCCAGCGGCACGCCACCGACCAGCAGCAGCAGCTTCAGGTTGGGGATGCCGGTGGCCAGCTTGCGGATCTGCTTGGCAACCTGGTCAGCCAGTTCGCGGGTGGGGCACAGCACCAGCGCCTGCACGCGGATCAGGCTGGGGTCGATGGCCTGCAGCAGGCCGAGGCCGAAGGCGGCGGTCTTGCCGCTGCCGGTCGGCGCCTGTGCAATCACATCGCGGCGATCCAGGATCGCCGGCAGGCTCTGCGCCTGGATCGGCGTGAGAGTGGTATAGCCAAGGGCGTCCAGGCCGGGCTGCAGGGCCGGGCTCAGCGGCAGGGTCGAAAAGTCAGTCATGGCACATTGTACCTGTGCGCGGGGCTGGTCCCGCCTCAGCCCAGCCCGATGGCTGCCAACCGCACGGCCATCGCCTGCAGCTGCGCTGGCGTCGCCGGATGTCCATCGGCCTGCGGCCCCAGCAGCAGCTGGTGGAACCACGGGTTGGCGTGCCGTGTGTCGAAGTCGAACGAGCAGGTCGCCCGCACGCCCATCACGGCCTGCACGATCCCGATCAGCGTGTCCTCCGCCTCGTCGACATTGCCCGGCCCGTAGCGGTCATCGAGCAGTCGCAGGGGAATCGGCAGCAGGGCGGGCGAGGCGGTCATGCCCCAAGTCTAAGCTCACCCCAGCAGATCCACGCCATGCATGGATGGCATTGCCCCGGCGCTCAGCCCAGCACCGCCAGCACACCCTGGTGAATGGCCAGCCCACCCAGCAGCAGCCACGCGAACAGGATCGATGCCAGCAGCAGCGGCTTCAACCCGGCCTGGCGCAGCGCCGACACATGCGTGGTCAGGCCCAGCGCGGCCATCGCCATCGCCAGCAGCACGGTATCCAGCTGCACCAGCCCGGCCTGCACGCCCGCCGGCAGCAGATGCAGCGAATTGAAACCGGCCACCGCCACGAACCCGAACGCGAACCACGGCACCACGATGCGCGGCGTGCTGCCATCGGCCGCCTTGCCGCCGCGTGCCAGCCACAGCGACAGCACCACCAGGAACGGCGCCAGCAGCATCACCCGCACCATCTTGGTGATGACCGCGGTATCGGCGGCCGACTCGCTCACCGCGCGGCCGGCGGCCACCACCTGCGCCACCTCGTGCACAGTCGCACCGGTGAACAGCCCGTACTGGCGCGCGTCCATGGCCAGCCAGCCATGCGACTGCACCAGTGCATACAGCGCCGGGTACAGGAACATCGCCAGCGTGCCGAACACCACGACCGTCGAGACCGCCACGGTGACCTGTGCCGCCCGCCCGCGCACCACCGGCTCGGCGGCCATCACCGCTGCCGCGCCGCAGATGGCGCTGCCGGCGCCGATCAGCATCGCCGCCTCGCGGTCCATCCTGAAAACACGCACGCCCAGCCAGCACGCAAGCCCGAAGGTGCTGGCCACCACCAGTGCATCCATCGCCACGCCGGCCACGCCCACATGGCCGATGTCCTGGAAGGTCAGGCGCAGGCCATACAGCACGATGCCGGCGCGCAGCAGCCAGTGCTTGGAAAAGCCGACACCGGCTGCGCTGCCCGGCGCCAGCCGCGGGTAGAACGTATTGCCGACCACGATGCCGGCGACGATGGCCACGGTCAGTGCACTCAGGCCATGGGCCTGCAGCCAGGGCAGCTCGGCCAGAGACAGCGATGCCGCCGCCACCAGGCCTACCAGCAGCAGGCCGGGCAGGCGCGGCTGCCAGCGCTGGCGCAGGGCGGGCAGGGACCAGGGGGACAGGGTGGAGGCGTTCATGGCGGGACAGGGGCTGAGGAGATGCGTACAGACTGCGCTCGCGCTGTTGACCCGTAAAACGAATAATATTGATGAAACCTACCTATCCAGCAGGTACCTTCCATGCGCTTGACGCTGCGCCAACTGCAGGTCTTCGTGGCCATTGCCGACCATGGCAGCACCACCGCCGCCGGCCAGGCGATCGCGCTTTCACAGTCCGCCAGCAGCGCCGCCCTGCAGGAACTGGAAGCCCATTTCGGCACGCCGCTGTTCGACCGCATTGGTCGCCGCCTGGCCCTGAACGGGCACGGCCGCGCCCTGCTGGAACCGGCCCGTGCGCTGCTGGTCAACGCCGCCGATCTGGAGCGCCAGCTCGCTGCCGGAGGCGATCCCGGCCAGGGCGCGCCGCTGCGGCTGGTGCTGGCCGCCAGTACCACCATCGGCAACTACCTGCTGCCGCCGCGCATTGCCGCGCTGTTGCGGCAGGCCCCCCAGGCCGAGGTCGACCTTCGTATCGACAACAGCGCGGGCGTGGTCGCCGCCGTGCAGCGGCTGGACGTGGACGCCGGCCTGATCGAGGGCCCGTGCCACGAGCGTGGCCTGCAGGTGACCCCGTGGCAGCAGGACCCGCTGGTGATCGTGGCTGCCGCCGACGCGCCCGCGCGCTGGTCGCTGGACGAACTGCGCGGCGCCCGCTGGCTGCTGCGCGAGCCGGGTTCCGGCACCCGTGAAGCGGTGGAACAGGCGTTGCTGCCACACCTGCACGGCTTCGCCCAGACCCTGCAGCTGGGCAATACCGAAGCCATCAAGCAGGCCGCCATCGCCGGCCTCGGCGTGGCCTGCCTCTCGCGTCACGCGCTGGAAGAGCCGCTGGCCCTGGGCCGACTGCGCGTGCTGGAGACCCCGCTGCCCCCCCTGCAACGTACGCTGTGGCTGGTACTCCATCCCGGCAAGCAATGGCTGCCGGGCCTGCAGGCGTTGCTGGGGGAGGTGCAGCGGTAGAGTCGACCATGTGCCTTGGTAGAGTCGACCGTTGGTCCACCATGTGCCTTGGTAGAGTCGACCGTTGGTCGACTATCGCGCAGCGCAGGCCTGCCCCCGGATCGAAGAACAGTCGACCAACGGTCGACGCTACCGCCGAGATTCCGACTGACGCCCGGCAACCGGTACAATGGCCGGATGCCTCTGATTACCCTACAGAACGTCGACTTCAGCGTCGGCGGCCCGTTGTTGCTGGAAAAGGCCGAACTGTCGATCGAGCCGGGCGAACGCATCGCCCTGATCGGCCGCAACGGCGCCGGCAAATCCACCCTGCTCAAGCTGCTGTCCGGCGACCACAAGCCCGATGACGGCGAAGTGCGCGTGCAGCAGGGCGTCCGCGTGACCCGCCTGGAGCAGGAAGTGCCGCATGGCGCTGCCGGCTCGGTGTTCGACGTCGTGGCAGATGGCCTGGGCGAACTGGGCCAGTGGCTGGCCGAGTTCCACCACCTCAGCCATGCCGAGTTCTTCGATGGCGAAGCCTTGGGCAACGTGCAGGCCAAGATCGATGCCGCCAACGGCTGGGGCCTGGACCAGCGCGTCAGCGAAACCCTCACCAAGCTCGACCTGGATGGCGAGGCCGAGTTCGGCCGCCTGTCCGGCGGCATGAAGCGCCGCGTGCTGCTGGCCCGCGCGCTGGTGTCCAGCCCCGATGTGCTGCTGCTGGACGAACCGACCAACCACCTCGACATCGAAGCCATCGACTGGCTTGAAGCGTTCCTGAAGGGCTGGAGCGGCAGCGTGGTGTTCGTCACCCATGACCGCCGCTTCCTGCGCGCACTCGCCACCCGCATCGTCGAGATCGACCGCGGCCAGGTCACCAGCTGGCCGGGCGACTGGGCCAACTACGAGCGCCGCCGCGAGGAACGCCTCAACGCGCAGGCGCAGGAAAACGCCCGCTTCGACAAGCTGCTGGCGCAGGAAGAAGTCTGGATCCGCCAGGGCATCAAGGCGCGCCGCACCCGCGATGAAGGCCGCGTTCGCCGCCTGAAGGCGATGCGCAACGAGCGTTCGCAGCGCCGCGACCTCAGCGGCAACGTCAAGATGGAAGCCGCGCAGGGCGTCAGCTCCGGCAAGAAGGTCATCGACGTCAAGGACATTTCGTTCGCCTTCGGCGAGCGCACCATGGTCCGCGACTTCACCACCACCATCCTGCGTGGCGACCGCATCGGCCTGATCGGCCCCAACGGCAGCGGCAAGACCACGCTGCTGAAGCTGCTGCTGGGCGAACTGCAGCCGGCCAAGGGTGAAGTCAACGCCGGTACCAACCTGCAGATCGCCTATTTCGACCAGTACCGTGCGGTGCTGCGCGAGGATTGGAGCGCGATCGAGAATGTGGCCGAAGGCCGCGATTTCCTCGAGTTCAACGGCAAGCGCAAGCACGTGCATGCCTACCTGCAGGACTTCATGTTCACCCCCGAGCGTGCGCGCGCGCCGATCACCCGCCTGTCCGGTGGTGAACGCAACCGCCTGCTGCTGGCCAAGCTGTTCGCACAGCCATCCAACCTGCTGGTGATGGACGAACCGACCAACGATCTGGACGTGGAAACCCTGGAGCTGCTGGAAGAGCTGCTGGGTGAATACACCGGCACCCTGCTGCTGGTCAGCCATGATCGTGATTTCATCGACAACGTGGTGACCTCCACGCTGGTGATGGAAGGCGATGGCGTGATTGGCGAATACGTGGGCGGCTACACCGACTGGCAGCGCTATGCGGCCAGCGTGGCTACGCCTGCCGCTGCGCCCGCCACCAAGCCGGCCGCTGCTGCACCGGCCGCCGCGGCGGCTGCGGTGCCGGCCGCACCCAAGCGCAAGCTGGCCTACAAGGAAGCACGCGAGCTGGAACAGCTGCCCAAGACCATCGAGAAGCTGGAAGGCGATGTCGAAGGACTGACTGCGGCGATGAACGACCCGTCGTTCTACACCCGCAGCAGTGCAGAAGTGACCGCGCACACCCAGCAGCTGGCCAAGGTGCAGGCCGAGCTGGATGCCGCCTACGCGCGCTGGGAAGAGCTGGAAGGCTGATCATGCGGGATTGGTGCGGACCAACGGTCCGCACCTACCGACGCCGACGCCGGGTAGATCCACGCCATGCGTGGGTGGGTGATCCGTCAGTGCGGACCAACGGTCCGCACCCACCACCAACGGTCCGCACCCACCGGAATGCCGGGGTTATTTCACCCCGTGCAGATCCCGCAGCTGGCTCGGCCGGCTGCCGAAGTACGCCGCCAGGTCGGCGATGTCCTGGTCGCTCAGGTCCTTCGCCTGCGGCGTCATCAATGCATGCTGGCGGTCGCCGGCCCGGTAGGCCTGCAGGGCATGGGCCAGGTAATCGCCGTACTGGCCACCCAGCTTGGGGTAGGTCGGGTCGATCGGCGCGTTGCCATCGGCACCATGGCAATCAATGCAGCTCTGGTTGGTCGCCTTGCCCTTCACCTTGGCGCGGGCTTCACCGGCTGCCTCGCGGCCCGGCGGCAGGCCGGCCGAGGAGGACGAACCGTGTTCGCCACTGGCGTGGCCAGGGTCGCCGGCCGATTTTTCACTGCTTTCCACCTGCGACTGCGAGCAGGCCGCCAGCAGCAGGGCAACGGACAGGGCGATGGCGTGACGCATCGTATGCGCGGCTTTCGACATGGGCGGGCCTTACTTGACGGTGGACAGGTAAACAGCGAGATCGGCGATCTCCTGTTCGCTGAAGCTCATCGACTGCGCCTGCATCGTCGGATGCCGGCGCTTGCCCTGGCGGTACTCGGTCAGGGCCTGGGTCAGGTACTGCTGGGTCTGGCCACCGATCTTCGGTACCCGGTAACTGGGGTAGGCGTTCTTGTAACCGGTGATGCCGTGGCAGCCCTGGCAGGTATAGGCCAGCACCCGGCCATTATCGAAGTTGCCGGCCGGGGCGGCGGCAGCGGGCGGGGGGGCCTGGGCCGGAGCCGGGGCGGGTGCTGCAGGAGCAGGAGCGGGCTGTGCGGCGGCCCCGAGGGGCAGGAGGACGGCCAGAGCGAGACAAGCGGCGAGCGGCTGCGGGCGCATGATGTCGTTATCCGGGGATTCGGGTCTGGTCGTTCCGGCGTGGGGTACGGAACGACCCGAGTATAGCCTCAGGTTTCATCTAGCTGAAATGGGGGCGGGCCGACCAGCGGCGTGAAGGCACCATGACCTTTGGGATATGGTGTTGCCGTGAAGTGGTGCATTACTTTGCTACCACACCTGCCCACGCATCTTCCAGGGATCTGACGATGTCGCACCCAACCTTCCTGCCCGGCCGCCGCACTGGACTCTGTGCCGCTGCCCTGCTGATCTCCACCTCCCTGCTGCTGGGCGGTTGCGCCGCGGGCCCCAATTCCGAAGCCAAGGCGGCCGAAACCAAGGACGAGAAGAAGATCGACGCGGTCCCGGTGGAAGTGGCCGTGGCCAGCCACCGCGCCGTGGCAGCCAGCTACACCGGCACCGCTGCGCTGGAACCGCGCGCCGAATCGCAGGTGGTGGCCAAGACCTCCGGCGTGGCGCTGGCGGTGCTGGTCGAGGAGGGCCAGCGGGTGACCGCCGGCCAGCCGCTGGTGCGCCTGGACCCTGACCGTGCGCGCCTGGCCGTGGCGCAGAGCGAAGCGCAGATGCGCAAGCTGGAGAACAACTACCAGCGTGCACAGAAGCTGGTCGGCCAGCAGATGGTCAGCGCCTCCGACGTCGACCAGCTGCGCTACGACCTGGAAAACATGCGCGCGCAGTACCGCCTGGCGACGCTGGAACTGTCCTACACCACGGTGGTGGCGCCGATCTCCGGTGTGATCGCCTCGCGCTCGATCAAGACCGGCAACTTCGTGCAGATCAATACGCCGATCTTCCGCATCGTCGACAACTCCCAGCTGGAAGCCACCCTCAACGTGCCCGAGCGCGAACTGGCGACGCTGCGCGCCGGCCAGCCGGTCGTGCTCTCGGCCGATGCGCTGCCGGGCAAGACCTTCACCGGCACCGTTGATCGCATCGCACCGGTGGTCGATTCGGGCAGCGGCACGTTCCGCGTGGTCAGCGCCTTCAACGGCACCGAGCACGCGCTGCAACCCGGCATGTTCGGACGCATCCGCATCGATTACGACCAGCGCGCCGATGCCCTGGTGGTGCCACGCCTGGCCATCCTGGACGACGGCGAGCCGGCGGTGTTCCGCGTGCGCGAAGGCAAGGTGGCGCGCGTACCGGTGAAGCTGGGCTATGCGGAGGGCCCGTGGGTGGAGATCCGCGAAGGCCTGGCCGCCGGCGACAGGATCGTCACCGCCGGCAAGGTCGCCCTGCGCGACGGCACCGCCGTGCAGGTCATCGCCGATCCCAAGGCTGCCAAGGCCAAGCCGGCCACCGTGGCCGCCGGTAAATCCGCAGACAAGGCCGGGAGCCAGCAATGAGCGCCCCGGGACACGACCACGGTGCCTCGCCGGGCAGCGATGGCGCCGCTGCCGGCCTGCGCGGCGGCCTGGTGGAATTCGCCACCCGCCGCCGCGTCACCATCGCCATGTGCACGGTCACGCTGCTGCTGTTCGGCCTGATCGCGCTGGGCAACCTCAAGGTCAACCTGCTGCCCGACCTGAGCTATCCCACCTTGACCGTGCGCACCGAATACACCGGTGCGGCACCGACCGAAATCGAAAGCCTGATCACCCAGCCGGTGGAAGAAGCCGTGGGCGTGGTCAAGAACCTGCGCAAGCTGAAGTCGGTTTCGCGTACCGGGCAGAGCGATGTGGTGCTCGAGTTCGCCTGGGGCACCAACATGGACCAGGCCAGCCTGGAGGTGCGCGACAAGATGGAAGCGCTGAACCTGCCACTGGAGGCCAAGGCCCCGGTGCTGCTGCGCTTCAATCCGTCCACCGAGCCGATCATGCGCCTGGTGCTGTCCACCAAGGCGGCGCCGACCAGCGATGAGGACGCCATCCGCGAACTGACCGGCCTGCGCCGCTATGCCGACGAAGACCTGAAGAAGAAGCTGGAGCCGGTGACCGGCGTGGCTGCAGTGAAGGTCGGCGGTGGCCTGGAAGACGAGATCCAGGTGGACATCGACCAGCAGAAGCTGGCCCAGCTCAACCTGCCCATCGACACCGTCATCAAGCGGTTGAAGGAAGAGAACATCAACATTTCCGGCGGGCGCCTGGAGGAGGGCTCGCAGCGCTTCCTGGTGCGCACCGTCAACCAGTTCGCCGATCTGGAAGAGATCCGCAACCTGCTGGTCACCACCCAGTCGTCCAACGGCAGCGCGGCCGATTCGGCCCTGCAGCAGATGTTCAACATCGCTGCGTCCACCGGTTCGGCAGCAGCCGTCGCTGCGGCGTCGGCGGCGCAGAGTGCCTCCTCCGGCGGCGGCTCCAGCGTCGTTGCCAACGGCGTGCCGGTACGCCTGAAGGATGTGGCAACCGTGCGCCAGGGCTACAAGGAGCGCGAAGCGATCATCCGCCTGGGTGGCAAGGAGTCGGTCGAGCTGGCGATCTACAAGGAAGGCGACGCGAATACCGTGGCCACCGCCGAAGCACTGCGCAAGCGCCTGGAACAGATCAAGGCCACCTTCCCCGGCGATGCCGAACTGACCACCATCGAGGACCAGTCGCGCTTCATCGAACACGCCATCAGTGACGTCAAGAAGGACGCGGTGATCGGCGGCCTGCTGGCCATCCTGATCATCTTCCTGTTCCTGCGCGATGGCTGGTCCACCTTCGTGATCAGCCTGTCGCTGCCGGTCTCGATCATCGCCACGTTCTTCTTCATGGGCCAGCTCGGCCTGAGCTTGAACGTGATGTCGCTGGGCGGCCTGGCGCTGGCCACCGGCCTGGTGGTGGACGATTCGATCGTGGTGCTGGAAAGCATCGCCAAGGCGCGCGAGCGTGGCCTGGGCATCCTGCAGGCGGCCATCGTCGGTACCCGCGAAGTGAGCATGGCGGTGGTGGCGTCCACCCTGACCACCATCGCGGTGTTCCTGCCGCTGGTGTTCGTCGATGGCATCGCCGGCCAGTTGTTCCGCGACCAGGCGCTGACCGTGGCCATTGCCATCGCGATCTCGCTGCTGGTGTCGATGACCCTGATCCCGATGCTGAGCTCGCTGAAGGGCCGGCCGCCGCTGGCCTTCCCGGAAGAAGCCGCTGCCGAACCGTGGCATCCGCAGAGCCGCTGGCAGAAGCCGGTCGCGCTGGGCCGTCGTGGCGTCGTGGCCAGCGTGCGCTGGAGCTTCTTCGCCCTGGCCTGGCTGGTGGTGCGCCTGTGGCGCGGCGTGGTCGCCGTGGTCGGGCCGGTCATGCGCAAGGCCAGCGACATCGCGATGAAGCCCTATGCCGGTGCCGAGCGTGGCTACCTGCGCCTGCTGCCCAATGCGCTTGCCCATCCCGGCAAGGTGCTGGGCCTGGCTGCGCTGGCCTTCGTCGGCACCATGGCCCTGGTGCCGATGCTCGGTGCCGACCTGATTCCGCAGCTGGCCCAGGACCGTTTCGAAATGACGGTAAAGCTGCCTGCCGGCACGCCGCTGAAGCAGACCGATGCGCTGGTGCGCGAGCTGCAGCTGGCACACGGCCAGGGTGAAGGCGTGGCTTCGCTGTACGGCGTCAGCGGCAGCGGCACGCGGCTGGATGCCAGCCCGACCGAGAGCGGCGAAAACATCGGCAAGCTGACCGTGGTGATGGAAGGCGGCGGCAACGCACGCACCGAAGCGGAAATCACCGAGCGCCTGCGTGACACCATGGGCCAGCACCCCGGTGCCCAGGTCGACTTCGCGCGCCCGGCGTTGTTCAGCTTCTCCACGCCGCTGGAAATCGAGCTGCGCGGGCAGGACATGGCCACCCTGGAGCAGGCCGGCCAGCGTCTGGCAGCCCTGCTGCGCAGCAACGCGCACTACGCCGATGTGAAGTCGACGGTGGAAGAGGGCTTCCCGGAAATCCAGATCCGCTTCGACCAGGAACGCGCCGGTGCACTGGGCCTGACCACCCGCCAGATCGCCGATGTGGTGGTGAAGAAGGTGCGTGGCGACGTGGCCACCCGCTACAGCTTCCGTGATCGCAAGATCGATGTGCTGGTGCGTGCGCAGGAGGGGGACCGTGCCAGCGTGGACAGCATCCGCCGCCTGATCGTGAACCCGGGCAGCAGCCGTCCGGTCACCCTGGATGCGGTGGCCGATGTGGTCGCCACCACCGGCCCCAGCGAGATCCATCGCGCTGACCAGACCCGCGTGGCCGTGGTGTCGGCCAACCTGCGCGACATCGACCTGGGCGCGGCCATGCGCGAGGTGCAGCAGATGGTGGCCGAGCAGCCGCTCGGCGCCGGCGTCGGCCTGCATATCGGCGGCCAGGGCGAGGAGCTGGCACAGGCTGCCAAGTCGCTGATCTTCGCCTTCGGCCTGGCCATCTTCCTGGTCTACCTGGTGATGGCCTCGCAGTTCGAATCGCTGCTGCACCCGTTCGTCATCCTGTTCACCATCCCGCTGGCCCTGGTCGGTGCGATCCTGGCGCTGCTGATGACCGGCAAGCCCATTTCGGTGGTGGTGTTCATCGGCCTGATCCTGCTGGTCGGGCTGGTCACCAAGAACGCGATCATCCTGATCGACAAGGTCAACCAGCTGCGCGAGGCCGGTGTGGCCAAGCACGAGGCGCTGGTGGAAGGTGCGCGTTCGCGCCTGCGGCCGATCATCATGACCACCCTGTGCACCCTGTTCGGCTTCCTGCCGCTGGCGGTGGCGATGGGCGAGGGCGCCGAGGTGCGCGCACCGATGGCGATCACCGTCATCGGCGGCCTGCTGGTGTCGACCCTGCTGACCCTGCTGGTCATCCCGGTGGTGTACGACCTGATGGATCGCCGCGGCGATGCCTACTACCGCGAGCGCGGCCGCAAGCATGCCGGCGAAGGCCTGCACGCTGCCGAGGCTGGCCCCAGCGGCGGCGCGGAGGAACCGGCATGAGCGTCGCCGAGTTCTCCATCCGCCGCCCGGTCACCACCATCATGTGTTTCGTGTCGCTGGTGGTGGTGGGCCTGATCGCCTCGTTCCGGCTGCCGCTGGAGGCGCTGCCGGACATCTCCGCGCCGTTCCTGTTCGTGCAGATTCCCTATACCGGCTCGACCCCGGAAGAAGTGGAGCGGACCATCATCCGCCCGGTGGAGGAATCGCTGGCGACGATGACCGGCATCAAGCGCATGCGCTCGCAGGCCACGTCCGAAGCCGCCTCGATCTTCATCGAGTTCAGCGACTGGGACCGGGATATCGCCATCGCGGCCTCCGATGCACGCGAGCGCATCGATGCCATCCGCAGCGACCTGCCCGACGACCTGCAGCGCTACAACGTGTTCAAGTGGTCCAGCAGCGACCAGCCGGTGCTGAAGGTACGCCTGGCCAGCGCCACCGACCTTACCGCCGCCTATGACATGCTCGACCGCGAGTTCAAGCGGCGCATCGAGCGCATCCCGGGCGTGGCGCGCGTGGACATCACCGGTGCGCCGCCGAACGAGGTCGAGATCGCCATCGATCCGGACCGGCTCAGCGCGCATGGCCTGAGCATCAACGAACTCAGCGACCGCCTGCGCACGCTGAACTTCTCGATCTCGGCCGGGCAGATCAACGACAACGGACAGCGCGTGCGCGTGCAGCCGGTGGGCGAGATCACCGACCTGCAGGAAATGCGTGACCTGGTGATCAACGCCAAGGGCCTGCGCCTGGGTGACATCGCCGAGGTGCGCCTGAAGCCGGCGCGCATGAACTACGGGCGCCGCCTGGACGGCAACCCGGCCATCGGCCTGGACATCTTCAAGGAGCGCAGCGCCAACCTGGTGGATGTCTCGCGCGCTGCCCTGGCCGAAGTCGAGGCGATCCGCGCACAGGACTCGATGCGTGACGTGCAGATCAAGGTGATCGACAACCAGGGCAAGGCGGTTACCTCCTCGCTGCTGGAACTGGCCGAAGCCGGTGCGGTCGGCCTGATCCTGTCGGTCACCGTGCTGTTCTTCTTCCTGCGCCACTGGCCGTCCACGCTGATGGTGACCCTGGCGATCCCGATCTGCTTCACCATCACCCTGGGCTTCATGTACTTCGCCGGGGTGACGCTGAACATCCTGACCATGATGGGCCTGCTGCTGGCCGTCGGCATGCTGGTGGACAACGCCGTGGTGGTGGTGGAAAGCATCTACCAGGAACGCGAGCGCATGCCGGGGCAGCCGCGCCTGGCCTCCATCATCGGCACCCGCAACGTGGCCATCGCGCTCAGTGCCGGCACCCTGTGCCACTGCATCGTGTTCGTGCCCAACCTGTTCGGCGAGACCAACAACATCAGCATCTTCATGGCGCAGATCGCGATCACCATCTCGGTCTCGCTGCTGGCCTCGTGGCTGGTGGCCGTCAGCCTGATCCCGATGCTGTCCGCGCGCATGGCCACGCCCAAGCTGCTGCATTCGCAGACCGGCGTGATCGCGCGGCTGCAGCGCCACTATGCCCGCCTGCTGGACTGGTCGCTGCGCCATCGCGGCTGGAGCCTGCTCGGCATCGTGCTGGTGGTGCTGGTCAGCCTGGTGCCGATGAAGTTGACCAAGGTCGACATGTTCGGCGGCGGTGGCGGCAAGGACGTCTTCATCGGGTACATGTGGAAGGGCGCCTACACCTACCGGCAGATGTCCGAGGAAGTCGGCCGTGTTGAAGCCTGGGTCGAACAGAACCGCGAGCGCCTGCACGTGCAGCAGGTCTATTCCTGGTACAGCGAACAGGAAGGTGGCTCGACCACCGTCACCATCGACGAGAAGTACGCCAAGGACATCAAGGCGCTGCAGGAAGAGATCCGCAAGGGCCTGCCGAAGTCGGCGCGCGCCGATTACTTCATCGGCAACCAGGGCGGCGATGGCGGTGGCAACCAGGGCGTGCAGGTCCAGCTGGTGGGTGATTCCAGCAGCATGCTGCAGGAGATCGGCCAGGAAGTGCTGCCGCTGCTGGCCCAGCGCCCGGAGCTGCGCGACGTGCGCATCGACAACGGCGAGAAGGGCGGCGAACTGAAGGTGCACGTCGACCGCGAGCGCGCCGCTGCGTTCGGCTTCAATGCCGAGCAGGTGGCCAGCTTCGTCGGCCTGGCCCTGCGCGGTGCACCGCTGCGCGAGTTCCGTCGTGGCGACAACGAGGTGCCGGTGTGGGTGCGCTTCGCCGGTGCCGAGCAGAGCAGCCCGGAAGACCTGGCCAGCTACAGCGTGCGCACCGGCGATGGCCGCAGCGTGCCGCTGCTGAGCCTGGTCAGCGTCGATGTGGGTTCGTCGGCCACCCAGATCGGCCGTACCAACCGCCAGACCACCCTGACCATCAAGGCCAACCTGGCCGAGAAGATCACCGCGCCCGATGGCCGCAAGGCGATCGAAGCGGTGCTCAAGCCGATGAGCTTCCCCGCCGGCTATGGCTTCACCTTCGATGGCGGTGACTACGGCAACGACAACGAAGCGATGCAGCAGATGGTGTTCAACCTGCTCATCGCCCTGGTGATGATCTACGTGGTGATGGCGGCGGTGTTCGAGTCGCTGCTGTTCCCGGCGGCCATCATGAGTGGCGTGCTGTTCTCGATCTTCGGCGTGTTCTGGCTGTTCTGGGTCACCGGTACCTCGTTCGGCATCATGTCCTTCATCGGCATCCTGGTGCTGATGGGCGTGGTGGTGAACAACGGCATCGTGATGATCGAGCACATCAACAACCTGCGGCGCGGCGGCATGGGCCGCACCCAGGCGCTGGTGGAGGGCTCACGCGAGCGCCTGCGGCCGATCATGATGACGATGGGCACGGCGATCCTGGCCATGGTGCCGATCTCGCTCACCAATACGCAGATGTTCGGCGATGGCCCGGAGTACGCACCGATGGCGCGCGCGATTGCCGGCGGCCTGGCGTTCTCCACCGTGGTCAGCCTGCTGTTTCTGCCGACCATCTACGCGGTGCTGGATGACCTGCGCAGTGCGGTGACACGCCTGATCCGGCGCGCGCGCGGCCTGGACAAGGCGGCCGCAACGGCCGCGTAGCGTCGAGCCTGCTCGACTATCGGGCACGACAACGTGTTGTGGTGTGGGGGAGACCGGTCGTAGTGGGGCGGTCTCCCCCTTTTTTTTCCTGCCGTGCAGGGCGTTGCCAACCAAGGTTGGCCTCTACCTTTCGCCGCCTTGCGGCGCCGCCTGGGCATGGGCTCGGGCGCTACGGGTTCCGTGACCGGTAGCGCCGGGCCACGCCCGGCGGGGCGCTGCAATCAACCCGCGACCTTGCCCCACACCTTGCCGGCGGTCAGCCACAGGCCCAGCATGCTGCCCAGGTTGGTCAGCATGAAGGTCAGCACCACGCGGGTGACGCGGTTGCGGTACCAGCCCTTCAGGCTCTGCGCATCGTCGCGCAGCTTGAGGAAGTCCTCGTAGGCCGGCTTGCGCAGGCGCGCTTCCACCAGCGCCGAGAACGCACCGGTGGGAATGCTCAGGCGGAACGGCTTGAACGGCGCCACCGCGATCGCGGTGAGGATGCTCAGCGGGTGGCTGCCGGCCAGCAGGCAGCCGATGCCGGCCAGGCCGCCGGTGTACATCGCCCACGTCGCCAGCAGTTCGGTGCCCACGCCCAGGCCGCCACGGTAGAAGCCCACGGCAACGCCGGTGATCACGATGGCCAGGATGATCAGGGTCAACCACGGGATGTTGCGCTTCTTCGGCACGGCTTCCAGTTCCGCGCGCAGCGGTGCCGGTTCGGCGGTGTCGGTTTCCAGGTAGCGCGCCAGCCCGGCCAGGTGGCCGGCGCCGACCACCGCCAGCACCTCGCGCAGCTGCGGGTTGTGTTCCTCGCGCAGGCGCGTGGCCATGTAGCGGTCGCGCTCGCCGATGATGGTCTCGTACAGCGCCGGGCTTTCGGTGGCGAATTCACCGAAGCTCGATTCCAGCATGTCGCCCTGCTTGAGCTTCTCGATCTCGTTCTCGCCCACTTCTTCCGAGGAGAACAGGCCCGCGCCGAGGCCGGCCACCAGCTTCAGCTTGCCGAAGAAGCCCAGGCGCTGCGAGGCGCGGCGGAAGGTCAGGCCGACTTCGCGGTCGATCAGGTGCACCGGCAGGCCGCGCTCGCGCGCCAGGTCCACCGCGCGCTTCAGCTCGGCACCGGGCTCGATGCCCAGCTGTTCGGCCAGGCGGCGCTGGTAGGCCGACAGGGCCAGATTGGCGGCGAACAGCGCCACGCGGCCCTTGCGGATCACTTCCACCAGGTCCAGCTTTGCCAGCGTGTCCGGGTCGCTCAGCGCCTGCAGGCGCTGCGGGTCCAGCTCGACGGCCACCGCATCGAAGCGGCCGCTGTCGATGGCTTTTTCCACCGCCTCGACGCTGGCGTGGGAAACGTGGGCGGTGCCCAGCAGGGTGTAACGCACGCCGTCGCGTTCAACGACGCGCACCGGCTGGCCGGCGAAAAGATCGTCGCCGGTTTCGGGAAGGGTTTCAGTCATGGATTCATTCATTGGAAGGTGCGGTGTCGGCGCCATCGCCGAGCGCGCGCTGCATCTGCACGGTGTCCAGCCAGCGGCCATGCTTGCGGCCCAGGCCCTTGAACACGCCCACCAGGTGGAAGCCGAAGCGTTCGTGCAGCTTGATCGAAGCGGTATTGGTCGGTTCGCCGATCACCGCCACCATCTGCCGGTAGCCGCGCGCCACGCAGGCATCGATCAGCGCCTGCAGCAGGCCGGTGCCCACGCCCTTGCCCTGGTAGGCAGCGTCGACATAGACCGAGTTCTCCACGGTCCACTGGTAGGCCACGCGGGTGCGGTAGGTGTTGGCGTAGGCATACCCCGCCACCTGGCCGTCGATCTCGGCGACCAGGTAGGGGAAGCCACGGTCGATGATGTCGCGCATGCGGCGCAGCATCTCGTCCTGGTCGGGGATGTCGTACTCGTAGGTGTTGACGAAGTCGGTCACTTCCACCGCGTAGATCGCGGTGATTGCGGCGATGTCGGCCGGGCCGGCATCACGGATGAGGACGGCCATGGCAGCGCTCCGGCTCAGTCGATGTAGCGCTTGAGCAGGTCACCGTACGCATCGATGCGACGGTCGCGCAGGAACGGCCAGATGCGGCGCACGTGTTCGCTGCGCTGCAGGTCCACATCGCACACCAGCACGGTGGCGTCGGTGCCGGCCTCGGCCAGGAACTCGCCCTGCGGGCCCAGCACGTGGCTGTTGCCCCAGAACTGGATGCCCGACGCGCCCAGCGGCGACGCTTCATGGCCGACGCGGTTGCAGCTCAGCACCGGCAGGCCGTTGGCCACGGCATGGCCGCGGTGGCTCAGCACCCACGCGTCGCGCTGGCGGGTCTTCTCGTCCTGCACGTCGTCCGGGTCCCAGCCGATGGCAGTGGGGTAGAGCAGCAGTTCGGCACCGGCCAGCGCCATCAGGCGCGCCGCTTCCGGGTACCACTGGTCCCAGCACACCAGCACGCCAAGGCGGCCCACCGAGGTATCGATCGGGGTGAAGCCGATGTCGCCCGGGGTGAAGTAGAACTTTTCGTAGAAGCCCGGATCGTCCGGGATGTGCATCTTGCGGTACTTGCCCAGCAGGGTGCCGTCCTTCTCGAAGACCACGGCGGTGTTGTGGTACAGGCCAGCGGCGCGGCGTTCGAACAGCGAACCGACCAGCACCACGCCATGCTTCTTCGCCAGTGCGCCCAGGCGCTCGGTGCTCGGGCCGGGAATCGGCTCGGCCAGGTCGAATTCATCGACCGATTCGTGCTGGCAGAAGTACGGGCCGTTGTGCAGTTCCTGCAGCAGCACCAGTTTCGCGCCCTGCGCAGCCGCCTCGGCCACGCGTGCTTCGATCACCGCCAGGTTGGCGGCGGCATCACCGTGGTTGCGCTCCTGGATCAGGGCGACGGTAAGGGGGCTGCGCGAGTTCATGCGGGGCGTTCCTGCGGGGGAAAACCTGCATGTTAGCGCGGATGGCATGCCGCGGCGTGTCGGCCGCTGAATGGCGTGCGCGCAAGGTAGCGCCGGGCCATGCCCGGCGGATCTTCAGGATGCCGCTGCGCTCGCCGGGCAGGGCCCGGCGCTACCGGATCGGCTTACGCCTTCAGCAGCCCTGCCGGCAGCTGCATGGTGATGCAGTGCAGGCTGCCGTTCTGCCAGATCAGCGAGCGGCAGGGCACCTGCACGATCTCGCGGCCCGGGTGGGCCTGGGCCAGCACGTCGCGGGCCAGGTCGTCGGCCGGGTCGCCATAGGCGGGCATCAGCACCGCGCCATTGACGATCAGGTAGTTGGCGTACGACGCGGCCAGGCGGCGGCCTTCGTCGATCACCGGCTGTGCCCACGGCAGCGGGAACAGGCGGTACGGCTGCCCATCCTTGGTGCGCAGCGCAGCCAGCTCGTTGCCCATCGCCTGCAGTTCGGCGTAGTGCGAGTCGCTCTGGTCGTCGCAGGCCTGGTAGACGATGCTGTCAGGCGAAGCGAAGCGGGCCAGGGTGTCGATGTGGGCGTCGGTGTCGTCGCCTTCCAGGTAACCATGGTCCAGCCACAGCACGCGGTCCTGCTGCAGCCAGTCGGCCAGGTCCGCGCTCAGGCTGGCGCGGTCGCGGTCCGGGTGGCGCTCGTGCAGGCACTTCCAGGTAGTCAGCAGGGTACCTTCACCGTCGGTCTCGATGCCGCCGCCTTCCAGCGCGAACGGGATGCTGCGCACCGGTGCGTTGTTGAACACGCCAGCCTGGTCAAGCGCGCCCACCAGCTGGTCGTCCAGGGTGGCGTCGAACTTGCCGCCCCAGCCGGTGAAGCGGAAGTCCAGCAGCTGGAAGCTGCCGTCGGCGCGGCGCAGGGTGATCGGGCCGGAGTCGCGCAGCCAGGTATCGTCATAGGCCGCCGTCGTGAAGCGGACCCGGTCCATGTCGATGCGGTTGGAGCGCAGCCGCATTTCGGCATAGGTCTCCACATCGTCGTCGGCCACACAGATCAGCACCGGCTGGAAGCGGGTGATGGCCGCGACCAGCGCGATGTAGGTTTCCTCCACCTGGCCCAGGCGGTCGGCCCAGTCGGTGTCGGCGGTGGGCCAGGCAATCAGGACGCCGCTCTGGGCTTCCCATTCGGCAGGAAAACGAAGGGTCTGGTTCATGGTCTCGCTACACAGGCCCGCCAGCGGCGGGTAGGGGGTTCAGCGGATCGGCGGCTTCGGGCCGATCTCGTTCGGATCCGCCTTGTTGGCCACCACGTCGATCACCTTCTGCTTCTCGAAGTAGACGGTGAACTGCGGGTAGACCCAGCGGTTGATGGTCGGCCACTGGCGCTTCTGCCCGCCGCGCGGCTGCAGCTGCTCGCTCGGCGCACCGAACTGCGACTGCACCTGCTGCATGCTCTGGCCGCGGACGGGCAGGGCACCGGCCGGCTTTTCATTGGCGCGGTCGACCAGCAGGGTATCGGCCAGCGCCGGCGTGGCGGCGGCCAGGGTGGCCAGGACGGCCAGTGTGCTCAGGTAACGCTTCATCTCGATCTACTCCCCAGTGGTCAAGAAAGGCGATTACAGCAAAAAACGGCGGGAAAAAAAGCTGCATGCAACAAAAAACCGCCCGAAGGCGGTTTTTTGCATCGGGTCGGTCCCGCGTGGGACCAGCCGCGGCCCAAAGGCCGTGAGGCTCAGCGCTGACGCGCCTTGAAACGCGGGTTCGACTTGCAGATGACGAAGATCTTGCCACGACGACGGACGACCTTGCAGTCGCGGTGACGGGCCTTCGCCGACTTCAGGGAGGACAGGATTTTCATGGCATACCTCGGCGTAAACAGTAGTTGTTCGGGTGGAGCGTGGCCGCGATATGCGCAAGACAATCGGCAGTTGGCGCTCGTTCAAGCCCGCCATTCTACCGGGCTTTTTGTCGTCGTTTCAAGTGGTTGCGCGAAAGTCTCTGCGCGGGGGCTTGGGCAGGGGCTAGAATGGCCCCTTCACACGCGCTAGGACCCCCATGAATCCACTCGCTCCCGTCCTGACCATCGACGGCCCTTCGGGGGCCGGCAAGGGTACCATCAGCCGCATCGTGGCGCGCCGCCTGGGCTGGCACTACCTGGATTCGGGCGCGTTGTACCGGGCGGTGGGGGTGGCTGCGAGCTGGGCCGATATCGATACCTCCGATGCCTCGGCCCTGGTGCGCTGCACCTTCGACACCCAGGTTCAGTTTGTTGAACAGGGTGAGTCGATGCGGGTCATGGTCAACGGCACCGATGCCACCGACGAGCTGCGCCTGGAGACCACCGGTGCGCTGGCCTCGGCCATTGCCGCCATTCCCGAGGTCCGTGCCGCACTGAAGGAGCGCCAGCGCGCATTCAGGGAGCTGCCGGGCCTGGTCGCCGACGGCCGCGACATGGGCACGGTGATCTTCAAGGACGCCCCCTACAAGGTCTTCCTGACCGCCAGTGCCGAGGAGCGCGCCGAGCGCCGGCATAAGCAGTTGAAAGACAAGGGGGTTTCTGTTAACTTTGATGACCTCCTGCGCGAGATCATGGCCCGCGACGCCCGTGATGCTCAGCGTACCGTGGCGCCCCTGAAGCCGGCAGACGATGCTGTCCTCATCGACACCACAGGCATCGGCATCGATGATGTCGTTGCCCGAGTGATGGATCTGCTTCCGGTTCCGGCTGCCTGATCCGTTCGCGCGGGAGCACTGCCAGCAGCATCGGCGGTGGTCGCGCATAGCAGTGCTGTACCAGCTCCGTCGCGCAATGATGCGTGGCGGTTTTCCTACTACACACGACCTGCTTTTCCGGGGTCGACCAACAGGCGGGCGGTAGCGGTCTTCAGTGGGGCATGTCCCCGAAAGGAAGCCAACCGACCCATGTGTCCAACAGAGTAAATCTAATGACCGAATCATTTGCCGAACTGTTTGAAGCCAGCCAGGCCAACCTGGCCAAGCTGAAGCCGGGCGCCATCGTCAGCGGTACCGTTGTTGAAGTCCGCGGCGACGTCGTGGTGATCAACGCTGGCCTGAAGTCCGAAGGCATCGTGCCGATCGAACAGTTCCGTAACGACGCTGGCGAAATCGACGTCGCCGAAGGCGACATCGTCAAGGTCGCCCTCGACTCCATCGAGAACGGCTTCGGCGAAACCGTCCTGTCGCGCGAGAAGGCGAAGCGCGCGATGGTGTGGGACGAGCTGGAAGAAGCGTTGGAAAAGAACGAAACCATCACCGGCCGCATCAGCGGCAAGGTCAAGGGTGGTTTCACCGTGGACATCAAGGATGTCCGCGCCTTCCTGCCGGGTTCCCTGGTCGATGTGCGCCCGGTGCGCGATCCGGCCTACCTGGAAGGCAAGGAACTCGAGTTCAAGCTCATCAAGCTGGACCGCAAGCGTAACAACGTCGTGGTTTCGCGCCGCGCTGTCGTCGAAAGCGAGCACTCGGAAGAGCGCGAGCAGCTGATGGACAAGCTGCAGGAAGGCGCGATCCTGAAGGGTGTCGTCAAGAACCTGACCGACTACGGCGCGTTCGTGGACCTGGGTGGCATCGACGGCCTGCTGCACATCACCGACATGGCATGGAAGCGCGTGCGCCATCCGTCCGAAGTCGTGAACGTCGGCGACGAGCTGGACGTGCGCGTGCTGAAGTTCGACCGCGAGCGCAACCGCGTTTCGCTGGGCCTGAAGCAGCTGGGCGAAGATCCGTGGGATAACATCGCCCGTCGTTACCCGGCCAACAGCCGCGTCTTCGGCAAGGTCTCCAACGTCACCGATTACGGCGCGTTCGTCGAGATCGAGCCGGGCGTCGAAGGCCTGGTGCACGTCTCCGAGATGGATTGGACCAACAAGAACGTCAACCCGTCCAAGGTTGTGCAGGTTGGTGACGAAGTCGAAGTGATGGTGCTGGACGTCGACGAAGAGCGTCGCCGCATCTCGCTGGGCATGAAGCAGGTTGCCGCCAATCCGTGGGAAACCTTCGCTGCCACCCACAAGAAGGGTGACAAGGTGTCGGGCCAGATCAAGTCGATCACCGACTTCGGCATCTTCATCGGCCTGGACGGCGGCATCGACGGCCTGGTTCACCTGTCCGACATCAGCTGGGCGACCACTGGCGAAGACATCGTTCGCAACTTCAAGAAGGGCGATACCCTGGACGCCGTCGTCCTGGCTGTCGATCCGGAGCGCGAGCGCATCTCCCTGGGCGTGAAGCAGCTGGAGCAGGATCCGTTCGGCCAGTACATGGCTGCCAATCCGAAGGGCTCCAAGGTCGAAGGCGTGGTGAAGGAAGTCGACGCCAAGGGCGCGATCATCGAGCTGGCTGACGGCATCGAAGGTTACGTCTCGGCACGCGACATCGCCAACGAGCGCGTTGACGACGCTACCCAGCACCTGAAGGTCGGCGACAAGGTCGAAGCCAAGTTCGTGGGCATGGACCGCAAGGGCCGTACCCTGCAGCTGTCGATCAAGGCCAAGGACGACGCTGAAATGCGCGAAGTGCTGGAGGAATACCAGTCCTCTTCGGCTGCCAGCGGCACCACCCAGCTGGGCGCGCTGCTGCGTGCACAGCTGAGCGGCAACAAGTCCGAGTAATCGGCCTTACGCTGTACGTTGTTTCCTGGACGGCCCGGGCATTGTTGCCCGGGCCGTTTCAGGGTGAGTGACCCTTGATGTGAGCCGGCAATGACCAAATCCGAACTGATCGAAATCCTCGCGCGCCGCCAGGCGCACCTGAAGGCCGATGATGTCGATCTGGCGGTGAAGTCGTTGCTGGAAATGATGGGCGGTTCCCTCTCTGCCGGGGATCGCATCGAAATCCGTGGCTTTGGCAGCTTCTCGCTGCACTACCGTCCGCCGCGCCTGGGCCGCAATCCCAAGACCGGCGAATCGGTCGCCCTGCCGGGCAAGCACGTTCCCCATTTCAAGCCAGGCAAGGAACTGCGTGAGCGGGTCAGCAGCGTGCTGCCGCTGGACGCCGATCCGGCCTGAGTGTCCCGTCGCGTCACCGCGTGCGAATACCGCGGCGAGTCGGATAAGCTACGACCTCCTGCCACTGGAGCTGTCGCATGAAGGTTTTTCGTCTGCTGGTCCTGCTGGCGGTGCTGCTTCTCGGGTTGATCATCGGTGCCATGAACATGGACGAGATGACCATCAACCTGGTGTTCACCCAGCTCAAGACCTCGATCGGCGTGGCGATCATCGCTTCGCTGCTGATCGGCGTCATCGTCGGTGCCGGCCTGGTGCTGGTGAGCGTGGTCATTCCGCTCTACGCCCAGCTGCGCCGTGCCAACAAATCGGTCGCCACCCCCGTGGCCCCGGTTTCCCCCTCCCAATCTTTTGATGGACGCTGATCGAAGATGGATTTCGTCACCGAGTGGTTCTGGTTCTTCCTGTTCGTTCCCCTGGCGGCGCTGGCCGGCTGGGTCATCGGGCGGCGCGGCGGGCAACGCCATGGCGACAACCAGGTCAGCCACCTGTCCAGCACCTATTTCCGTGGCCTGAACTACCTGCTCAACGAGCAGCCGGACAAGGCCATCGAACTGTTCCTGCACATCGCCGAGCTGGACAAGGAAACCTTCGAGACCCAGGTCGCGCTGGGCCACCTGTTCCGCCGTCGTGGCGAAGTGGATCGTGCGATCCGCCTGCACCAGGGCCTGGTCAACCGCAACGACCTGAGTGACGCCCAGCGCGTGCAGGCGCTGCTGGCGCTGGGCGAGGACTACATGAAGTCCGGCCTGCTGGACCGTGCTGAAACCGTGTTCACCGAACTGGCCCAGCTGGATCAGCGCGCACCGCAGGCGCTCAAGCACCTGATCGGCATCTACCAGGCCGAGCGCGACTGGGAAAAGGCCATCGACAACGCCACCCGTTTCGAGGATGTCACCGGCGAGCCGATGGGCAAGCTGATCGGGCAGTTCGAGTGCGAGCTGGCCGAGCGCTTCCGTGGCGCCGGCAAGCTGGAGGAGGCGAGGGCGGCCATTGCCCGTGCCTACCAGGCCGATGCCATGTCGGTGCGCGCCGGCATCATTGAAGGCCGCCTGGAAACCGATGCCGGCAACGCCGAGGCCGCCGTGCGCGCCTTCGAGCGCGCCGCGCGCAATGATCCCGAGTACCTGCCCGAGCTGCTGCCGGCGCTGATGGAGAACTACCGCAAGGTGGGTGATCTTGGCGGCGCGCGTGCTTTCCTGTCGGAAATGACCGAGCACTACCGCGGCATCGCCCCGGTGCTGGCGCTGACCCGCCTGATGGAAGAGCAGGAGGGCGTGGCACCCGCCCGTGCCTACCTCGGCCGCCAGTTGAAGGATCGCCCGTCGGTGCGCGGCGAATCAGCCCTGATCGACCTGACCCTGGCCGAAGGTGCCGATTCCACGGCCACCCTGCACGACCTCAAGCACATCACCGACCAGTTGCTGGTGCGCAATCCCGCCTACCGCTGCACCCGCTGCGGTTTCGGCGCGCGTACCCACCACTGGCAGTGCCCGAGCTGCAAGGAGTGGGGCACGGTCAAGCCGCTGCTGAACTACGCGGTGCTCTGAGCCATGGTCTGGCAGGTGATGGCCGCGCTGCTGGGGCTGGCCCTGCTCAGCGCCGCGCTGACCTGGGCGGCACGCGGCTATGCGCTGCGCCAGCAGTTGCTGGATCAGCCCGGCGAACGCCGCAGCCACAGCGTGGCGACCCCGCGCGGCGGTGGCATCGCCATCGTCATCAGCCTGCTGGTGGCCGCCGTGGCAGCCATGTGGGTGTGGCCGGCCGCCGCTGCCAGTCTTGGCGTGGCCAGCCTCGGCCTGCTGCTGGTGGCGGGCATCGGCTGGTGGGATGACCATCGGCCCCTGCCGGCCCTGCGCCGCCTGCTGGTGCACTTCGTTGCCGCCGGCCTGCTGGCCGCGCTGGTCAAGGTGCACGGTGGCAGCTGGCTGCTGGCCCTGCTGGTGCTGGTCTTCACCGCCTCGCTGATCAACATCTGGAACTTCATGGATGGGATCAACGGCATCGCCAGCAGCCAGGCGGTACTGGCCGCGCTGGGCTTCGCCGCCGTGCTGCCCTGGCCCTGGTCGCTGGTTGCCATCGCCCTGGGCCTGGCCTGCCTTGGTTTCCTGCCGTTCAATTTCCCGAAGGCGCGCATCTTCATGGGCGATGTCGGAAGTGGCGCGCTTGGCTATGCCGTCTCCGTCGTCCTGGCGGTGGCCGCGCTGCGTACGGAAATCAACTGGTTGCTGCTGCTGGTGCCCATTTCCCCGTTCCTCGTGGACGCGGGCTTCACGCTGTTGGCGCGCATCCTTTCAGGACAACGCTGGATGGAACCCCACACCCAGCATGTCTACCAGCGCGCGGTGCAGGCAGGAGCCAGCCACGCCCAGGTGACAGGGATGTATTTTGTTGTAGGCCTGTTCAGTATTACAGTGTTCAATATCTGCACCAGATTGCAGCCGAGGTGGGAGGCTGTCGTAGCGGTCGCGTGGATTTCCGCGCTGGCCCTGCTTTGGCTCCTCCTGCGCAATGGATTGCGCCACCGATAAGGAATTACTCGAAATATGTCTTCACCCTGGCGGGACAGAATCCTTGGCCTGTTGCCACGCACGGCCATCGTCTGCCATGACCTGTTCATGGTCTGGGCCTGTTGGCAGCTGCTGCATGCCGGCCGTTACTCCATCCTGCCTGACGCCCCGTCGCTGCCCCTGTGGAACGTCGATACGACGCTCGTGCTGGCGCTGCAGGGCATCGTGTTCTGGCGGGTCGGCCTGTACCGTGGCCTGTGGCGGTTCGCCAGCGTCAGCGACCTGCTGAACATCTTCAAGGCCAGCTTCATCGGCCTGGTCGCCATCGTGCTCATGCTGGCCTGGAAGCGCTTCAACGGCGTTCCGCTGTCGGTGCTGGTGATCTATCCCTTCGCGCTGTCGGCGCTGCTGGGCGCGCCGCGCCTGCTGTATCGGGCGTGGAAGGACTACCAGGCGCTGCAGTCCGATTCGACCGCGCGGCGCGTGCTCATCCTGGGCGCCGGGCAGGCGGCCGAGACCCTGGTGCGCGACCTGCGCCGCTCCGGCAACTTCGAGCCGGTCGGCCTGCTGGATGACGCCCCGCACCTGCGCGGTGCCAAGCTGCAGAGCCTGCCGATCCTGGGCACCCTCGATGACGCCCCGGCCGTGGCCCGCGAAACCGCGGCCAAGCTGCTGGTCATCGCCATTCCCTCGCTGGACGCGGTGGGCATGCAGCGCGTGGTTGCCATCTGCGAAAGCACCGGCATTCCGTTCCGCACCGTGCCCAAGCTCAGCGACATCCTGCAGGGCCAGTCGCTGCCGGGCCAGCTGAAGGAAGTGGCCATCGAGGACCTGCTCGGTCGCAAGCCGATCATGCCGGACTGGAACCTGATCCGTGGCTGGCTGGGCGGGCGCACGGTGATGGTCACCGGTGCCGGCGGCTCGATCGGTTCGGAACTGTGCCGCCAGTGCGCGCGCCACGGCGCCGGCCGCATCGTGCTGCTGGAAATGAGCGAGCTGCTGCTGCTGACCATCGAGGCCGAGCTGCGCCGCAGCTTCCCCGACGTGCAGATCGAAGCGGTGCTGGGCGACTGCGGTGACCCGGCGGTGATGCGCCACGCGCTGTCGCTGCACCCGGTCGATACCGCCTTCCATGCGGCCGCCTACAAGCATGTGCCGGTGCTCGAGCGCCAGCTGCGCGAAGCGGTGCGCAACAACATCCTGGCTACCGAAAACGTCGCGCGTGCGTGCATGGAAGCCCGCGTCGAGCATTTCGTTTTCATCTCCACCGACAAGGCCGTCGATCCGGTCAATGCACTGGGCGCCAGCAAGCGCTACGCCGAGATGATCTGCCAGAGCCTGGACCAGAAGTCCACGCATACCCGTTTCGTCACCGTGCGCTTCGGCAACGTGCTCGATTCGGCCGGCAGCGTGGTGCCGCTGTTCCGCGAGCAGATCCTGCGCGGCGGCCCGATCACGGTGACCGACCCGGAAGTGACCCGCTACTTCATGACGATCCCCGAAGCCTGCCAGCTGATCCTGCAGGCAGCGGCGTCGGCGTCGCACGGTGCCATCTACACCCTGGACATGGGCGAGCCGGTGCCGATCCGCGTGCTGGCCGAACAGATGATCCGCCTGGCCGGCAAGCAGCCGTACAAGGACATTCCGATCATCTACACCGGCCTGCGCCCGGGCGAGAAGCTGCACGAGACTCTGTTCTATTCGGACGAGGATTACCGGCCGACCTCGCACCCCAAGGTGCTGGAAGCCGGCGTACGCACGTTCTCGCGCGACATCGTGCTGGGCAACGTGCCGAGACTGCGTGACGCTATCGCCGAGTACGACACTGATACGATCCGGGAAGTGCTGTTCGCGACGATGCCGGAGTTCTCTCCGATTGAACAGGACGCTTACATCTCCTCCGCTAAAGTTGTTCCCTTTCCGGCACGCGAGGCCAACAGGTACTAAATGAGCAAGCGAATTCGTAAGGCGGTTTTTCCAGTGGCAGGGCTCGGGACGCGCTTTTTGCCGGCAACCAAGACGGTTCCGAAGGAAATGCTGCCGATCATCGATCGTCCGCTTATCCAATACGCTGTTGACGAGGCCATCGAGGCCGGTTGCGACACCCTGATCTTCATCACCAACCGCTACAAGCACGCCGTTGCCGATTATTTCGACAAGGCCTACGAGCTGGAACAGAAGCTGGAGCGTGCGGGCAAGCACGAACAGCTGGAGATGATCCGCCACGTTCTGCCTGAAGGTGTGCGTGCGATCTTCGTCACCCAGGCCGAGGCGCTGGGACTGGGCCATGCCGTGCTGTGTGCGAAGTCGGTGATCGGTGACGAACCGTTTGCGGTGCTGCTGCCGGACGATCTGATCTGGAACCGTGGCGACGGCGCGCTGAAGCAGATGGCTGACCTCAACGAGGCCAGCGGTGCGAGCGTGATCGCAGTGGAAGACGTGCCGCACGAGAACACCGCCAGCTACGGCATCGTGGCGACCGAAGCGTTCGATGGCCGCAAGGGCCGTATTTCGCAGATCGTGGAGAAGCCGAAGCCCGAGGACGCGCCGAGCGATCTGGCGGTGGTCGGCCGTTACGTGCTGAGCCCGAAGATCTTCGAGCTGCTGGAATCCACCGGCACCGGTGCCGGCGGCGAGATCCAGCTGACCGATGCGATCGCTTCGCTGCTGGCGACCGACGAAGTGGACGCGTACCGCTTCGAAGGCACTCGTTTTGACTGTGGTACCCATCTGGGCCTGGTCGAAGCGACGATCCGTTTCGCGCTGGAGAACAAGAAGCTGGCGAAGCCGGCGCGCGCGAAGCTGACGGAGATGCTGGCGGAAGAGTGAGGGTGTTCGAGCGCTCCGTTTGCGCCTCCCTGTATAGCCGGGGAGGCGGAGGCGGGCCGCTGCAGGACACGCCGTGAACCCATCCATGGGGGCTCGTAGGCGCCTTGCTCGTGTGCGCTGTCCTGCGCACACGGCAAGACCGGGGTTGGGCTTCCTGCCCAACCCGCCCGAGGCATGCCTCGGGCCCATGGCGCCTGCGGTCCTGCATCGGCCCGCCCCCGCCTCTCGACAGTTTCCGTGGGGCGCGGACGGGGAGGGCGGAATCAAGGGCAAGAGCAAAAGCAAAAAAAAGGCAGCCGATGGCTGCCTTTTTTGTATTCCGGCGAGAGCATCCACGCATGGCGTGGATCTACTGCCTTTGCTCACCCCTCCGCCGCGGGGAGGCTGGAAGGGACGGGTCGGCAGGGCTGCCCGGGACCGTTGGCGCCATGGATGGCGCCATCGAGCCCCCATGGATGGGTTCACGGCGTGTCCCGGGCAGTCCTGCCGACCCGGCCCACGCCATGAAGCCCAACGAGGCAACGCCTTGAACCTTACAGCGCCTCGAAAATACCCGCCGCGCCCATGCCGGTGCCGATGCACATCGTCACCATGCCGTACTTCTGCTGGCGACGACGCAGGCCGTGCAGCAGGGTCGCGGTACGGATCGCGCCGGTCGCGCCCAGCGGGTGACCCAGGGCAATCGCGCCGCCCAGCGGGTTGACCTTGCTCGGGTCCAGGCCGCAATCGCGGATCACCGCCAGCGACTGCGCGGCGAAGGCTTCGTTGAGCTCGATCCAGTCCAGCTGGTCCTGGGTCAGGCCGGCCTGCTTCAGTGCCTTCGGGATCGCGGCGATCGGGCCGATGCCCATCACTTCCGGACGCACGCCGGCCACCGAGAAGCTGACGAAACGGGCAAGCGGGGTCAGGCCGTAATCCTTGATTGCCTGCTCCGACGCCAGCAGCACGGCGCCGGCGCCATCGCTCATCTGCGAGGAGTTGCCGGCAGTGACCGTGCCGCCGAACTGGCCGTTGCGGAACACCGGGCGCAGCTTGGCCAGGCCTTCGGCCGAGGAATCCGGGCGCGGGCCTTCGTCGGTGTCGGCCACCTTGTTGCGGGTGATGATGCGCTGGCCATCGGCCAGGTCCGGCAGGTGCGAGACGATTTCGTACGGGCTGATCTCATCCTTGAACTCGCCGTTCTGGATGGCGGCCATGGCCTTCTGGTGCGAGGCCAGGGCAAAGGCGTCCTGGTCTTCGCGCGAGACCTTCCACTCCTCGGCCACCTTCTCGGCAGTGATGCCCATGCCGTAGGCGATGGCGACGTGGTCGTTGTCGAACACGCTCGGCGTCATCGCGATCTTGTTGCCCATCATCGGCACCATCGACATCGACTCGGTGCCGCCGGCCAGCATCAGGTCGGCGTTGCCCAGGCGGATCGCATCGGCGGCCTGCGCCACGGCCTGCAGGCCGGAGGAGCAGAAGCGGTTCACGGTCTGCGCGGCAATCGTGTTCGGCAGGCCGGCCAGCAGCACGCCGATGCGGGCCACGTTCATGCCCTGCTCGGCTTCCGGCATGGCGCAGCCGATGATCGCGTCATCGATGCGGTTGACGTCCACGCCCGGGGCCTGGGCGACGACGCTGCGCAGCACGTGCGCAAGCATGTCGTCGGGGCGGGTGTTGCGGAACATGCCCTTGGGCGCCTTGCCGACCGGGGTACGGGTGGCGGCGACGATGTAGGCGTCCTGGATTTGCTTGGTCATTGCGGTGATCTCTCGAATTTTTTAGCCGGAGTGCCGACCAGCGGTCGGCACCTACCAGGGGCAGATGAGTGCCGACCCACGGTCGGCATCCACCAGAAGCAGGGATGGCGATCAGTTCCGCAGCGGCTTGCCGGTCTTCAGCATGTGCGCGATGCGGGCCTGGGTCTTTTCCTGCTGGGCCAGTTCGACGAAGTGCTTGCGCTCCAGGGTCAGCAGCCACTCTTCGTCCACCAGGGTGCCGCGGTCGACCTTGCCGCCGCACAGCACGGTGGCGATGCGCTCGGCGATCTCGTAGTCGTACGGGCTGATGAAACGGCCTTCCAGCATGTTGACCAGCATCATCTTGAAGGTGGCGATACCCACGTCACCGGCAACCTGGATGCGGCGTGCCGGCAGCGGCGGGCGGTAACCGGCTTCGGCCAGCGCACGGGCTTCGGCCTTGGCGATGTACAGCGCTTCATAGCTGTTGAACACCACCTTGTCGGTGCTGCGCAGCAGGCCCAGTTCCTGGGCGTTGACCGCCGAGTTGGACACCTTGGCCATCGCCACGGTCTCGAAGGTCTTCTTCAGTTCGGCGAACACGTCACCGCCCGGGCCTGCGGCCTGCGAGGCGCGCACGGCCAGTTCCTTCAGGCCGCCACCGGCCGGCAGCAGGCCGACACCGGCCTCGACCAGGCCGATGTAGCTTTCCAGGAAGGCGACAGTCTTGGCGCTGTGCATCTGGAACTCGCAGCCGCCACCCAGGGCCAGGCCGCGCACGGCAGCCACCACCGGCACCAGCGAGTACTTGATGCGCTGGCTGGTGCGCTGGAAGTTGGCGACCATCTCTTCGAACTGGTCGACCTTGCCGGCCTGCAGCAGGCCGAGGGCACCAGCCAGGTCGGCACCGGCGGAGAAGGGTTCCTTCTGCTGCCAGATCACCAGGCCCTGGAAGTCCTTCTCGGCGCGGCTGACGCATTCCTGCAGGCCGTCGAGCACCTGGTCGGAGACGGTGTTCATCTTGGTCTTGAAGCTGACCACGGCGATGCCGTCGCCGTCATGCCACATGCGCAGGCCGTCGTTCTCGAACACGGTCTCGCCCGGGGCGAACTTCTCGCCCAGCAGCGGGTCCGGGAAACGCTGGCGCTGGTACACCGGCAGCGACGAGCGCGGCAGCTTGGCGTTGCGCGACGGGCTGTAGCTGCCTTCGGCGGCATGCACGCCGTCGCGGCCATCGAACACCCAGTCCGGCAGCGGGGCGCTGCTCATGCTCTTGCCGGCGACGATGTCATCGGCGATCCACTGCGCGACCTGCTTCCAGCCGGCAGCCTGCCAGGTTTCGAACGGGCCCAGCGACCAGCCGTAGCCCCAGCGGATGGCGAGGTCGACGTCGCGCGCGGTCTCGGCAATGTCGGCCAGGTGGTAGGCGCTGTAGTGGAACAGATCGCGGAAGGTCGCCCACAGGAACTGCGCCTGCGGGTGCTGGCTTTCGCGCAGCTTGGCGAACTTCTCGGCCGGGTTCTTGATCTTCAGGATCTCGACCACTTCCGCTGCGGCAGTGCGGTCGGCCGGGCGGTAGTCCTGCTTCTCCAGGTCCAGTACGACGATGTCCTTGCCGACCTTGCGGAAGATGCCGGCACCGGTCTTCTGGCCCAGCGCGCCCTTGGCGATCAGCGCGTCCAGCCACTTCGGCGACTTGAAGAACTCATGCCACGGGTCGTTGGGCAGGGTGTCGCCCATGGTCTTGATGACGTGGGCCATGGTGTCCAGGCCGACCACGTCGGAGGTGCGGTAGGTGGCCGACTTCGGGCGGCCGACCAGCGGGCCGGTCAGGCCGTCCACTTCATCGAAGCCCAGGCCGAACTGCTGGGTGTGGTGGATGGTGGACAGGATCGAGAACACGCCGATGCGGTTGCCGATGAAGTTCGGGGTGTCCTTGGCGTACACCACGCCCTTGCCCAGGGTGGTGACCAGGAATTCTTCCAGGCCTTCCAGCACGGCGGCGTCGGTGGTGCTGGCCGGGATCAGTTCGGCCAGGTGCATGTAGCGCGGCGGGTTGAAGAAGTGCACGCCGCAGAAGCGGTGGCGCAGCTGCTCGGGCAGCACGTCGGCCAGCTTGTTGATGCCCAGGCCCGAAGTGTTGGAGGCCAGCACCGCGTGGTCGGCCACGAACGGGGCGATCTTCTTGTACAGGTCCTGCTTCCAGTCCATGCGCTCGGCGATGGCCTCGATGATCAGGTCGCAGTCCTTCAGCTGGTCCAGGCTCGACTCGTAGTTGGCCGGGGTGATGGCTTCGGCCAGCGACTTGCTGGCCAGCGGCGCCGGGCTCAGCTTGCCCAGGTTGGCGATCGCCTTCAGCACGATGCCGTCGGCCGGGCCTTCCTTCGCAGGCAGGTCGAACAGCACGGTGTCGACGCCAGCGTTGGTGAGGTGGGCGGCGATCTGGGCACCCATGACGCCGGCACCCAGCACGGCGGCGCGGCGGACTAGCAGGGAATTGGACATGGTGTAGGGCCTTTGTTGGTCAGCAGTTACTGGGTGGGTCACACCCGGTGGAATCACGGGGAAGCGGGCAGGGCGCTGCCGCGTGCGGCGGCGCGGAACCCGGCTTCGGCGAAATGGATCAGTTCATGGGCGGCATGGGCACGATGCGCCGCTTCGGTGACACCTGCGGGTCGCTTGATCAGGCCGAAATCGGCCATGGCATAGGTGAGCGAACCGGCGAGGAAATCCAGGCGCCAGTACAGTTCTTCCTTGCTCAGGCCCGGCACGCACTCGGCGATGGCCTTGCCGAACGCGCGCAGCACGTGGCCGTAGTGGTCGGACAGGAACTTGCGCAGGTTGTCGTTCTTTTCGGCGTAGGCGCGGGCGATCACCCGCACGAAGGCGCCGCCGCTCTGCCGGTCCTGGGCCATGGCCAGGGCGGGCTCGACGAAGGCGGCCAGCACCGGGCGCAGCTGCCCGGGGTGTTCGCTGCGGGCGCGTTCGAGCTGGGCCAGGCGCACGCTGGTCATCTCGTCCATGCGCCGGCGGAACACCTCGTTGACCAGGTTTTCCTTGGAGCCGAAGTGGTAGTTGACCGCCGCGATGTTGACGTCGGCCTGGCTGGTGACCTGGCGCAGCGAGGTGCCAGCGAAGCCATGCAGGGCGAACAGCTCCTCGGCGGCCCCGAGGATCCGGTCCTTGGTCGAGAAGTGGGCGGGCTTGGCCATGGGGCGGCGGACCTTAATCAAACGATTGTTTGATACTAGGACCAGACGGGGGCGTATGGCATTTTGCAGTGCAGCAAAACCGGCGGGTCGGTCAGAATCCGCTCAGGTGGGTGAATGGGCCCAGAGGGTAGTGCCGGCCGCTGGCCGGCAGCCGCGGACATCCCATGGGGTACCCGCCTGCCGGCCAGCGGCCGGCACTACCACCCGGCCGCGTTATCTCTTACAATTCGCCTACGTTTATCAGGCTAAGCCCGCGTCCCGACGCGGGTTTTTTTCATGTTACCCTTCGGGCCATCAGCGGCCCGATTCCATTGGAGACATCCCATGGCGCTGGAGCGCACCCTTTCGATCATCAAGCCGGACGCCGTTGCCAAGAACGTCATCGGCGAAATCTACGCCCGCTTCGAGAAGGCCGGCCTGAAGGTCGTGGCCGCCAAGTACAAGCAGCTGTCGCGTCGTGAAGCCGAAGGCTTCTACGCCGTGCACCGCGAGCGTCCGTTCTTCAACGCGCTGGTCGAGTTCATGATCTCCGGCCCGGTGATGATCCAGGCCCTGGAAGGCGAGAACGCCGTCCTGGCCCACCGCGACCTGCTGGGCGCCACCAACCCGAAGGAAGCCGCTGCGGGCACCATCCGCGCCGACTTCGCCGAATCCATCGATGCCAATGCCGCCCACGGCTCGGACTCGGTCGAGAATGCCGCGATTGAAATCGCCTACTTCTTCGCCGCCACCGAAGTCGTCTCGCGCTGAGAGTAATGCCGTGAACGAGGTCGTACAGTCCCCCGCCATCCAGCCGCTGCCGAAGTCGGCACCCACGGCTGGCAAGCAGAACCTGCTCGACCTCGATCGCGCGGGCCTGGAGAAGTTTTTCGTCGAGGTTCTCGGCGAGAAGAAGTTCCGTGCCCATCAGGTGATGAAGTGGATCCACCATCGCTACGTCACCGATTTCGATGAAATGACCGACCTCGGCAAGGTCCTGCGCGCCAAGCTGCAGGCCCATGCCGAGGTGCTGGTTCCCAACATCGTGTTCGACAAGCCCTCCGCCGACGGCACCCACAAGTGGCTGCTGGCGATGGGCGTGGATGGCAAGAACGCCATCGAGACCGTGTACATCCCCGACAAGACCCGCGGCACGCTGTGCGTGTCTTCGCAGGTCGGTTGCGGGCTGAACTGCACGTTCTGCTCCACCGCCACCCAGGGCTTCAACCGCAACCTGACCACCGCCGAGATCATCGGCCAGGTGTGGGTTGCCGCACGCCACCTGGGCAACGTGCCGCACCAGATGCGCCGCCTCACCAACGTGGTGATGATGGGCATGGGCGAGCCGCTGATGAATTTCGACAACGTCGTGCGCGCCATGAGCGTGATGCGCGACGACCTGGGCTACGGCCTGGCCAACAAGCGCGTGACCCTGTCGACCTCCGGCCTGGTGCCGCAGATCGACCGCCTGTCCACCGAAAGCGACGTGTCGCTGGCGGTGTCGCTGCACGCGCCGAACGATGCGCTGCGCGAGACCCTGGTGCCGCTCAACAAGAAGTACCCGATCGCCGAGCTGATGGCTTCGTGCGCACGCTACCTGCGCGCCAACAAGCGCCGTGAATCGGTCACCTTCGAATACACCCTGATGAAGGGCATCAACGACAAGCCCGAGCATGCCCGCGAGCTGGCCCGCCTGATGCGCCAGTTCGACAACGCGGTGCAGGCCAAGGATTCGGGCAAGGTCAACCTGATTCCGTTCAACCCGTTCCCGGGCACCCGCTACGAGCGTTCGGAAGAAGCGCACATCCGTGCCTTCCAGAAGATCCTGCTCGACAGCAACGTGCTGACGATGGTCCGCCGCACCCGTGGCGACGACATCGATGCCGCCTGTGGCCAGCTCAAGGGCCAGGTGATGGACCGTACCCGCCGCCAGGCAGAGTTCAACAAGACGCTGCAGGCAGGGAAGGGGAGCGATGCGGCCGCGTGACCGCCTCTGGCCAGTCCTGATTGCAGGGGTGCTGGCCGTTTCGGCCAGTGGCTGCAGCAAGACCGTCAAGTCCCAGCTTCCCGACGAATACACCCGTGGCGGTGACATTGCCCCGGAGCGCCACGTGCGCGATTCGCCCGGCGTGCGCGAGGAATTCCGTTACCAGGACCAGCTGGCCCTGGCCGCCCGCGACATGCAGGTGGGCAACCTCGACGAGGCCGAGCGCAAGGTGCGCCAGGCCCTGAAGGCCCGCCCCAAGGGCGTGGACGCGGTGATGCTGATGGCCGGCATCGACGAGCGCCGTGGCCGCTCGGAGAAGGCCGGCGAGGGCTTCCGCCGCGCCACCGAGCTGGCCCCGCAGCGCGCTGACGTACTCAACAATTACGGCGCCTGGCTGTGCCAGCACGGCAGTGCCGCCGAATCGCTGGTGTGGTTCGACCGTTCCCTGCAGCTGCCGGGCAATGCCTCCGCGGGCGGGGCGATGGCCAATGCCGGCCGCTGCGCGCTTGACGCCGGCCAGGTGGAGCGTGCCGAGCGCGACCTGCGTGCGGCGCTGGTGATGGTGCCTGCCAACCCCGTCGCCCTCGAGGCGATGGCGCAGCTCAACGTCCGCCGTGGCCAGTTTTTCGAGGCGCGCGCCTTCGCCGAACGTAGGATTGCGGCTGCACCGGCCACACGTTCCGTGTTACAACTTGCGTCTGAAATCGAGGCGCGACTGGGCGATCAGGCGGCATCCGATCGTTACCTGCAGCGGATTCGACAGGAATTTCCGCAGGACGCGGGCTCCTAACCTCCAGGGTTGATGCATTGTGATTGATGACCAGACTGTGAGCGCTCTCGATACTGCGGCCGGCTGCGGCACCCGCCTGCGCCAGGCCCGAGAGGCGGCCGGACTGACCCTTGATGATGTCGGCCAGCGCCTGCGCATGCCGGTCCAGGTGGTCAGGTCGCTTGAAGAAGAACAGTGGCAGAAGCTCGGCGCCCCGGTGTTCGTCCGCGGCCAGCTGCGCAGCTATGCGCGCCTGCTGAACGTGGATGTCAGCCAGCTGCTGGAGCAGGCCCAGGTCGGTGCGGTGGTTCCGCCCACCCTGGTCAGCCATACCCATACCCCGCGTGCCCGCCGCATCGCCGAGAACCTCGGCCGGCGCATGCTGTATGTCGGCATCACCGCGGTGCTGGCGGTGCCGGTGTGGTTTGCCACCCGCGGCCACTTCGACAACACCCCGTCCGCGCCGAACACGGCCTCGCTGGACGCGATCCCGGCCGCCGTGCCGGTCGCCCCGGCCACCGTCGGAAGCGAGCCGGCAGCGCGCAACGAGCCGGCGGCGGTTGCGGCCAAGCCGGCGGCCACGCCATACGTGGCGTCGCTGGCCCCGGTGCCGCGCCCGGCCCCGGCCGCTGCGGCCCCCGCCAACCTGGACATGCAGTTCAGTGGCGACAGCTGGGTCGATATTGCCGGTCCGGATGGCGGCTCGGTCGAGAAGGCGCTCATCAAGGCCGGCGAGACCCGCAGCTTCACTCCGGGCCAGGTGAGCCGCGTGACCCTGGGCAATGCCTCGGCGGTCCAGGTTCAGCAGAACGGCGCTATCGTCGATCTGACCCCCTACCAGCGAGCCAACGTGGCCCGCTTTCAGGTATCCTCTGAAGGCTCCGTTGTCCCGGTTTCACACTGAGACGCGGTTTCACCACCTTCGATAATCCCAATGGTCCCTCCCTACGGGCGGGGCGAGAGTACGCATGGCGATCGACGATCTGCTCGACGAGCACGAACAAAGTGAACGTGTCCGCAGCTGGCTGCGGAAGAATGGCGCCAGCATCATCGGTGGCGTAGCGATCGCCATCGGCGCCATTGCCGGCTGGCAGTGGTACCAGACCAACCAGGGCGGCAAGCTGGCCTCGGCCAACGTCGAGTACCAGAAGGCGCTGGTCGGCCTGCAGGACAACAAGCTGGACGACGCTGCCAAGGCGGTCAAGGCGCTGGAGGCTGGCCCGAACAGCATCTATGGCGACCTGGCGGCCCTGCAGCTGGCCAAGGCCCAGGTCGATGCCGGCAAGAACGAAGAAGCACTGGCCACCCTGCGCGGCGTGAAGGTCGAAGGCGACCTGCAGCGCGTGGTTGACCAGCGCGTGGCCCGCCTGCTGGTGGCCACCGGCAAGAGCGACGAGGCGATCAAGCTGCTTGGCAGCGCGACGGACAGCGGCAGCCTGGAAATCCAGGGCGATGCACTGCTGGCGCAGGGCAAGCGCGATGCGGCCCGTGAACAGTATGAGAAGGCGCTTAAGACGCTGGACGTGGCAGCGCCGCAGCGGCGCGTGCTGGAAACCAAGGTTATGGACGCTGGCGGCACCGTCGCCGCCCCTGCGGAGTCGGTTTGATGAGTCAGAAGGTCATGATTACGCGCGTCGCCTCCGTCCTGCTGCTGGGCATGGCACTGACCGGCTGCAGCACCATGAAGGGCTGGTTCGCCGGTAAGGACGCCGCCGCCAAGAAGGCGCAGGAGCCGGCGGAACTGGTCAAGTTCGAGCCGACCCTGAAGGTCAACAAGGCCTGGTCGGTCAACCTGGGCAAGGGCGAGCGCCGCATCGGCGTGCGCCAGGGCCCGGCGGTGGCCAATGGCCACGTGTTCGCCGCGGCGATCACCGGTGGCGTGCATGCCATCGACCTGCAGACCGGCAAGAAGGTCTGGACCTGGGAGCCGCAGAAGGAAAAGAAGAAGGCCAAGCTGCGCCTGTCCGGCGGCCCGGGTGTCGGCGAGAACCTGGTGGTCATCGGTACCCTCGATGGCCAGGTGATCGCGCTGGACATCAATGATGGCAGCGAGAAGTGGCGTGCCCGCGTGCCGGGCGAAGTGATCTCGGCCCCGGCCGTGTCTCAGGGCCTGGTGTTCGTGCGCAGCAATGATGGCCGCGTCACCGCGTTTGAAGCCTCCAACGGCACCCAGAAGTGGTTCAACCCCAGCGAGCTGCCGGCGCTGACCGTGCGCGGCAACGCGCCGGTGGTCACCGGCCCGGGCGTGCTGTTCATCGGCAAGGATGACGGCGCTGTCGCCGCCCTGGCCATGCAGGACGGCCGCACCCTGTGGGACCAGACCGTGGGCAGCCCTGAAGGCCGCACCGAGCTGGACCGCATGGCCGACGTCGACGGCGCACCGGTGCTGGAAGGCAATACGCTCTTCGTGAGCAGCTTCAAGAACCAGACCATGGCCATCGAAGGCCCGACCGGTCGCCCGCTGTGGGCGCGCGACCACGGCGGTGCCGGCGGCGTGGCGGTGTCTTCGGGCAATGTGTTCGTTACCGACCCCAAGGGCGGCGTGTTCGGCCTGGACAAGACCAGCGGCACCGCGATGTGGTCGCAGACCGGCCTGGCGCGTCGTTCGCTGACCGGTCCTGCGCTGCAGGGTGATTACGTGGTCGTCGGTGACTACAAGGGATACCTGCATTGGCTGCAGGCCTCCGACGGCGCGATGGCGGCGCGGGCCAAGAGCGGCGGTGATGCCCTTCTGGCCCAGCCAGTCGTCGTCGACGGGGTGCTGCTGGTGCAGAATGTTGATGGCAAGCTGACCGCATTCCGGTTGGCAAATTAATACGGAGTAATCGCGATGCTGCCTTTGGTCGCCCTGGTTGGACGGCCGAATGTCGGCAAGTCGACCATCTTCAATGCTTTGACCCGCACGCGTGACGCCCTGGTCCATGACCAGCCCGGCGTCACCCGCGACCGCAACTACGGCGTCTGCCGTCTGGACGAGGACAACCATTTCCTCGTCGTGGACACCGGCGGTATTGCCGAGGAAGAGGAAGGCCTGGCTGGCGCCACCACGCGCCAGGCCCGTGCCGCTGCGGCCGAAGCCGATCTGATCCTGTTCGTTGTCGATGCCCGCGAGGGCACCTCGGCGATGGACGACGAGATCCTGGCCTGGCTGCGCAAGCTGTCGCGCCCGACGCTGCTGCTGATCAACAAGATCGACGGCACCGACGAGGACACCGTCCGCTCGGAATTCGCCCGTTACGGCTTCAGCGAAATGCTGACCGTGTCGGCCGCCCATCGCCAAGGTCTGGACGACCTGATGGATGAGGTGATCCAGCGCCTGCCCGAAGAAGGCAGCGGCGAAGAGCTGGACAACGATCCGAACCGCATCCGCATCGCCTTCGTCGGCCGCCCCAACGTGGGCAAATCGACGCTGGTCAACCGCATCCTCGGCGAAGAGCGCATGATCGCCTCGGACGTGCCGGGTACCACCCGCGATTCCATCGCCGTGGACCTGGAGCGTGACGGTCGCGAGTACCGCCTGATCGATACCGCCGGCCTGCGCCGTCGTTCGCGCGTGGACGAGGTCGTCGAGAAGTTCTCGGTGGTCAAGACCATGCAGTCCATCGAGCAGTGCCAGGTGGCCGTGCTGATGCTGGACGCCACCGAAGGCGTGACCGACCAGGACGCCACCGTGCTGGGCGCGGTGCTGGATGCCGGCCGTGCACTGGTCATCGCCATCAACAAGTGGGATGGCCTGACCGAGTACCAGCGCGAGCAGGCGGAAACGATGCTGTCGCTGCGCCTGGGCTTCGTGCCGTGGGCCGAGTCGGTGCGCATTTCCGCCAAGCATGGCTCCGGCCTGCGCGAGCTGTTCCGTGCGGTGCACCGCGCGCACGAGTCGGCCAACAAGACCTTCACCACCAGCGAAGTGAACAAGGCGCTGGAAATGGCCTACGAGACCAACCCGCCGCCGACCATCCGCGGCCACGTCTCCAAGCTGCGCTACGTGCACCCGGCTGGCGCGAACCCGCCGACCTTCATCGTGCACGGCACCCGCCTGAAGGAACTGCAGGAATCGTACAAGCGCTACCTGGAGAACTTCTTCCGCAAGCGCTTCAAGCTGATCGGCACGCCGGTGAGCTTCATCTTCCGCGAGGGTACCAACCCGTACGAGGGCAAGAAGAACGTCCTCACCGAGCGGCAGGTCAAGGCCAAGCGGCGCTTGATGAAGCACGTCAAGGGCAAGTGATCCACCAGAGGCGGCCGCAGGGCCGCCTTTTTTGTTGGTAGCGCCGGGCCGTGCCCGGCGGATTCATGCGCGCCGCTGCGCTCGCCGGGCATGGCCCGGCGCTACCGTACGCTTGCGGTGGACCTGTAGAGCCGAGCCCATGCTCGGCTGCCTTTCGCGTATTGCCGCGGGCGCGCTGCGCGCGCCAGCCGAGCACGGGCTCGGCTCTACAGATTCTGGTCAAGGCGGGTGGCCGCCACGTGCGTGATAATGCGGCCATGAGCATTCCAGAGCTTTCCCCGGAACAGGCACGCGCGCGTGTGGCCCACGGTGCGGTGCTGATCGATGTGCGCCAGGCGCATGAGCGCGCCGGAGGCATGGCCGAGGGCGCGCGTGGCGTGGCCAAGGACGACCTGCTGGCCGACCCGGCCGCGCACCTGCCCGCCCCGGGCCAGGAGATCCTGCTGATCTGCCAGAGCGGCAAGCGCTCGGCCGACGCCGCACTGGCGCTGCTGGCGGCGGGCTACTCGAACGTCGCCTCTGTGGCCGGCGGCACCGTGGCCTGGCGCGAGCAGGCGCTGCCGCTGGTGCAGCCGATGCTGGACGCCGCCGACCGCGATTTCTACGACCGCTACTCGCGCCACCTGCTGCTGCCGCAGGTGGGTGAGGCCGGCCAGCGCCGCCTGCAGCAGTCGCGCGTGCTGGTGCTGGGCGCGGGTGGACTGGGCGCGCCGGCTGGCTTCTACCTGGCCGCAGCCGGGGTAGGGCACCTGCGGTTTGCCGACCATGACCGCGTGGAGCGCAGCAACCTGCACCGTCAGATCGTGCACACTGAGGCCAGCGTCGGCCAGCTGAAGGTCGATTCGGCGCGCGAGCGGCTGCTGGCGTTGAACCCGTCCATCGAGGTCGAGGCCGTGCCCGAGCGGGTGACGTCGGAGAATGTCGATCGCCTGCTGGACGGCGTGGACGTGGTGCTGGACGGCTCCGACAACTTCCCCCTGCGCTACCTGCTCAACGACGCCTGCATCAAGCACGCCAAGCCCATGGTCTATGCCGCCATCGAGCGCTTTGACGGCCAGGTAAGCGTGTTTGACGCCGGCCGCCAGCGTGGCGTGGCGCCGTGCTACCGCTGCCTGTTCCCCGAGCCGCCGCCGCCGGAGTTCGCGCCGAACTGCTCCGAGGCGGGCGTGCTGGGCGTGCTGCCCGGCCTGGCCGGGGTGCTGCAGGCCACCGAGGTGCTGAAGCTCCTGCTGGGTATCGGTGAGCCTCTGGTGGGCCGGCTGCTGCGCTTCGATGCGCTGGGCATGCGCTTCCGCGAAACCGGCATCGGGCCTGATCCGGCCTGCCCGGTGTGCGCGCCGGGCGTGCCGTTCCCGGGGTATATCGATTACGCCGCGTTCTGCAGCGGAGGGTGATCGCTGCGAACCCTCATCCACGCATGGCGTGGATCTACTGGATTATCACGGCGTGTCATCGACGCATCGCGCGGGTGGTGCGTCCTCCGGCCGCCCAGTAGATCCACGCCATGCGTGGATGAATATCGGCGATTTCGGAACGATGCCGGGTGTCAATCTCAATATCGTTCCATTTTCGGCACAACTAAACGCAACGTCGATGCTATTGCCGTCAGAAAACTTGCTCTATCGTTGAGGCCGATTTCGGTTTTCGGGGAAACACCGCATGGCGGTAGAAGCAGCGACCAGCGAGCTGGTCAAGGTCGTGGCCCTGTTGGGCGCGGCGGTGGTGATGGTGCCCTTGTTCCGCAGGCTCGGCCTGGGTTCGGTGCTGGGTTACTTCGCCGCCGGCCTGGCCATTGGGCCGTTCGGCCTGGGCTGGTTCTCCGACCCGCAGGCGATCCTGCATACGGCCGAGCTGGGCGTGGTGATGTTCCTGTTCGTCATCGGCCTGGAAATGCGGCCCTCGCACCTGTGGAGCCTGCGCAAGGAAATCTTCGGGCTGGGGACGCTGCAGATCGCCACCTGTGCGCTGGTGCTGACCACCATCGCCAAGCTGTTCGGCCTGCCGTGGCAGGTCGCTTTCATCGGCGCCACCGGCTTCGTGCTCACCTCCACTGCAGTGGTGATGCAGCTGCTGGCCGAGCGTGGCGACATCGCGCTGCCGTCGGGGCAGAAGATCGTCTCCATCCTGCTGTTCGAAGACCTCTTGATCGTGCCGCTGCTGGCCCTGGTGGCCTGGATGGCGCCGAGTGCGGGCAGTGCCGATGGCGAAGGCTCGCGCTGGTTGTCGGTGGCGATCGGCGTCGGCGCCATCGTCGGCCTGGTGCTGGTCGGCCGCTTCCTGCTCAACCCGCTGTTCCGCCTGCTGGCCGAATCGAAGGCGCGCGAAGTGATGACCGCCGCCGCGCTGCTGGTGGTGCTGGGTGCGGCGCTGCTGATGCAGCTGTCCGGGCTGTCGATGGCGATGGGCGCCTTCCTCGCCGGCGTGCTGCTGAGCGAATCCACCTTCCGGCACCAGATCGAAGCGGACATCGAACCGTTCCGCGGCATCCTGCTGGGCCTGTTCTTCCTCAGCGTGGGCATGGCCCTGGACCTGGGCGTGGTGGCCGGCAACTGGCCGATGATCGTCGGCCTGGTGCTGGCGCTGATGGCGGCCAAGGCGCTGTGCATCTACGTGGTGGCCCGCCTGATGGGCAGCGACCACGCACAGGCCATGGACCGTGGCGTGCTGATGGCGCAGGGCGGCGAATTCGCCTTCGTGCTGTTCTCCGCCGCCGCCAGTGCCGGTGTCATCGACATGGACATCAATGCCAACTTCACCGCCGTGGTGGTGCTGTCGATGGCCCTCACCCCGCTGGTGGTGCTGGTCTACAAGCGCGTGGCACCGAAGCCGGAAGTCAGCCTGGAAGGCGTGGACACCGCCGATGGCCTGTCCGGCAGCGTGCTGATGATCGGCTTCGGCCGCTTTGGCCAGGTGGCCAGCCAGTCGCTGCTGGCCCGCGACGTGGACGTGACCATCATCGACAACGACGTGGAGATGATCCACAACGCCGAGCGCTTCGGGTTCAAGATCTATTACGGCGATGGCACCCGCCTGGACGTGCTGCATGCCTCCGGCGCCGGTACCGCGCGGGCGATCGCGGTGTGCGTGAACAATGCCGAGGACGCCGATCGCATCGTTGAACTGGTGGCGCACGAATTCCCGCAGGCCAAGCTGCTGGTGCGCTCGTTCGACCGCGAGCACTCGCTGCGGTTGATCCATGCCGGCGTTGATTTCCAGATCCGCGAGACGTTTGAATCGGCGCTGATGTTCGGCCAGGCCGCGCTGATGGAACTGGGTGCGGACGAGGACGATGCGCAGGAGATCGCCGAGCAGATCCGCGAGCGCGACGCCGAGCGGTTCGAGCTGGAAATGGCCGGCGGCAGCCTGCGCGCCGGTGCGCACATGGTGTTCGGCAGCGCGCTGCCGGGCGTGCCGACCCCGACCCCGTTCACCGCGCCCAAGCGCAAGGCCCGCACGTTGAACGCGGACCAGGTGCCGGAAGAAGAAGAGGATTGACCGGTTCTGGTAGTGCCGGCCGCTGGCCGGCATTGCCGCGTCCATGAGGTTGCCGGCCAGCGGCCGGCACTACCGGGCATGTCCGGCCTTCGCGCCGGTGGGCGAGGGGGCCTGAATCAGGGACAATAGCGTCCCCGCCGCCGCCTGCCCCCGCATTCGATGACTGACTCCGCCCCCCAGCTTCCTGCCCGCATCCTCGATGGCCGCCGTATTGCCGAGGACCTGCTCGACAGCCTGAAGGTGCGCGTCGACGCCCGGGTGGCCGCCGGTGGCAGCCGCCCCGGCCTGGCCGTGGTGCTGGTGGGGGGCGATCCGGCCTCGACCGTGTACGTGCGCAACAAGCGCCGCGCGGCCGAAAAGGTCGGCATCGAAGCCCATGACTACGATCTGCCCGCTGGCACCAGTGAGGCCGAGCTGCTCGACCTGATCGACCAGCTCAATGCCGACCCCAAGATCAACGGCATCCTGATCCAGCTGCCGCTGCCGGGCATTCCCGACGCGCGCCGCCTGATCCAGCGCATCGACCCGCGCAAGGACGTGGACGGCTTCCACCCGGAAAACGTCGGCCACCTGGCCCTGCGTGAATTCGGCCTGCGCCCGTGCACCCCGCGCGGCATCACCACGCTGCTGGGCCATACCGACCAGCCGGTGCGCGGCCGCAACGCCACCATCGTGGGCGTGAGTAACCACGTGGGCCGGCCGATGGGCCTGGAACTGCTGATCGCCGGCTGCACCGTGACCAGCTGCCACAAGTTCACCCCCAAGGACGTGCTGGAGCAGGCCGTGCGCAACGCCGACATCCTGGTGGTGGCCGTGGGCCGCCCGGGCATCGTGCCGGGCGAGTGGGTGAAGCCGGGGGCTGTGGTGATCGACGTCGGCATCAACCGGCTGGACGATGGCCGCCTGGTGGGCGATGTCGGGTTTGAGGCCGCGGCGGAGCGGGCGAGCTGGATTACCCCCGTGCCGGGTGGCGTCGGCCCGATGACCGTGGCCACGCTGATGCAGAACACCCTGGAAGCGGCGGAAGCGCTGAGCTGATTCCCGGCTTCTGGTGGGGTATCGGTGCCTGATGGATTGTGCGGACCAACGGTCCGCACCTACCAAAAACAGGCCGGGCTGGCTTCTGGTGGGTGCGGACCAATGGTCCGCACCTACCAAAGGAACCACCCGCGCGACACTGCGTCGCATCCACCCCCTCCCGCGGGGCGTGAAAAAGGGGTAAAATGTCGCGCTTCCCCACATCTCGGGTATGCCGATGCTGCGCATCCAGGCTGAAGCACTCACTTACGACGACGTCTCGCTCGTCCCCGCCCACTCGACCATCCTGCCCAAGGACGTCAACCTCGAAACGCGGTTGACCCGAGACCTGAAGCTCAAGCTTCCGATCCTGTCTGCGGCCATGGACACCGTCACCGAAGCCCGCCTGGCCATCGCCATGGCACAGCTGGGTGGCATGGGCATCATCCACAAGAATCTCAGCCTGGAACAGCAGGCCGCGGAAGTGGCCAAGGTCAAGAAGTTCGAGGCTGGTGTCATCCGCGACCCGATCACCGTCGGCCCGGAAACCACCATCCGCGACGTGCTGGCCCTGACCCAGGCGCACAACATCTCCGGCGTACCGGTGGTGGGCAGCGACGGCCTGCTGGCCGGTATCGTCACCCATCGCGACATGCGCTTTGAAACCGAGCTGGACGATCCGGTCCGCCACATCATGACCAAGAAGGATCGCCTGGTCACGGTGAAGGAAGGCGCCGCCAGCGATGAAGTGCTGCAGCTGCTGCACCGCAACCGCATCGAAAAGGTGCTGGTGGTCAACGATGATTTCGCCCTGCGTGGCCTGATCACCGTCAAGGACATCCAGAAGAACACCGACTTCCCCAACGCCGCCAAGGATCTGTCGACCCGCTTGCTGGTCGGCGCTGCCGTCGGCGTGGGTGGTGACACCGACCGCCGCGTGGAAGCGCTGGTTGCCGCCGGCGTGGACGTGATCGTGGTGGATACCGCGCACGGCCACTCGCAGGGCGTGCTGGACCGCGTCGCCTGGGTCAAGAAGAACTTCCCGCACGTGCAGGTCATCGGTGGCAACATCTGTACCGGCGAAGCCGCACTGGCGCTGCTGGACAGCGGCGCGGACGCGGTCAAGGTCGGCATCGGCCCGGGCTCGATCTGCACCACGCGCGTCGTCGCCGGTGTCGGCGTGCCGCAGGTGACCGCCATTGACCTGGTGGCCGAAGCCCTGCAGGACCGCATCCCGCTCATCGCCGACGGTGGCATCCGTTACTCGGGTGACATCGGCAAGGCGCTGGCCGCCGGTGCCTCGACCATCATGGTCGGCGGCCTGCTGGCCGGTACCGAGGAATCGCCGGGCGAGACCGAGCTGTACCAGGGCCGTTCGTACAAGAGCTACCGCGGCATGGGTTCGCTGGCCGCCATGGAAAAGGGGTCGAAGGACCGCTACTTCCAGGACGCCGCCACCGCCGACAAGCTGGTGCCGGAAGGCATCGAAGGTCGCGTGCCGTACCGCGGCCCGGTGGGCGGCATCATCCACCAGCTGATGGGCGGCCTGCGCGCCACCATGGGCTACGTGGGTTGCGCCACCATCGACGACATGCGCACGAAGCCCAAGTTCGTCAAGATCAGCGGCGCCGGCCAGCGTGAGAGCCACGTCCACGACGTGACGATCACCAAGGAACCGCCGAACTACCGCGCCTGACGCGGGCCGGAGAAAGAGGAACGAGGAAGCTGATTCCCGTTCCTCTTTTTCCATCTGCCGCAGCAAATTATTTGAAGTTTCGTTTTCCCTACTGCATTGCCAGGGCGCCATGACCAATATCCATAACGACAAGATCCTGATCCTCGATTTCGGCGCGCAGTACACGCAGCTGATCGCCCGCCGCATCCGCGAGCTGGGCGTCTACTGCGAAATCTGGGCCTGGGACCACAACCCGGCCGAGATCGCGGCGTTTGGCGCCAAGGGCATCATCCTGTCCGGTGGCCCGGAATCGACCACGCTGCCGGGCGCCCCGGCCGCGCCGCAGGAAGTGTTCGACAGCGGCCTGCCGATCTTCGGCATCTGCTACGGCATGCAGACCCTGGCCGCCCAGCTGGGCGGTGCCACCGAAGCGGCTGACCAGCGCGAATTCGGCCACGCCGAAGTGAACGTGATCAACCCCGATGCGCTGTTCAAGGGCCTGAGCGACCACGGCGGCGAGCCGAAGCTGAATGTCTGGATGAGCCACGGCGACCACGTCTCCGTCGCGCCGCCGGGCTTCGCCATTACCGCCACCACCGACCGCATTCCGGTGGCCGCCATGGCCAACGAAGAAAAGCGCTGGTACGGCGTGCAGTTCCACCCGGAAGTGACCCACACCCTGCAGGGCCAGGCGCTGCTGCGCCGCTTCGTGGTGGATGTGTGCGGCTGCCAGACCCTGTGGACCGCCGCCAACATCATCGACGACCAGATCGCCCGCGTGCGCGAACAGGTGGGCGATGACGAAGTGATCCTGGGCCTGTCCGGCGGCGTCGATTCGTCCGTCGTGGCCGCGCTGCTGCACAAGGCCATCGGCGAGAAGCTGACCTGCGTGTTCGTTGATACCGGCCTGCTGCGCTGGCAGGAAGGCGACCAGGTGATGGCGATGTTTGCCGAACACATGGGCGTGAAGGTTGTGCGCGTGAATGCCGCCGACCGTTACTTCAGCGCGCTGGAAGGCGTGAGCGACCCGGAAGCCAAGCGCAAGATCATCGGCAACCTGTTCGTTGAGATCTTCGACGAAGAATCGAACAAGCTGAAGAACGCCAAGTGGCTGGCGCAGGGCACCATCTACCCGGACGTGATCGAGTCGGCCGGCAGCAAGACCGGCAAGGCGCACGTCATCAAGAGCCACCACAACGTGGGCGGCCTGCCGGAGCACATGAAGCTGGGCCTGGTGGAGCCGCTGCGCGAGCTGTTCAAGGACGAAGTGCGCCGCCTGGGCGTCGAACTCGGCCTGCCGCGCACCATGGTCTACCGCCATCCGTTCCCGGGCCCGGGCCTGGGCGTGCGTATCCTGGGCGAAGTGAAGCGCGAATACGCCGAGCTGCTGGCCAAGGCTGATGCCATCTTCATTGACGAGCTGCGCAAGGCGGATCTGTACGACAAGACCAGCCAGGCGTTTGCCGTGTTCCTGCCGGTGAAGTCGGTGGGCGTGGTGGGCGATGCGCGCGCTTATGAGTGGGTGATTGCGCTGCGTGCGGTGGAGACGATTGACTTCATGACCGCGCACTGGGCGCATCTGCCGTATGAGTTCCTGGGTACGGTGAGCAACCGGATCATCAATGAGTTGCGGGGGGTTTCAAGGGTTGTCTATGACATCTCGGGGAAGCCGCCGGCTACTATTGAGTGGGAATGAGTTGAAAGAACGAGGGCGCCGAGAGGCGCCCTCTTTGCTTGTGGATTGGCCGAGCGCCCACCAATTCTCGGAATCAATAGCTGTGGGTGGTCGCTGCAAAACTTGCGAAGGTGAACGCGAGGGTCTCTCTCGTAGCGATAAGAGGGATCACATAGCCTCATCTCAAGAAGGTTAAGCGCAGGCCTGTGCGCGGAGCGGATCTTCCTGACGCGTGGAATTTTGTGTACTGTCCCAAGAATCCAGCCAAGGGAGGGGGCGGGCGTGTCTACTGTCGTGCTGAGTACCTATTTCCAGTTGCGTTTGCACAGGAGCAATGGAAGCCAGTTCCAAGATTTGTTTAATGATCTTATGACTAGAAGTGATGCGGACTATCGTGCAGTGCGGCCCTGGGGTAGTCATGGCGATAGGGGGAATGATGGTTACGTACCAGCACAGCTCCGCTTCTTTCAACTATATGCTCCTAGCGCTGATGCTAATCCTGTGACCTCTTGCGCTAAGGCAGTCAACGACTTCGAAAAGCTAGAGGAAGCTTATCCCGACCTTAAGCATTATCACTTTGTGATGAATGACAAGTTTTTGGGAATTCCAGCCCCAGTCGCTGAGTCATTAAGTGCGCTGAAGAAGTCTAAGTCCATGCTGGAGGACTGCTCTCCCATCGGTGCCTTTCAGCTTCGAACTACATTTGAGGCCCTTTCCCAAGAGCAGCAAATTCTGATGGTAGGTGACTTGCCATCGTCCACTCCTAAGGAACTTGATCTATCGGCTTTGGGGGAGATTCTCAAAGGACTAGCTGATGCCGATGATGATTCCGTGCATCTAGATAGAATCGACCTTCCTGCGGAGTTCGATTTGAAAGCTGAATACAATGGATTTAGCGACTCCGTAAGGTACCGGCTGATGCACTATGCGCGGCGAAGTCACTTGGTTGACAGAATGCTTGCCCATCGGGATTCTTCTTGGCTTCAGGTGATTTCAGAAGAAGTTAAGCAGAGATACAGTGATCTTCCGAGCGGATTGAGTGCCGATGAGAGATTTTGGTCACTCTCAGAGTCTCTAATTCCCGGTGTTGCAAAGGCGCACTGTCACACGGTTAAGGCTTTTCGGGAAGCATCATTGCTGGTAATTGCTAAGTACTTTGAGGCGTGTGATGTCTTTGAAAATCCAAACAGCACTTCTTCCGCAGAAGCATATTGATTTTAGTCGTTCTATTGTCGGCGTTGCCGGGCTAGTTCGATCAATTCTTGGTGAAGGTCCGCGAAGTGTTGATCAATTATGGCATGTCGCTCAGGCAGAGGATTCTGGGTGGCCGTCAAGGCCTTCAGTCGAACTGATTATCGTCTCAGTTCTTCTTCTTTTCTCAATAGGAGAGGTCGTTGATGCTGGTGATGGTCGGGTGGGATTAAGTGAATGAAGATATTGCGACTTTCTTCTAGTGAAAGTAGTTTCAGGGAGCTTGTATTCCGCGAACGGGGTCTTTCCCTTATCTTAGGCGATGGGGAGCATGTTGAAGACCGTCAAGATGGGGACAGTAATGGCGTCGGGAAGACCTTGGCTCTGCGTCTGATTCACCATTGCCTTGGCGCGGATAAGCCGCCGCATGCCCTTGTCTCCGTCGCAGCTAAATGGTGGTTCTATTTGGATGTACGCATCGGGGATTCCGATTTCAGAATCGCGAGGACAGGCGACGGCTCCAAGATCACGCTGAACGATAAGGAAATAAAAATTAAGCCATTCCGCGAGTGGCTAAACAAGTTCGGCGGATTCGATTCAAATGAATATTCTTTTCGATCTCTGTTCCCTCGCTTCGCCCGGCGAAGCCAGCAGGACTCGGTGAGTCCTGTGGCCCTCGAGAAGGAGGCTCCCCATGAGGCTTTGCAGAGGACGTTATACCTACTTAATGTGGATGGTGCGCTGGCCAGACGCAAGGTTGAGCTGAAGGAAAGGCTTGATTTGTTGAGGGACGAGGTAAAGCTTGTCAAAAGGTCCGGCATCTTCAGAGATATATTTAAGGCGGGACAGCGTCCAGAAAATAGGCTTAAAGAGCTCGGGAGGGATGTGGGGCTTCTTCGGGAGAGTATCCAGGCTTTCGAAATTTCTGCAGATTATCGTCAGATGGAAAATGACGTCAATCAGTTAACATCTGAGTTAAGGGGAATTTCCGAGGACATTCAACTTTTGCGCTTTGAGCTGGATGGAATTAAAGATGCCCAGCAGCGTCGAGTTGATATAACGCGAGAGGACCTTCTTTCGCTTTATGAGGGTCTCACTAAAATTTTTCAGCCAACTGCATTGGCTCACTTTGAGCAGGTTGAGAATTTTCAGCGGGCTTTGGTGTCCAATCGCGAACAACGGCTTATACTTGATGAAGTAAGGATAAGATCAGAACTCGAACAGCTTGAGATTTCGGAATCGTCAAAGTCCACTGCTCGAAGGATGCTTCTGCAGCATATGGCCGGAAAGCGCGCTCTGGATGAGTATGTTTCTTTAAGCATGCGGCTTGCGGGATTGGAAGAGGAGAGGAGACGTCTTCAATCTTTCGTCGATCTTGAAAGAGACAAGGCGAAAGAGTTGCAAGTGGTCAAGTCTGCGATGGTCTATCAAGATGAGCTGGCACTGCGTTACGCTCAATCAGATCCGTTGGATCAGCTTGATAGTACATATCGTCTTATTGTGCAGAGGCTCTATCCCCATAGCTCGGCGGGAATAACCTTAAAGAACAATTCGGGGGAGAATAAGGTCCGGTTTAATCTGGATGTTTCGGTCCAGGGGCAGGATTCTGATGGAATTACCAGCGCCCGTATTGTCTGCTTTGATTGGCTTGTTTTTAGATACGGTCGACCGCACGACATGGATTTGCTGTGGCATGACAATCGCCTTTTTGCTGACATGGCTCCGAAGCCAAGGGCAAGTTGGTTCTCTTTCATTTGCGAAAGCTTCATGGCCGAGGATAGGCAGTATATTGCCACTCTGAATTATGAGAACTTTCAAAGTATGTCGCCATTTCTGGATGCTGCATCTAGAGATGCGCTTGAGAAGAGTGTGATTATCACTCTTAAAGGCGATAGAGATGCCAAGAGGCTGATGGGTATGAAATTTGGCTAGCGTCAAAAGTGTTGTGGGTGTGTAATTTTTCTGGTATGGCAGATGTTTGTGGTTGTTCTTTAGGTGTATTGGGCGTTGAACTTTTGTTCCGAAAGGGGCGGTTCTATCTAGGCCGCACCTCTCGGCAAACCAACTCTGTTAATTTGTGGAAAGTAGCCAGGCTCCTTTCCTCTATTCCTTGCTCCAGGTGTCGGTTGGACGAAGCCACCGACCTCTGGCGCCTTGCTTCGTGCAGCTTTTCCACGAACTACATCGATCGGGGTTCTTTCGATTCCTGAATGATCTTACACACAATTTAAGCCTTCAATAAGAGTTGTCTCCGCACAGGGGCTCATTGATGTCTCATTCCGTTCAATAGGAATCGGCGGTTCTGATGGGTCACCTGCCTGCTGCATTCGCGATCCCGGAATGTTAAGAATCGTTGGCGATGAGCGATCAGATGCCGCTGAGCAGAAATCAGGAGTATGAATCTGCTAATAGTCGAGTTTGGCGAGTTGGGTGAGCGATACACAGCCTTGGCGTTCAATAAATTCTGTCTCACATTCTTCCTCTGGGAGCATGTAAAGAACATCAAGCGGCAGCTCCGCGCCCGCAATTGCTATCTCGCTTTTTAATTTTTCGATCGATGTGGTCGAGAATATTATTATTAATATGTCAAAGTCATTTCCAAAGCCGCGGATTGATGAGCCAAACATGTATGAGTCAAATTCTGTCAAGGATGCACAGGACTCAATTAGGTGTTTTGCAACTTCGCGTGCAGACATTGTCGATTTCAAAGCAGGGATTTCAGATCTTCCCATTTGATTACCTTGCATCCTAGGTTTCTCCCGGCCTCAATGGCATTTGGGGTCGGATTGCCGCTTGGGTTGATATTCCATGCTATATCTATAGGGCCAAATCTATCCCAGAAAGTGCGGATGGCATCTGCTGTTGGCTCGTACTCCATAATCATTCCTACGCGATAGCTTTTTCCGCCGGCTAAAGTCATAATGAATATGCGATCAAACTGCCTTTCAAGCGATTTGATGGATTTCATCTGTCTGATTAGTCGGTATGAAAAAAAATAGTCTTTATGTGATGTTGTTTTAAGTGATTGCTTTCCAATTGCACTATTCAGCGTTCCGGCACTGCCCCATCCTATTGATTTACTTTCCACGTAACCAATTGCATCTCCGGTCCACACGCATTCCTTTCGATAGCCACATAGAAACTCCATCTCAGGGAACTCCTCGTGGCAGGCCATCGCTAGCTCCGCGTCGATAGTGTATGCGGCAGATATTACGGCCACCGCGGGGGGCTGCTGGGGGAGTGTTATCGAAATCGCGTCGCCTCGAAGATGATGTGTAGAGCTCTCGCCGTGATAATGTTGAATGCTCTTGATTGCGTAGTTAATCTGCCAGCTCATTCGAATATCCTGTTAATTTCATCTGGGAAGCGTATTCCGCCGCCAGGGTTGCCGCAGATATGACGCTCAACTAGCCCTCTAACGTGCTCTTGATAGATGGCAAAAGAGTGTTTCTCTGATGTCGTCAGATGGTGCCTGTTTGAGGATATTACTCCAAGAATTCGAAAGCTGTTCGGAATAATTGTGCTACGCATCCTTCTTGTCCATCTTTGGGCTGATTCAGATTCTGGGTCATACTCAAATTCCGATCCCTCTGAGGGCGCCAGTTCATTCCATACCGCATAGTTATCCATCATCGCTGCAGTCACTGCATCTCTGGCTTGATCACGTCTATCGTAGGCGCAAATTCCCTGTCTATTCGCCAGGGCCGCTAAGTGGCCAGACTTCCAGCCCAGTAGAGTGCTCCGGCTGTAGCTAGAAGGGTCTTTGTCGATAATCGTATGACAAGATGGACATAGAAGAATCAGGTTGTCAAAAGAGTCGACATCAAAGTCACCTGCGGGCCTCTCTTCGTGACGCGGGCCATTCTCGCCATGAGGAATCACGTGGGCCATCTCGGCGATATGTCTGTCACCTCCCATCTCAGGTGGGAAAATGGGTTGCAAGCACTCCGGTCTTTGGCAATGGGCTGCAGCCTCTGAGAACAGACGAAGCTGTGTCTCTTTTGCGATTCTTTTTCGTTGCGCCATAATTTAATTTCGTGATCGTATGCGAATTGTAAGAAAGTACATTTATCAATGTGGTGCGGGCGGGTAGCTAGCGCATCCTGCGAGCACTTATAGCAGGTGAATTTCGCTTTCGAAAGCTCGATTGCCTTCACTGGGATGTTCCATCCCTCAACAGTCTCTGTGATGTCGTCTCTTCATTGATAGCCTCAATGCGTGTCGGACTTGTAGATCGCCCAAGCTTCTGGGTCACTGCAAACCATTCGCGGCCTGGGGTCATCATGGAGACATGTCAATGATTTCTAGGGGCACTGTTGCCGGTCGTTCCTCTTGTTGTAAGCTTCTTACTCGGCAGAATAAAGGGGGCAGTATGGAGCGAGAGGTACTTAGTCCTGTGCAGCAAAATGCGCAGGCTCTTATTCGTTTATCAAGGCATGAGATGTACTGCGATATCACTTTTCGGGACCGCCCTCCATTGATTGGTGTGCGGTTGAGCCCCGCTTTGAATGCCGCTCTGATGTACGGTGCCGGTGCGGAGAAGATGAGGGAACTTTTTGATCGCGTCGAGACAAGAGATGGTCAATCTTTCCGCGCCGTAGATGTTTGGATGATCATTGAATTTCCATACGGACTTCCAACGGATGCAGAATTGGCTGAGGTGAATATCTCCGATGGCGATGCGGAGGTAGCTCCCGGGGTACCCATGCGACAGATGGCCAAGGAGATTTATCACTGCGCCGATGATGAGGCGGCAGAGCAGATGCTTCGCCGAATTCTGGCTGCCTGAGGGAGGGTTGCTTCTTCGTCGCGTAAACTTCCACCAAGCATGGAGTTTTTTCACCGGTCATGGGGGGCGCGTATCGTGGTCTTCACATCTGGCGGCAGGGTGTCGATGGGCAGAATTTCTTCGGCAAGCGCGACTGCACAACGCTCTTGATCGCGACAACCTGCTTTACGTAGCAACTAATGGAACATTCCCCATCATTAACTCAATCATCGCCCGCGCCGCCGCCGACTGCCGCCGGTGCGGCGCATAGATCACCGAGAACGGCCTCGACCGCCCGCGCAGCTGCGGCAGCACTTCCACCAGCTCCCCGCGCTGCAACCGCTCGCGCACAATGAACTCGTAGCTCTGACAGATGCCGATGCCCTGTTCGGCCAGCGACACCACGCCCAGCACATCGTCGGAGGTCTCGATGGACGAGCGCGGCAGCCAGTCCACATCCCGCCCACCATCCCGAAACACCCAGGGCGCCAACCGCCCAGTACGCGGCATCACAAACGGCAGGCACAGGTGCTGCTCCAGATCCTCCAGCGTCTGCGGCGTACCCCGGCGCTCCAGGTACTCCGGCGAAGCCACCAGCACCAGCGGCGCATCTTCCAGCTTTCGCCCCACCAGCCCGCTGTCCGGCAACTGCCCCAGCCGAATAGCCAGGTCGAAGCCCTCCGCCACCAGGTCCACATTGCGGTTGGTGATGTTCAGTTCCACCTGCACCTGCGGGTACTGCTGCGCAAAGCGCGCCAGCACGGGCGGCAGCCGGTAGTGGCCATAGGTGGTCGGCACGCTCAGGCGCACGCGGCCGGCCAGCGCGCCGTCCTGACCCTGCACGTCGCGCTCGGCGTCGTCCAGCAGGCTGAAGGCGGTGCGCACCTGTTCCAGATAGAGCCGCCCGGCCTCGGTCAGGCCCACGCGGCGGGTGGTCCGCTGCAGCAGCTGTCGGCCCAGCCGCGCTTCCAGGCGGGTGACCGCGCGGCTCAGCACCGAGGGCGTGGTGGACAGCGCCACGGCGCCGGCGGTGAACGAGCCGTGCTCGACCACCGCCAGGAACACCTCCACGTCGCCTAGGTAGTCGAACTTGCGGCTCATTTAGCTCTCCGGGGAACAGATCTTTTGCGATGAGGTCAATTTATCGCCGCTTCGGCGATGAATAAAGTGGCCGCCATTCCCAGAGGAGCTACCCATGAACCTGATGACCCGGCTGGCCGCAGCGCTCGCCCTGACCCTGGCCGCCACCGGCGCCCAAGCAGCCAACGTGCTGGTGGTGCTGTCCGACGAGAACCACCTGGACCTGAAGGACGGCAAGGCGCTGTCCACCGGCTTCTATCTCAACGAGCTGATGCAGCCGGTCAAGCTGCTGCTGGACGCGGGCCACGAGGTGACCTTCGCCACGCCGCAGGGGCGGGCGCCGACGGTGGATGCGTCCTCGGTAACGGCGGCGTACTTCGGCAACGATGCCGCGCAGCTGAAGCTGCACAAGGACCTGCTGGAGAAGCTGGCGCTGACCTCGCCGACGGCCTCGCCGGTGGTCAGCTTGGCGCGTGTCGAGCAGCAGGGCTACGCGCGCTTCGACGCGGTCTACATTCCCGGAGGCCATGCGCCGATGCAGGATCTGCTTAAGAGCCCCGCGCTGGGTCGGCTGCTGGCCGACTTCCACCAGCGCAACAAGACCACCGCGCTGGTCTGCCACGGCCCGATCGCGCTGCTGTCCACACTGCCGGATGCCAACGGTTTCGTGGCGAAGCTGGAAGCGGGTGGCATGCCGACCGCTCCGAAGTGGATCTACAGCGGCTACCAGATGACGGTGATCAGCAACCAGGAAGAGGAGCAAGCCAAGCCGATGCTGGGCGGCGGTGAAATGAAGTTCTATCCGCAGACCGCGTTGCAGCGGGCGGGTGCGAAGTTCAGTAGCAACACCACGCCGTGGACCAGCCATGTTGTGGTGGATCGCGAGCTGATCACCGGGCAGAACCCGGCTTCGGCGCTGGAAGTGGGGCAGCGGCTGGTTGAGCGCTTGAAGTGATGGGGCGCTGAGGAGCGTCCACGCGTGGCGTGGATCTACAGCGTGGCGCGCCGCCTGACACGCAGCTGGCTTGCCACTGTTCCCAGGCCTTGGCGTCGATGCCGGCCTTCATCGCAATGCTCTGCAGCTCGGCCCAATCGTTGGGGGAGGGCGCAGCCAGCAGGCCGCGCATGAAGGCCTGCATCTTCGCTTCGCCCACCTGTTGTTCCAGCGAGAGCAGCAGCAAGGGCGCGTAGACGTAGCGATACAGCTCGCCCAGATTGGAACTTGCATCGATGGTGTCCAATGCCGGCAGGGGCTTGTCCTGTTTGTCGATGGACGATTGCAGCCGCGCGATGTAGCGATCCGCGGCGGCATCGCCACGGACCTCACGCAGCGCCTTGATCGACAGGAACTCGGCGCTGGATTCGAGCAGGAACCAGTAGTAGGGGCCCTGCGGTTGATTCAAGGTGCCGAAGTAGTAGTGGCCCATTTCGTGTGCGATGTACTGCACGCGCCGCTCGGCCCGTTCGCCACCCGCCAGCAGCGAGTCGGCCACGTTGCCGATGCTGCCGCTCATCGCAATGGTCGGCCAGGCGGCAAAGCCCCACTCGTTGCCACGGCGGTCGCGCTCCACCTGGTCAAGCGTGACCATGCGCAGGAAGGTGGGGCGCTCGGCCGGCGATACGCCCATGTAGCGCGTATAGGCCTCGGCCACTTTCTGTACCGCGTTGGACAGCGCATCGACCTTGGCCGTGGGCAGGCTCTCGTTGAGCAGGGTGACCTGTGTGGTGCGGGTGATCGGGCCGCTGCCGCCGAACAGCAGAATCGGCCGGGCGATATCGGTGCGGAAGCGGCCTTGTGCGCCTTCAATGGCCGGGCTGCCGTTGAGATACAGGAACCGACAGCCGTTGCAGTCTACCTGCAGGTCGTAACGACTCTCGCGGCTGCGCACACGGGTCTTGGGGTCGAATGCCAGTGGCAGCCATGCGGATTGCTCGGTGAAGCGGGCGCTGTCCCCGTTGAAGGCCATCATGCCTTTGAAGTCGTCAATGGCATCGTGCTTCGGGTAGAGCGGAAACGCGCCGACATACTGCACGCAGAGCTTGGCGGTGGGTTCGGCCACGGTGTAGACACGCGCCTCGCCGTCCACGCCGGGATCGTACCTACCACCAAAGGCCACGTCTTTGCCGTCACCATCGGTGATCCGCGCAACATTCAGGCCGGCGTTGAGTGCGAACGAGCCCCGTGAGTCGGCTGGCAGATGGGTCACGCAGATGTCGCCCTCGACCCGACCGCTGGCAATATCCAGGCGCACGCTGCCGGTGGTCAGCGGTGTGCTGGGGGCCTGCGGTTGTGCCGCAAGGCTTGCCACTGGGGCAAGCAGTACGGTCAGGGCAGCGGGCAGCAGGGCGTAGCGCAGGTTCATCGGACCGTCCTTGGCTGGATGGGCTGACTATACGGCCAGCCTGGGCTTGTGCCGAGAGGTGGAGCATCCACGCGTGGCGTGGATCTACACTGGCAGGGTGAGCTTGTGCCGAGGGGGGGGGCATCCACGCATGGCGTGGATCTACACTTGGGCCTCCGTCCTAAGGAAGCTCGCGCATGTTCAGTGGAAAGGTCGCGGTAGTAACCGGCTCCACCAGCGGTATCGGTCTTGGCATTGCCACGGCGCTGGCGCGGCACGGTGCCGACATCGTGCTGAATGGCTTTGGCGATGCCCAGGACATCGAGCGCATCCGTTCCAGCCTGAAGGCCGAGTTCGGTGTGCGGGTGGCGCACGACGGCGCCGACCTGTCCCGTGGCGAAGCGGTGCGGGAGATGATCGCCCGTTCCGTTGCCACGATGGGCCGCATCGACATTCTCGTGAACAACGCGGGCATCCAGCACACCGCGTCCATCGAGGAATTCCCCATCGATAAGTGGGATGCCATCCTGGCGCTGAATCTGTCTGCGGTATTCCATGCAACGGCGGCGGCCTTGCCGCACATGAAGCAGCAGGGATGGGGTCGCATCATCAATATCGCGTCGGCGCACGGGTTGGTGGGTTCGGTGAACAAGTCCGCCTATGTGGCGGCCAAGCATGGCGTGGTCGGGTTTACCAAAGTGACCGCGCTGGAAAACGCGGGCACGGGCATCACGGCCAACGCGATCTGCCCGGGGTGGGTGCGGACCGTGCTTGTAGAGAAGCAGATCACCGCGCTGGCGGAGCGGGAAGGAACGGACCAGGAATCCGCCGCGCGTGAGCTGTTGGCCGAGAAGCAGCCGTCGTTGCAGTTCGTGACGCCGGAGCAGCTCGGCGACATGGTGGTGTTTCTGGCATCAGACGCCGCCGCGCAGATGACAGGCACGGCACTGCCGATGGATGGCGGTTGGACCGCGCGCTAAGCGTGGTTGCACGGGACGTTTGATTTTCCGCCGGGCATGGCCCGGCGCTACCGGGGCGGGGTGGTGGTAGCGCGGGGCCGTGCCCCGCGAGCGCGCAGCGCGGCGGTTTTGATTTTCCGCCGGGCATGGCCCGGCGCTACCTGGCGGGGTGGTGGTAGCGCGGGGCCATGCCCCGCGAGCGCGCAGCGCGGCGGCTTTGATTTTCCGCCGGGCATGGCCCGGCGCTACCGGGCGGGGCGGTGGTAGCGCGGGGCCGTGCCCCGCGAGCGCGC